>JASLAP010000507.1 GCA_030147065.1 Pseudonocardia sp. | reverse complement strand
ACCCGGGCCACCAGCCGCGCCCCGGCCGCGGCCCGGCCGGGATCCGGGTCGACCGGGGCCGGTGCGGCCTCGGCCGGGCGGCCCACCCGCAGGGCGTCGGCGAACGGCGCCAGCCGCCCGTCCCACAGCGCGTCGACGGCGGCGACCAGGTCCGCCGGGGCGGCCGAGTTGTCCAGCCAGACGTCGGCGGCAGCGCGCCGCTCGTCGTCGGAGGCCTGCGCCGCGATCCGCGCCCGGGCGTCGGCCTCGGGCATCCCGCGCAGCCCGACCAGCCGGCGGACCCGCTCCTCGGCGTCGGCGTGCACCACGACCACCAGCGCGAAGGCCGCCCCCATCCGGCCCTCGACCAGCAGCGGGATGTCCTGGACCAGCACCGCGTCGGGCGGGGCGGCGGCCACCAGCTCGGCGGTGCGCTGCCGCACCCGGGGGTGCACGATCCGGTTCAGCCGGCCGCGGGCGGCGTCGTCGCCGAAGACCACCGCGGCCAGCGCCGGGCGGTCCAGGGCGCCGTCGGCGTCGAGCACCCGGTCGCCGAACTCGGCGACCACCTCGGCCAGGCCCGGGGTGCCCGGCTCGACCACCTCGCGGGCCAGCACGTCCGCGTCGACCAGCACCGCGCCGCGCTCCACCAGCCGCCGCGCCGCGGTCGACTTGCCCGATCCGATCCCGCCGGTCAACCCCAGCCGCAGCACGTGGGCAGGCTACTGCGAACCGGCCGCGCGGACCGGCGTGGACGTCGGCACGACCGCCGGCCCGGCGCCGCCGGTCGGGGCGATCGCCGGCAGCACCCGCAGGGCCAGGTCGACCAGGGTCTCCCCCGGCGTGCGGCCGTCGGGCAGGGCCCGCGCGGGCAGCACGAACGCCAGGTTGCCGGACCCGTGCACGACCCGCAGCACGGCCTCGCCGCCACGCTCGAACAGCGCCGCGGACGCGCTGCCGATCGGCAGGTCGGTGCGGGTGCCGTCCTCGGCGCCGGTGTTGACCCGCCACTGCGCCGCGGCCGCGGCCGGGTCGGTGTAGGCCGAGACGTCCAGCTTGAGCAGCGAGCCGCGGACCCCGCCCTGGCCGGTGTAGTCGCAGGCGATGCGCTCGGTGCGGCCCACCGACGGTGCGGCGAGGTGGCGGGTGGTGCGCACCGCGACCGAATCCAGCGGCAGGCCGAGCAGGGCGTTCAGGTCGGCGGTGGCCAGCAGCCGGGTGCAGTCGTCGGGGATCGCACCCTCGTCCGGCGACGCCCCGGCGGCCGGGTCGGCGGCCTGCGACTGGGCCGGGAAGGTCGGCACGCTGGGCCCCTCGGGCGCCGGGGCCCCGCAGGCGGTGGCCAGCAGCAGCACCAGCCCCAGAGCGAGCGCCGCCCCGGACCGGCCGCATGCCACGTGCATGGTGAACACGGTAGTGGTCCGGGTGGCCGAACCGTGCGCAGGCACCGGCGGGTCACCGGACCGGAGCACAACCGTGACCTCTCCCGCGCGTCTAGGTATGGCGATCCGGTGCCCCCCGGGCGGCCGGCCGGTGGTCCGGGAACGCCGACGGCCCCGGTGACCAGTGGTCACCGGGGCCGTCGGGTGGTGCTACCGGGCTACCGGTTCGGCGATCACGCTCCGCCGGAGAGCTTCTCCCGCAGCGCGGCCAGCTGCTCGTCGCTGGCCAGCGAGCCACCGGACTCGGCGGGGCCGCCACCACCCTCGGACGAGTAGTTGGTGCCGCCGCCGTCGGCCGCGGCCTCGGCGTCCGCCTCGTTGGACTTGCGGATCTGCGCGATGTGCTGCTCGAAGCGGGCGTGCGCCTCGGCGTACTCCTTCTCCCAGGTCTCGCGCTGGGCCTCGAAGCCCTCCTGCCAGTCGCCGGTCTCGACGTCGAAGCCCTCGGGGTAGATGTAGTTCCCCTGGTCGTCGTACTCGGCGGCCATGCCGTAGCGGGTCGGGTCGAACTCGGTCTCGACCGTCATGCCCTCGTTGGCCTGCTTGAGCGACAGCGAGATGCGGCGCCGGTCCAGGTCGATGTCGATGACCTTGACCATGGCGTCGTCGCCCACCTGGACGACCTGCTCCGGGATCTCCACGTGGCGCTCGGCCAGCTCGGAGATGTGCACCAGGCCCTCGATGCCCTCCTCGACGCGGACGAAGGCGCCGAACGGCACCAGCTTGGTGACCTTGCCCGGGACGATCTGGCCGATCGCGTGGGTCCGGGCGTAGAGCCGCCACGGATCCTCCTGCGTCGCCTTGAGCGACAGCGAGACCCGCTCGCGGTCCAGGTCGACGTCGAGCACCTCGACGGTGACCTCCTGGCCCACCTCGACGACCTCGGAGGGGTGGTCGATGTGCTTCCAGGACAGCTCGGAGACGTGCACCAGGCCGTCGACGCCACCCAGGTCGACGAACGCCCCGAAGTTGACCACCGAGGACACGACGCCCTTGCGCACCTGGCCGCGGGCCAGCTGGTTGAGGAACTCGCTGCGCACCTCGGACTGGGTCTGCTCCAGCCAGGCGCGGCGGGACAGCACCACGTTGTTGCGGTTCTTGTCCAGCTCGATGATCTTGGCTTCGATCTTGCGGCCGACGTAGGGCTGCAGGTCGCGGACCCGGCGCATCTCGACCAGCGACGCGGGAAGGAAGCCGCGCAGGCCGATGTCCAGGATCAGGCCGCCCTT
Organism: Pseudonocardia sp.; assembly: GCA_030147065.1. Classification (GTDB taxonomy): domain Bacteria; phylum Actinomycetota; class Actinomycetes; order Mycobacteriales; family Pseudonocardiaceae; genus Pseudonocardia. The sequence continues at coordinate 3,721 of JASLAP010000507.1, read as the reverse complement.
GACGACCTCGATGACCGTGCCCTCGACCGGCTCGTCGGCCTCCTTGAGGGCCTCGATCGTGCCCCAGGCGCGCTCGTACTGCGCGCGCTTCTTGGACAGGATCAGCCGGCCCTCCTTGTCCTCCTTCTGGAGGACCAGGGCCTCGACGTACTCACCGACCGACACGACCTCGGCGGGGTCGACATCGTGCTTGATGGAGAGCTCGCGCGAGGGGATGACGCCCTCGGTCTTGTAGCCGATGTCGAGCAGGACCTCGTCCCGGTCCACCTTGACGATGGTGCCCTCGACGATGTCGCCATCGTTGAAGTACTTGATCGTGAGATCGATGGCGGCGAGGAAGTCCTCCTCCGACCCGATGTCGTTGACGGCAACCTGCGGTGTTGTCGAGGTCGGGGCGGCGGTGGTGTCGGTGGACATGTAGTGGGGTGCTCCGGTTATGGATCGATTGGTGGCGTGGCTCGGCTGGTGTGCGTCCCGTGACGTGGTTCTGTCACCCTTGCTCGTGGAACCTGGAAGATCGTGCGAACCGTGGCCTGGCCTGGCCGTCGAGCGGCCTGGACGTTGACCACGGCGCTGGGGCCATGGTACGCGGGGGTCGATCCACAGGGCAATGCGGGTAGGCCTCGCGAGCAGCCACGATTCGGCTACGACCGCGGACCGGCGCCCGGCCGGCCCGCACGGAGGTAACGCCCATGAGCGCCGAGCAATTCCTCGGCACCAGCGGGGTGGCCCGGCGCCGGGTGGACGCCCTGGAGTCCGAGCGGGCCAGCCGGGCCTGGTGGGACGCCGACGCCGCGGACTACCTCGCCGAGCACGGCCGCGACATCGGCGAGGTGGACTTCGTCTGGTGCCCGGAAGGGCTGCGCGAGGCCGATGCCGGGCTGCTCGGCGACGTCGCCGGGGCCCGGGTGCTGGAGGTCGGCGCCGGGTCGGCACCGTGCTCGCGCTGGCTGGCCGCGACCGGCGCGCACCCGGTGGCGCTGGACCTGTCCGGCGCGATGCTGCGCCACGCCGCCGCGCTGGGCGCCTCGACCGGGGTCGCGGTGCCGCTGGTCCAGGCCGGGGCCGAGCACCTGCCGTTCGCCGACGCGAGCTTCGACCTGGCCTGCTCGGCGTTCGGCGCGGTGCCGTTCGTGGCCGAGCCGCAGCGGGTGATGCGCGAGGTGGCCCGGGTGCTGCGCCCGGGCGGGCGCTGGGTGTTCGCGGTCAACCACCCGATGCGCTGGATGTTCTCCGACGACCCCGGCCCGGACGGGCTGGTGGTCACCCAGTCCTACTTCGACCGCACCCCCTACGTCGAGGTCGACGACGCCGGCCGGGCCACCTACGTCGAGCACCACCGCACGATCGGCGACCGGGTGCGCGACGTGGTCGCCGCCGGGCTGGTGCTGGACGCGATCGTGGAGCCGGAGTGGCCGGAGGGCCGCGACACCGTCTGGGGCCAGTGGTCGCCGCTGCGCGGCGCGCTGTTCCCGGGCACCGCGATCTTCTGCACCCACCGCCCCTGACACGCCCGCCGCGGCACGCCGCGGCGCCCACGCCGACATAGGGTGCGGCGGTGCCGATCGACCCCGCCGACCTCCCCGAGCTGAGCCGGGTCGAGCAGCTCGCCGACAAGCTCGGCATCGAACTGGTCTCGCTCGGCCTCGACGAGGTGGTCGGACGGCTGCCGGTCGCCGGCAACCGGCAGCCGTTCGGACTGCTGCACGGCGGGGCCAGCGCGGTGCTCGCCGAGACGCTCGGCTCGACGCTGTCGGCCCTGCACGCGCTGCCCGACCGGTTCCCGGTGGGCCTGGAGCTGGCCTGCACCCACCACCGCGCGGCCACCGAGGGCCTGGTCACCGGGGTCGCCCGGCCGCTGCACGTGGGCCGGAGCACGTCCACCTCGGAGATCGTCATCACCGACCAGCTGGACCGCCGGATCTGCACCGCGCGGCTGACCTGTCTGCATCGTGACAGCCGACCCGGCGCCCGGCCCGGGTCACCCGACCGACCCCGTTAGGTCACGGCCCGGCCAACAGGGCACCGCAGCCCTGCTCGTACCTCCCGCCAGGGGATAAGGTTCCGCGATCATTCATCGGGGTGCCCACCGTTGTCACTCTGTGTGTCCGAACTCCTACGAGGAGAGCCATGCCCCTGCGACCACCCGGCCCTTCGCGCAGCGGATCTCCCGCTCCGCCGGGCGGCCGGCTCCCCACGGCCGTCCGGTGGCTGCTCGGCGCGTTCATCGTCCTGCTGGCCGGGCTGGGCACGGCAGGCACCGCGCTGGCCACCACACCCACCCCGGAGCCCCCGGCCGGTGAGCAGACCGGCGAGCAGACCGGCGACGCCGGCGACGAGAGCGGCATCCGGGTCAGCGGCACCCTGCGCAACGCCGAGGGCGAGTTCCTCGAGGGCGTCACGATCACCGCGGTCGGCGTCGGCGGCAGCCAGACCGCCGAGGCCGAGTCCGACGCCGACGGCCGCTGGGAGCTGTTCGTCGCCGAGCCGGGCAGTTACACCTTCCGGATCGAGGAGGACACCGTCCCCGAGGGGACGCAGGTGCTGCAGGGCGAGGTCACCCGGGACGTGGCCCCCGGCACCCTGAACACGGTCATCTTCCGGTTCGGCGAGGAGCGGTCGGGCCTGGACAACTCCTTCGCCAGCCTGATCGTCCGGCTGCTGGTCGACGGCATCCGGTTCGGCCTGATCATCGGCATCACCGCGATCGGCCTGTCGCTGATCTTCGGCACCACCGGGCTGACCAACTTCGCGCACGGCGAGCTGGTCACCATCGGCGCGGTGGTCGCCTGGTCGATCAACGTGCTCGGCGGGATCCAGCTGATCCCGGCGACGATCATCGCGATCGTGGTGGGCGCGGCGGTCGGCGCGCTCAACGAGCTGGGCGTGTGGCGCCCGCTGCGCCGTCGCGGCGCCGGCCTGATCGCGCAGCTGGTGGTCTCGATCGGGCTCGCCCTGGTGCTGCGCTACCTGGTGCTGATCTTCTTCGGTGGCCGGTCGGAGTCCTTCGCCGACTACTCCGGGCAGGTCGCCCGCGACTACGGGCCGTTCGTGCTGACCGACAAGGACCTGTCGGCCGTCATCATCAGCATCGTCGTGCTCCTCGGCATCGCGGTGCTGCTGCAGCGCACCCGGATCGGCAAGGCGATGCGGGCCGTCGCCGACAACCGCGACCTCGCGGCGTCCTCGGGCATCGACGTGGACCGGGTGGTGCTGTTCGTCTGGATGCTGGGCGGCGGGCTGGCCACCCTCGGCGGGGTGCTGTTCGGGCTCTCCGAGCTGTCCAGCACCGTGTACTACGAGATGGGCTTCCGGCTGCTGCTGCTGATGTTCGCCGGGGTCGTCCTGGGCGGGCTGGGCACGACCTACGGCGCGCTGGTCGGCTGCCTGATCGTCGGGATCCTGGTGCAGATGTCCACGCTGGTGCTGCCCGTCGACCTGAAGTACCTCGGTGGGCTCGCCGTGCTCATCGTCATCCTGGTGATCAGACCGCAGGGCATCCTCGGCTCCAAGGCCCGGATCGGGTGAGAAAATGATCGACTTCGGAGCTCTGCTCTCCAACGGCGTCGCCCAGCTCATCGGGCCATCGGCGATCTTCCTCGCCCTGCTCGCGCTCGGGCTCAACGTGCACTTCGGCTACACCGGCCTGCTCAACTTCGGCCAGATCGGCTTCGCGCTGGTCGGCGCGTACGGGATGGGCATCGCGGTGACCACCTGGGGC
>JASLAP010000434.1 GCA_030147065.1 Pseudonocardia sp. | reverse complement strand
GGACGCCGAACGGCCCCGATCGCACGTGCTGCGATCGGGGCCGTTCCGCGTTCGGACCCGGTCTCAGGCAGCGGTCACCTTGTCCGCGCCCTCACCGGCCGCGGCCTTCGCGGCGGCCAGCTTGCGCCCGGCCGACGACGGCCGCGGCCGGCGAGGGCGTGGACAAGGTCACCGCCGCCTGAGACCCGGTCCGAGCGCGGAACGGCCCCGATCGCAGCACGTGCGATCGGGGCCGTTCGCGCGTGCGGTCAGTCCAGCGCGCGCAGCTTGGGCAGCACGTCCTCGGCGAACTGCGCGAGGAACCGGCGCTGGTCGTGGCCCGGGCCGTGGAAGACCAGGTGGTCCAGACCGGCGTCGAGGTAGGGCTTGATCTGGGCCACTGCCTCGTCGGGGTCCGAGGCCACGATCCAGCGCTTGGCGACCTGGTCGATGGGCAGCTCGTCGGCCAGGCGCTCCATCTCCACCGCGGAGTCGACGCTGTGCTTCTGCTCCGGGGTCAGCGACAGCGGTGCCCAGAACCGGGTGTTCTCCAGGGCGGCGTCGTGGTCGCGGTCGTAGGACATCTTGATCTCGATCATGCGGTCGACGTCGCCGGGCTCGCGCCCCGCGGCCGCGGCTCCCTCGGCCACCGCGGGCAGCAGCTTCTCGGTGTAGAGGTCCATGCCCTTGCCCGAGGTGCAGATGAACCCGTCGCCGGAGCGACCGGCGTACTTGGCCACGACCGGGCCGCCCGCGGCGATGTAGACCGGGATCGGCTGCTCGGGGCGGTCGTAGATGGTGGCGCCCACGGTCGTGTAGTACTCGCCCTCGAACGACACCTCCTCGGCGATCCACAGCTCGCGCATCAGCTTCACGGCCTCGCGCAGCCGGGCGAAGCGCTCCTTGAACTCCGGCCACTCCCGGCCCGACACCGCGATCTCGTTGAGGGCCTCACCGGTGCCCAGGCCCAGCATCACCCGGCCCGGGTAGAGCAGCCCCAGCGTGGCGAAGGTCTGGGCGAGCACCGCCGGGTTGTAGCGGAACGTCGGGGTGAGCACCGAGGTGCCCAGCACGATGCGCGAGGTCCGCTCCCCCACCGCGGTCAACCACGGCAGCGCCGCCGGCGCGTGGCCGCCCTCGTGCCGCCAGGGCAGGAAGTGGTCCGACACCACCGCGCTGTCCAGCCCGGCCCGCTCGGCCAGCACCGCGTACTCCACCAGCTCCCGCGGCCCGAACTGCTCCGCCGAGGCCTTGTAGCCGATCCGCACTCCCACGCCCGTCGCCCTCTCCCCGTACCCGTCCGTCGGTCGATCCGCGCCGGTCCGGCGCCGGGGTCGGCCCGTCGTCGGCGCGTGATCGGTTCCCAGCCTGCCACCCCGCCGCCGATCCGGCCCGCGCCCGCCACCGCGCGCCGGTAACTCGCATGCGCCGCCGGTCACCACGACCTACCGTCGAGCGGTCATGAGCGTCGAGAAGCAGTCGCCGCGCCGGGCGACCCTCGGCTCGCTGCGCCGCCTGAGCCCCTACCTGGCCCCGCACCGGGCCGCGCTGCTCGGCAGCGGCGTGTGCACGCTGGCCGCGACCCTGGCCGGGCTGGCGGTCCCGCTGGTCGTCGGGGCCGTCGTGGACGGCCCGATCGCCCGCGGCGACCTGGCCGGGCTGCCCTGGCTGGTGCTCGGCGTGCTCGTCCTCGGGCTGGTCGAGGCGGGGCTCATCCTGGCCCGCCGGCTGCTCGCCGCCGGCCCGGCGAACGCCGTCGAGGCCGCCATGCGCACCGACCTGTTCGCCCACCTGCAACGGCTGCCGGTCGCCTTCCACGACCGGTGGGCGTCCGGGCAGCTGCTGTCGCGGGCTACCACCGACCTGACCACGGTGCGCTGGTTCGTCGCCTTCGCCGGCATCTTCCTGGTGGTCAACGCGATCACCGTGGTGGTCGGGGTCGGGGTGCTGGCCTGGCTGTCCCCGGCGCTGGGCGCGATCGTCGCGGTGGTCGCGGTCCCGCTCTGCGTGCTGACCGTGCTGCTGGAGCGGCGGTACTCGATCCTCGCCCGGCGGGCCCAGGACCAGGCCGGCGACCTGGCCACCGTGGTCGAGGAGTCGGCGCTGGGCATCCGGGTGCTCAAGGCGCTGGGCCGCGGGCGCCTGCTGACCTCCCGGTTCCTGGCCGACGCCGGCGGCCTGCGCGGCACCGAGCTGGCCAAGGTGCGCGCGGTCGCGGTGCTCTGGCTGGTGCTGATCACGCTGCCGGAACTGGCCGTGGCCGGGGTGGTCGCGGTCGGCGCGGCCGGGGTCGCGGCCGGCACCCTCACCCTGGGCACCCTGGTCGCCGCGGTGTCCGTGCTGACCTACCTGATCTGGCCGATCGCCTCGATCGGTTGGCTGCTGGCCGAGACCAGCAACGCCGCCGCGGCCACCGCGCGGTACTGGGAGGTCCGTGACGTCGAACCGGCGATCGTCGACCCGCCGCGCCCGCGCCGGCTGCCCACCCCGGTCCGCGGCGAGCTGACCCTGCGCGGCGTCCGGTTCCGCCACCCGGGTGCCGACGGCGGCGCGGGTGCGGAGGTGCTGCGCGGGGTCGACCTCACCGTCCGGCCCGGCGAGACGATGGCCCTGGTCGGGGCGACCGGATCGGGCAAGACCACGCTGGCCGCGCTGGTCGCCCGGCTGCAGGACGTCACCGGGGGCAGCGTCGCGGTGGACGGCGTCGACGTGCGCGAGCTGCGGCTGGCCGAGCTGCGCACCGCGGTGGCCACCGCCTTCGAGGACCCGGTGCTGATCTCGGCCAGCGTCCGGGAGAACATCGCCCTGGGCTCCCCGGACGCCTCGGACGATGCGGTGTGGGAGGCGCTGCGGGTGGCCAGCGCGGACGGCTTCGTGGCCGGGCTGCCGTGGGGCCTGGACACCCGCATCGGCGAGCAGGGCATGTCGCTGTCGGGTGGTCAGCGCCAGCGCCTGGCGCTGGCCCGGGCGGTGCTCGGGCACCCGCCGGTGCTGGTGCTCGACGACCCGCTGTCCGCGCTGGACGTGCACACCGAGGCCGAGGTCGAGGCCGCGCTGCGCCGGGTGCTGGGCGGGGTGACCGCGCTGGTGGTGGCCCACCGGCCGTCCACGGTGCAGCTGGCCGACCGGGTGGCGCTGCTGGTCGACGGGCGGATCGCCGCGGTCGGCCCGCACCGCGAGCTGCTGGCCACCGTGCCCGTCTACCGGGCGCTGCTGGCCAGCCTGGACGACCGGTCGCAGGTGCAGGCGTGACCACCGCACCGAACCCCACTGCCACCGCCACCACCCCGGCCACCACCGCCACCACCGCCACCACCGGGGACCCCGACGACCGCTGGCGCGGGATCGCCGCGGCCGGCGAGGACGAGTCCGACGTCGTCGCCACCGACGCCGGGCTGGTGCTCCAGCGCCGGGCCCGCGCCCTGGTCGGCGAGCTGGCCCGGCCGCACCGCGCCCGGCTGGCGCTGGCCGCGCTGCTGCTGGTCACCGAGCAGGCACTGGCGCTGGCCGGGCCGCTGCTGATCGCCGCCGCCATCGACGTCGGGGTGCCGGCGGCGCTGGCCGGGCGG
>JASLAP010000417.1 GCA_030147065.1 Pseudonocardia sp. | reverse complement strand
TCCACCAGGACGATGCCGTCGCCGCCGACCGTCTCGGTGAAGTTGGTGGTCGTCAGTTCCTTCGTGGCCATGCCGTCCTCCTCTTGATACCCGGTCGGGTATGGTAACGCCGTCGCCGCTCCGGACATTCCCGGCGCGCTGCCCGCGCTGCCCGCGCCGCCGGGTCGGGGCGCTGTCGATGACGAGCGTCACAGCGCTGGAGGCGGGGGATGTTTCGCGGGCGGACTGCCGGGAACCCACGTGCCGTTACCCCGAGCGGCCCTGCCTGGTCGGCCGCAGCCCCGGACCCCGGCATCGGATCTGCGATGTTGTCTGGAGTTGCACCGTGCGTCAGCACTACGCGCCCGTCGCGCAGTCGTGCCCGGCCGTGCGGAAGGACCTGAGGGCTTTCCTGTCGGCCTACCGGCTCGACGACGAGTTCGTCCACAACCTGGTCCTGGTCGTGAACGAGCTCGCCGCCAACGCCGTCGACCACGCGCGGACGACCTTCTCGGTCAGCGTCGTGGTCACCGCGGACACGCTCCGGGTCGAGGTGGCCGACGGGTCGACGCAGCGCCCGCGCCTGCGACCGCGGCACTCCTCCGCGCGGGGCCACGGGCTGCGGATCGTCGACGCCCTGGTCACCGCGTGGAGCGTCACCCGGACCGCGGGCGGCAAGACCGTCCGGGCCGACCTCGCCATCCCCTGACCCGGCAGCGCGGTCGCCCGAGCGCGGCCGTCGGTCAGGAGGAGTCGCCGGGCGCGGCATCGCGTCGGCGGATCCGCACGGCACCCGCCGATCGTCGCTCCCGCCGCTCAGCGCTGCAACACGTTCGCCGTCCACCCGTCCTCGACCGCCTCGACGTAGTCGACGTCGAGCTCGGGCAGCCGGCGGGCGTTCAGTTCCGCCAGCGGGGGCACGACCGGGCCGGGGTCGACCGCGTCGAACCGCTGCCGGACATCGGCGGGCAGCCGGTCGAGGTCGAGCACCGGCTGGATGCCGGCGTCGGCGTAGAACCGCAGCTGGGTCTCCGGGTCCTGCAGCAGGTTCGCCAGGACCAGCGCGGCGGCCCGGTCGGCGGCGTCGGCCGGGATGGCCAGGAAGCTGACGTTGGCGATGTTGCCGATGGAGGGGACCACGACGCGGGTGGTGGCCGGGAACACGCCGTCGGCGACCTCGGTGGCGACCGTGCCGGGCCCGTAGGTGAAGAACGCGTCGATCTCGCCGGAGGCGTAGAGCTGCTCGACGGCGCTCTGGCTGGTCGGGTAGGTCTGCCCGCCGCGCCACAGGGAGCGCTCCAGCGCGTTGAGCCGGGCCCACAGCCGGTCGGCCAGCGGCGCGAACCGCTCGGCGTCGAACTCGGCGGGCAGCTGCGAGGGGTCGCCCGCGGAGTCGTAGAGGAACGTGCGCACCACCATCGAGCCGGTGAAGTCCGGCGGGGCCGGGTAGGCGAACCGGCCCGGGTTGGACCGCAGCCAGCCCGACAGCGCGGTCAGCGACGCCACGTCGGCCTCGGCGAGCGCGGCCGAGTCGTACACCAGCCCGGAGGACGCCTGCTGCCACGGCGCCTCGCAGCCCTCGACCGGCACCCCGAAGTCGGTCGCGACCGCCGGGTCGGCGAGGTCGACGTAGCCGGCGTTGGGCAGCTCCCCGGGGTAGCCGCACAGCCACAGGTCGGCCTGCTTGCCGGTGGCGAAATTCTCCCCGTTGATCCAGATCGCGTCCACCGTGCCGGTCCCGGCCCGGCCGGCCTGCCGCTCGGCGAGGACCTTGTTGACCGCGTCGGCGGTGTCGGCCACCGGCACGACCTGCAGCGTCACCCCGAACTCGTCGGCCAGCCGGGGCGCGAGGTGGTCCTCGACCACGGCGTTGACGGCCTCGTCGCCGGTGTACATGTACCAGTCGAGCGTCTGCCCGCGGGCCGTGTCGAGCACCGCGGCCCAGTCGTCGGCCTCGACCGCCGCGACGGGGGTCACCTCCGCGGCGGCGGTGCAGGCGGTGAGCGCGGTCGCGGCGACGGCGAGGGCGAGGGCGGTCAGCTGTCTGGGGCGGCGCACGGGGACCTCCTTCGGCTACGTCGTCGGCCGGACCGGTCACGGGCGGGGCGGCGGATCGGGCGCGTGCCCCGGGTCGGCTCGCCCGGGGAAGGTAGCCCGCCGCAGGCGGGTCCGCTCGGCGCACGCCACGGCGCGCCGAGCACGACATCACCGACTGTGACCGAACGCAGCGGGTGCGCCCGGTGGATCGGGTCGGCGCCACCCGCCCGGGATCGGCGGCGGCCCGGGCGGGTCACTGTGCCCGGCGGGCCTGCCAGCGCTCGAGGAGCGCGGGCATCTCCTCGGCCAGGAACGCGTAGAAGTCGCGCATCCGGGCCAGCCGCTCGGCCGCCGCGCCGCCGTCGTCGACCAGGGCGAGACCGTCGTCGGCCAGCCGGGCCAGGGCGTCGAACCGGTCGCGCTTGACCACGCCGGCATCCGCCCAGGCGTCCCCGGCCAGCCGGTAGTGGTCGCGGCGGCTGCCCGGGGACGGGCTGCGCCGCAGCAGCCCGGCCTGCAGCAGCGAGCGCACCGCGCCGGACACCGCGGCCGGGCTCACGCCGAGGTGGCCGGCGATGTCGGTGCCGGTGAGGGTCGCGGCGTCGGTGCACACGAACAGCGCGAGGACCCGCGCCGACATGCGCTGCATGCCCATCTCCGCCAGCACCAGCGCGAACCGCTCCACGTAGTCGCGCAGCACCGCGTCGTCGGAACCGGCCATGTTCCCATCCTGCCCGACGCGCTACAGTATTCACACATTCATGAACACTGTGAAGGATCTCCGATGCGCATCCTCCTGCTCACGGCCGGCAGCCGCGGCGACGTCGACCCGTTCGTGGCGCTGGCCCGGCGGGCCGAGCGGGAGGGCCACCAGGTCCGCCTCGGGGTGACCCGCGACTTCGTGGCCGACGTGCGGGCCGCCGGGGTCGACGCGGTCGGGCTCGACGGCGACTTCTCGGCCCTGGTGGCCGCGCAGGGCGTCTCCCCGCTGGCCGCGATGCGGTCGTACCGCACGACGATCGCGCCGATGATGGCCGGGATGCTGCGCTCGGCGGCCCGGGCGGCCGTCGATCACCGGCCCGACGTCGTCGTGCACCACCCGAAGGTCCTCTCCGCGCCGCTGGCCGCCGCCCGGCTCGACGCGCCCTGCGTGCTGGGCGAGATCGTCCCGGTGGTCACCCCGACCCGGCAGTTCCCGGCCGCCGGGGTGACCACCCTCGACCTGGGGCGGCTGAACCCGGTGACCTACCGCCTCTCCGCCGCCGCGGGCGCGATGTTCGCCGGACAGCTGCGGGAGATCCGCGCGGAGCTGGGCCTGCCGCGGCGCGGCGCGCTGCCCGAACCGGCGCGGACCCTGGTGCCGGTCAGCCCGGCGCTGCTGCCGCGCCCCTCGGACTGGCCGGCCACGACCGTCCTCACCGGCGCCTGGCAGGCCGATCCCGCTGCCGCTGCGGCCGCTGCGGACGCCGAGCTCGACGAGTTCCTGGCGGCGGGCCCGGTCGTCTACGCGGGCTTCGGGTCGATGGCCGCCGGTGATCCCGCCGCCCGTGGGCGAGCCATCGTCGCCGCCGCCCGCGCCGCGGGTCTGCGCACCCTGGCCTGCACCGGGTGGGGCGGCCTGGCCGTTCCCGACGACGCCCACGGCGCTGACGTCCTGGTGCGTCGCGCCGTCCCGCACGCGGCGGTCCTGCCGCGGTGCGCGGCCGCCGTGCACCACGGCGGAGCGGGCACGGTGCACGCCGTCGTCCGGGCCGGGCTGCCGTCGGTGGTCGTGCCGTTCCTGGCCGACCAGCCGTTCTGGGGCGAGCTGCTGCACCGCCGCGGGCTGGCCGCCCGACCGGTACCCGCTCGCCGGTGCACCGCCGCCCGGCTCGGGGCCGCCTTCGGCGAGCTCCCCGAGCGGACCGCGGTGCGGGCCGTCGGGGAGCGCATCGCCGCCGAGGACGGCTGCGGCGCCGCCCTCGCGGTCCTGTCCGAGCTGGCCTGAGCCGGCTCCGACCGGGATCATCGGCGCCCCGGGCCCGCGCCCGGGGCGGGCGACGGGAGGAACCGGATGAACGAGGGCACGCTCCGCCGGCTCGCCGAGCAGTTGCTGACCGACCTGCCCAGCGAGATCCCCGATCCGCTGGAGCGGGCGCCGGTGGCCGATGCGATCGGCACGGCCCTGGCCCACCCGGAGGGCAGCGGCACCGAAGCCCTCACCGAGGCGCTGTCCGGTCACGACGCGACCCGCCGGTGGATGCTCGTGCACGCCGAGCAACCACCCGGCGTGGAGGTCCTGCACGAGGGGAGCCCCGAGGGGAACAGCTGACCTCGCCGGTCCTGGCCGAACGCCGCGACGTCCGGACTGCCGCCGCTGGTCCGTCCGGGCGCACCTCGTCCGGCGCGGCCGGCACTGCCACGATGGCGCGACATCGCGACGGGGGTACGAGGATGTCTTCTGATCCATCCGACTGGGCCGCGCCGGGCTCGGGACAGCACCGGCCCGAACCGGGCCGGGCACCGGACGGCGACCGGCCACCGGGACCGCAGGCCCGGCCCAAGCCCGGGATCGTCCCGCTGCGCCCGCTGGGCGTCTCGGAGATCCTGGACGGGGCGATCAGCTACATCCGCAGCAACCCGGTGGCCACGCTCGGGTTGGCGGCGGTGGTCATCACGATCACCCAGCTGGTCCAGGCGCCGGTCGCGGCCAACCTGCTGAACCCGGCGGCCGCCTCGGCTACGGACCCGACGTCCGCGGACCTCACCGCGCTGCTCGCGGCGTCGCTCGGCGGTGCCGCGCTGAGCGGTCTGGTCAGCTTCGTCGCCAGCACGATCCTCACCGGTCTGCTCATCACGGTGCTCGGCCAGGCCGTGCTCGGCCGGCGGACGCCGCTGGCCGGGGCCTGGGCCGCCACCCGCAGGCGCGTGCCGGGCCTGCTGGGCCTGGCGCTGCTGACGACGCTGGTGCTGGTAGCCGTGGTGGTCGTCGGGATCCTCCCGGGGGTGCTCACCGCGGCGCTCGGCGGCTCGGGCGGGGTGGTGCTGACCGTGGTGGGCGGGCTCGCCGCGGCCGCCCTGGCGATCTACCTCGGGGTGTCCTGGTCGATGATCACCCCGGCGTACGTGCTGGAGGGCATCCCGGCGATGAGCGCGTTCCGGCGCTCCTACCGCCTGGTGCGCCCGCAGTGGTGGCGGATCTTCGGGATCCTGCTGCTCGGGGTGGTCATCACCACCGTCATCGGGTTCGCCCTCGCCCTGCCGTTCGGGTTCGTGACCACGCTGCTCGACGGCTCCCCCGACCTGTCGACCGGGGCGGTCCCGACGCCCGGGATCGCCGGCTCGGTGGTCACCGCGCTGGGCACGATCCTGGTCGGCGCGATCACCGCGCCGTTCGGGGCAGGGATCACCGGGCTGCTCTACCTCGACCAGCGGATGCGCCGGGAGGCCTTCGACCTGGAGCTGCTGCGGGCCGCGCAGTCCCCGGACGCCCCGCTGCCGGGCGCCCCGGATCCCGACCCGGGGTCCGCGAACCCGCCGCGATGACCGGCCCGGCGGGGCTGCCCGACCGGGACGAGGCGCGGGACGCGGCCGTGCGGGAGCTGGCCGACCCGGTCTACGCCGCGGACGACCCGTCCTGGCCCGAGCAGGCCGTGCGGTGGGTGTTCGCGCGGCTGTCCGACCTGCTGGACGCGGCGGCCGCGGCGGCGCCCGGCGGCTACGGCGGCCTGCTCGTGCTGGCCGCGCTCGTGGTGCTCGCGGTGGTCGCGGTCCGGCTGCGGCTGGGCCGCATCGGCCGGTTCACCACCGCGCGGCCCGCGCGGTTCGAGGCCGCGGACCGGACCGCGCAGGACCACCGGCGGGCCGCCGACGCGCACGCCGCCCGCGGCGAGTGGGCCGAGGCGGTGCGCGAGCGGCTGCGCGGGATCGTCCGCGGCCTGGAGGAGCGCGACCTGCTCGAACCGAGCGCCGGGCGGACCGCCGACGAGGCCGCCGCGCAGGCCGGGCGCGCCCTGCCGGACTGCGCCGACGGCCTGCGCGCGGCCGCCCGGACGTTCGACGAGGTCACCTACGGCGGCCGGCCCGCCGGGCCCGGGACGGACGCGCAGCTGCGCGAGGTCGACGACCTGGTGCAGCGCTCCCGGCCGAGCGCCCCGGCGGCCCACCCGTGAGCGGCCCCCGGCCGGCCGGGACCGCCCGGGTGCTCGACCTCGGCGCGATCCGGCGGGCCGCCCGCGCGCCGGTGGCGATCGGCCTGCTCGTGCTGGCCGTCGCCGTGCTGATCGCCCTGCTCGGCGACCGCACCCCGGCCGGGTACCTGGATCCGGCCGCGCCCGAGGAGGTCGGCAGCCGCGCCGTCGCCGCGCTGCTGCGCGACCGGGGCGTCGTCGTGGACGAGGCCCGGCGGACCGCGGAGCTGCCGACCGGCCCGGACGCCACGGTGCTGGTGCCGTTCCCCGCCGGGCTCGCCCCGGGCCAGCTCACCGCGCTGCGGGAGTCGCGCGCCGACGTCGTGCTCGTCGCCCCCGGCGCCGAGGTGCTCGACGTCCTCGCCCCCGGCGTCGAGGTCACCGCCCGCGCCGAGCCGGTGGAGGTGCGCGAGCCGGAGTGCGGTCTGCCCGCGGCCACCCGGGCCGGTGCGGCCGAGCTGGGCGGTTCGCTCTACCGCCCCGCCGCCCTCGCCGCGCCGGCGGTGGCCTGCTACCCCGCCGACGACGGCGCGGCCCTGCTGCAGGTCGCCGACGGCCGGACGGTCACCGCGCTCGGCTCGCCCGAGGTGCTGCTCAACCGGTCGCTGGCCGACGAGGGCAACGCCGCGCTCGCGCTGTCCCTGCTCGGCGCGCAGCCGCGGCTGGTGTGGTTCCGCCCGGTCCCCGAGGGCCCGCCGGTCGGCGAGGAGCGGTCGTTCATCGAGCTGGTCCCGCGGGGCTGGTGGTGGGGCGCCGCGCAACTGGCCGTCGCGGCCGTGCTGCTGGCGGGGTGGCGGGTGCGCCGGCTCGGACCGGTGGTCACCGAACCGCTGCCGGTGGTCGTCCGGTCCGCGGAGGCCGCGGAGGGCCGGGCCCGGCTGTATCGGCGGGCCGGCGCCCGCGACCACGCCGCCGAGGTGCTGCGCCGCGCCGCCCGCGCCCGGCTGGCCCCGCTGCTCGGGGTGCCGGAGGGGGCCGG
>JASLAP010000406.1 GCA_030147065.1 Pseudonocardia sp. | reverse complement strand
GACTTGTGCACCTCGATCTCGGCGGCGACCTCGCTCACCCCGGCCTCCCCGCGCCGGGCGAGGATCTCCAGCACGGTGATCGCCCGGTCGACGGACTGGACGCCGCCGTCGCGCCCTGCGGTCACGGTCCCCCCTGTGTTGCTCATGGCGGAACTATATGCGGCTGGACGAACGCGGACCTTGACGATGTCCCGACATGGTGGACGATCAGCGCGTGCCCAGCCTCTTTGTCGACGGAACGTGGACCTCGGGAACCGGTGGGAAGGCGGAGGTGATCAACCCGTTCGACGGGTCGGTCGTCGAGACCGTCGACCAGGCCGGCCCGGAGGACGTCGAGCGCGCGGTGGCCGCCGCGCGGACGGCGTTCGACGTCGGGCCGTGGCGCGCCACGACCGCGGCCGAACGGGGGGCGCTGCTGCACCGCGTGGCCGACCTGCTGGTCCGCGACAAGGAGCAGATCGCCCGCACCGAGACCCTCGACACCGGCAAGACCCTGGCGGAGGGCCGCATCGACGTCGACGACGTCACCGCGGTGTTCCGCTACTACGCCGACCTGATCGGCGCCGGGTCGGCCGGGCGGCTGGTGGACACCGGCCAGCCGGGCGTCGTGTCCCGGGTGGTGCACGAGCCGGTCGGGGTGTGCGTGCTGATCACCCCGTGGAACTACCCGCTGCTGCAGCTGTCCTGGAAGGTCGCCCCGGCGCTGGCCGCCGGTAACACCTGCGTGATCAAGCCCAGCGAGGTCACCCCGCTGACCAGCGTGCTGCTGGTGCGGCTGCTGGAGGAGGCCGGCGTCCCGCCCGGGGTGGTGAACATCCTGCTCGGCGACGGCCCGGGCGTCGGCGCCCCGCTCACCGAGCACGACGGCGTCGACATGGTCAGCTTCACCGGCGGGCTCACCACCGGGCAGGCGATCATCCGGGCGTCCGCGGCGACGGTGAAGCGGGTCGCGGTCGAGCTGGGCGGCAAGAACCCGAACGTGGTCTTCGCCGACGCGGACTTCGAGGCCGCCGTCGACTACGCGCTGACCGCGGTGTTCCTGCACTCCGGGCAGGTCTGCTCGGCGGGTGCCCGGCTGATCGTCGATGACGCCCTGCACGACGACTTCGTCGCCGAGCTGGCGCGGCGCGCCGAGCGCATCCGGCTCGGCAACGGCCTGACCGAGGGCGTCGAGTGCGGGCCGCTGGTCTCCGCGGCGCACCGGGCGAAGATCGAGGACTTCGTCGCCTCCGCGAAGGCCGAGGGGGCCACGCTGGTCACCGGCGGCGCCCGGCCCGACGACCCGGAGCTGCGCAAGGGCTTCTTCTACCGCCCGACGATCTTCACCGGCGTCCGGCGGGAGATGCGGGTGATCCGCGAGGAGACCTTCGGCCCGATCCTGACCGTGGAGCGGTTCGACACCGAGGCCGAGGCGATCGAGCTGGCCAACGACACCGAGTACGGGCTGGCCGGCGCGGTCTGGACGTCCGACCCCGGCCGGGCCGAGCGGGTCGCCTGCGCGCTGCGGCACGGCACGGTGTGGATCAACGACTACCACCCCTACGTGCCGGGCGCGGAGTGGGGCGGCATGAAGCGCTCCGGGAACGGGCGCGAGCTCGGCCCGACCGGGCTGGCCGAGTACCAGGAGCACAAGCACATCTGGCACAACACCGCGCCGGCGCCGATGGGGTGGTTCACCGCGGGCTGAGCGGGCCTGGCGGGAAGGTGCCCTGTCCGCTGCGTGCCCGATATGTCACCGCGGGTCGTGCTGGCATGGTGCGGTGCTGCACGCGCGACAGCGGACCATGCCGCGGATCCACTACCGGATCCGCCGGGACCGCCACCGGATCACCACCTGGACCCCGCTGGACAAGGGCACCGGGGGCGGGTTCGTGCTGGACGGCGTCGAGTACGCGGTCGAGGTCCCGATGCCGGCCACGCACGCCCTGCTGACGCTGGTCGGCGGTCCGCACGTCGCCGTCGCGGCCGGGCTGGGGCGCACGCCGTGGACGGTGCGGGCGGACGGCGCCGTGCACACCTTCGTGCGCAGCCTGGAGCGGTGGTCGGAGCAGGTGCTCGTGCTGGACGGGGAGGAGGTCGGCGGCGTGCGCCGGGTCGGCCGGCACCTCGAGGCGGACCTGCCGGGGATGACCGACCCGGTCGCGGTGTTCACGCTGGCCGTGGTGATCACCCTGGGCGGCGCGCACGGGCGGGGGCGCCCGGGGGTGCGCTGAGCGGCCCGGCTGGGCGCTGCGGGCCCCACGGCCGGTGTGGTGGGGTGGACGGCATGTTGTACGCGCGCCGTCGGGGGGCGCTGAAGGGCATCTACGAGATCACCGACGACGCGGGGGAGCCGGTGACCGCCTGGCGCCCGTGGGCGTGGCGCAGCGGCGGCGAGTTCGAGCTCGACGGCGCGGTCTACACGGTGCGGGCGACCGGCTGGGGCAAGCGCGAGGCCGAGATGGCCGACCAGCGCGGCGGGCTGCTGGCCCGGGCCGAGGGGGTGGGCCGCAAGCGCTGGACCGTCGAGGCCGGGGGCCGGGTCCACGAGTTCGAGCGGGCCTCGCTGTTCCGGATGGACCAGGTGCTGGTCCAGGGCGGGCGGCCGGTCGGCGGGGTGCGCAAGACCGGCATGATGCGCTCGGGGGCCGACGCCGACCTGCCCGGGCTGCCGCTGCCGGTCGCCCTGTTCGCGCTGACCGTCGTCCTCATGCACTGGGCCCGCGCCGACGCGGCCTCCCGCTCGGCCGCCTCCAGCGGGTCGGACTAGGCCGTGTCGGGCCGGTCGTGGCCCCTGGCGTGCTCGGCGGCGAACCGGGCCGGGCCGATCGCGGCGGTGACCCGGGCGGTGATCCGCTCGATGTCGCCGCGCTCGGCGGCGGGCAGCGGCAGGCCGACCTCCGCCCGGGCAGCGGCGGCCGCGCCGAGCAGCCGGGCGGCCTCGACCGGCCGCCCC
>JASLAP010000400.1 GCA_030147065.1 Pseudonocardia sp. | reverse complement strand
CATGATCGCGTTGCCGTCCAGGTCGGGGCGGATCGCGTCGAGCTCCTCGCGCTGGCGCAGCTCGGCGATCCGCGCCTCCAGCGAGTCGTAGCTGCGCTGCAGCGCCGCCGCCCGGCGGCGGTTGCGGGTGGTGCAGTCCGACCGGACCAGCCGGTGCAGCCGGTCCAGCAGCGGCCCGGCGTCGGTGACGTAGCGGCGCACCGCCGAGTCGGTCCACTCGCCGCTGGAGTAGCCGTGGAACCGCAGGTGCAGGAACACCAGCTGCGCCACGTCGTCCACGACCGACTTGGGGTAGCGCAGCTCGCGCAGCCGCCGGCGCACCATCTTGGCGCCGACCACCTCGTGGTGGTGGAAGCTGACCCGCCCGTCGGGCTCCTTGCGCCGGGTGTCGGGCTTGCCCACGTCGTGCAGCAGCGCGGCCAGCCGCAGCACCAGGTCCGGCCCGTCGGTCTCCCGGTCGATGGCCTGCTCCAGCACCACCAGCGAGTGCGTGTAGACGTCCTTGTGCTGCATGTGCTCGTCGATGGCCAGCCGCATGGCCGGCACCTCGGGCAGCACGTGCTCGGCCAGCCCGGTGTCGACCATCAGCTCGATGCCGCGCCGCGGGTGCGCGCCGAGCACCAGCTTGGTCAGCTCCACCTGGACCCGCTCCCGGGTGATCCGGGTCAGCTGGTCGGCCATCGCGGTCACCGCCTCGACCACCCGGGGGGCCGGCTCGAAGCCGAGCTGGGCGACGAACCGGGCGGCCCGCAGCATCCGCAGCGGGTCGTCGGAGAAGGACTGCTCGGGCGTGGCCGGGGTGTCCAGGGTGCCGGTGGCCAGGGCGGCCAGCCCGCCGTGCGGGTCGACGAACCGGCGCGGCCGCGCGGTCAGCTCGACGGCCATCGCGTTGACCGTGAAGTCCCGGCGCACCAGGTCGTCGGAGATGGAGTCGCCGAAGGCCACCTCGGGGTTGCGGCTCACCCCGTCGTAGGCGTCGGCCCGGAACGTGGTGATCTCCACGGTGGCCCCGCGCCGGCGGGCGCCCACGGTGCCGAACGCGATCCCGGTGTCCCACACCGCCTCGGCCCAGCCCGACAGCAGGGCCTGCACCGCGGGCGGGCGGGCGTCGGTCGTGAAGTCCAGGTCCGGGGCCTCGCGGCCGAGCAGGGCGTCGCGCACGCTGCCGCCGACCAGGTAGAGGCGGTGCCCGGCCGCGGCGAAGCGGTCGGCCAGCTCGTCGGCGACCGGGCCGACCCGCACCATCTCCACGACCGCATTCTCCTGGGCTCGGACGAGATCGGCGGCCGACGACAGCGCAACTGCAGACACGGCGGTCCAGTCTACGGCGAGCCGTCGCGGGACCCGCGGGGCGGCACGCTGCGCCGATCCGCGCCGATCAGGCGGCTGGGCGATCCACGTCGTTACCATCCCCACATGTCCACGTCCCGCGGTCGCGCCGGAGGGCGCCGCGGGAGGCGTCCGGCCGAGCGCCGCCGCCGGCTGCGCACCGTGGACGAGACCTCGGCCGGCGGTCTGGTGGTCGACCACATCGCCGGCACCGCCGCCGTCATCGGCCGCCTCGACCGGCGCGGACGGCTGCTCTGGTCGCTGCCCAAGGGCCACATCGAGGCAGGTGAGACCGCCGAGGAGGCGGCGGTGCGCGAGGTCGAGGAGGAGACCGGCATCATCGGTCGGGTGGTCGCACCACTGGGCACCATCGACTTCTGGTTCGTCGCCGAGGACCGCCGCGTGCACAAGACCGTGCACCACTTCCTGCTGCGCGCGCTCGGCGGCGAGCTGTCCGACGAGGACGTCGAGGTGTCCGAGGTGGCCTGGGTACCGCTGGCCGAGCTGGAGTCCCGGCTCGCCTACGCCGACGAGCGCCGGCTCATCCGGCGGGCCACCGAGCTGCTGGAGGAAACGGCGTGAAGCCGGTCGCGGCCCTGGTCGCGATCACCCTGATCCTGCTGGTCGGGCCGCTCACCGGGGTGGCGCCGGCCGGCGAACCCGCCGACCGCGTGGTACCGCCCGACGGTGGTCCGCTGCGCCTGGAGCTGGCCCAGGTCGGGCCCCGGCTGGTCACCGCGGGCGGTCCGGACACGCTGACCGTGGTCGGCACCCTCACCAACACCGGCGACCGGCCCGTCGACGACCTCGTCGTGCGGGTGCAGCGGGGCGACCCGCTGGACGCCGAGGGCCGGCTGCGCGACGCCCTGGACGGCGCGGCCGGCACCGACGCGGTCACCCCGCAGTTCACCCCGCTGCCCGGGGAGCTGCCGCCGGGCGGGCAGCTCCCGGTCCGGCTGGACGTGCCGCTGCGCGGCGCCCCGGAGACCACCCTGGCGCTGCGCGAGACCGGCGTCTACGAGCTGCTGGTCAACGTGAACGGGGTGCCGCAGGACGGTGCCCGGGCCCGGTTGGCCGCGGTCCGGATGCTGCTGCCGGTGCTGTCGCTTCCGGCAGCACCCGGCGTCCCGGCAGGCGACCCGGACGACGCCGGCGCCGACCGGCCAGGCGCCACGCCGTTCTCGCTGCTCTACCCGATCACCGACGTGCCGCGCCGGCTGTCCACCGTGCCGGGCGAGCCCACCCTGCTCACCGACGACGACCTGGCCGGCTCGCTGGCCCCGGACGGCCGGTTGGGCGGGCTGGTCACGGCACTGGCCGACGCCGCCCCGGCCGGGTCGGCGGTGCGCCAGTCGATCTGCCTGGCGATCGATCCCGACCTGGTGGAGACGGCCGCCGCGATGCGGGCCGGCTACTCCGTCCTGGCCCCCGACGGGAGCCTCCGGCCCGGCGGCGGTGCCGAGGTCGCCGGGGCCTGGCTGGACGGGCTGTCCGCGGTGGCGGGGTCCGGCTGCGTGATCGCGCTGCCCTACGCCGACGCCGACCTCGTCGCGCTGACCCGCGGCGGCCTGGGCGACCTGGCCACCGGCGCGGTCACCGAGGGCCGGCGCACGCTGGCCGAGCTGCTCGGGGTGGCAGCCCTGGCCGAGGCCACCTGGCCCGCCGACGGCCTGCTCGACGGCCCGACCCTGGACCGGGTCGGCGCGGCCGGCGGGCGCACCCTGGTGCTGGCCGCGGACGGCGTCGGGCAGGGGCGCACGCAGCGCAGCACCGGGGTGGTGCCGATCGAGGGCGCACCCGGCGGGCAGACCGCCGTGCTCACCGACCCGCTGCTCACCGCGGCCGCCACCGGCCCGGCCGACCGCGACGCGGCAGTCAACCCGCGGGGCGGGGCGGCCGCGGTGAGCAGCCCGGCCGGCGGGACCGGGCCGCTGGCCACCCAGGACGGCATCGGCGCCCTGGTGTTCCGGGT
Organism: Pseudonocardia sp.; assembly: GCA_030147065.1. Taxonomy (GTDB): domain Bacteria; phylum Actinomycetota; class Actinomycetes; order Mycobacteriales; family Pseudonocardiaceae; genus Pseudonocardia. The sequence continues at coordinate 6,359 of JASLAP010000400.1, read as the reverse complement.
GCAGGGCGGCGACACCACCGACGGCGGCCCGCTGGTGCTGGCCCCGCCGCACGACTGGGCGGTCGGAGGTGCGTCGGCGCGGGTCCTGCTGGACGCCGTCGGCCAGCTGATCAACGCCGGGCTGCTGCGCCCGCGCGGCGAGGAAGCGGTCACCGCGCCGGCCGCGACGGGCGACGCGCTGCCGCTGGCCTACCCGCTCGACGCGGCCGGGCAGGAGGTGCCCGGGCAGGTCGTCGACACGATCGGGGCGACCGCGGCCGCGGTCGCCGACCTCCGCTCGGCGGCCAAGCCGGGCTCCCCGGTCGGGGTCAGCCCGGACGAGGCGTTCGCCCCGCTGGAGCGCGGCCTGGTCCGCCCGGCGTCGGCGGTGCTGCGCGGTCGCGAGGCGGCCGCCACCGCCGCCGCCCGCACGGGCGAGCAGCGGATCGACGACCTGCGCGGCACGGTCCGGGTGCTGGAGCCGCCCACCCCGTACTCGCTGGGCACCCAGGACGCGCCGATCCCGATCACCGTGGCCAACGGGCTGCCGGTGACCATGGAGGTGCGGGTGGAGATCGCCCCCTCACCGGGGCTGCGGGTGGCGCCGATCGAGCCGCAGCAGATCCCGCCGCTGGGCCGGCGGCAGGTGAACGTGAGCGCCGAGGTCACCCGGGCCGGGCAGTTCACCGTGCAGGCCTCGGTGCGCACCCCGGCCGGCGAACTGCTCGGCCCGCCGAGCCGGTTGCGGATACGGTCGACCGCCTACGGCACCATCACCCTGTGGCTGACGGGGAGCGCGGGCATCCTGCTCGTGGTACTGGCGGCCCGACGGGTGGTGCGGCGGATCCGCGGGGAGCAGCCGGAGCGCCGGGAGATCGCGCTGGGGCCGCGCCCCGCGCCGCCGCCGGCCGACCCGACGGCCCCTTCGCCCCCGACACCGGCCTCCCCCTCGACCCCGGCCGCGCCGCCGTCGGCGGGGACGCAGGCCACCCAGCCGGTCCGCCCGGTCCGGCCGCCGGTCGACCCCGCGGCGGTCACCCGACCGGTGCCGGTTCCACCGACTGGTTCGCCGTCGGGCCCGCCCGCTCCGCCGGCGGGGAGCCGCCCGGGCACCGACCGCCGTACCGGGGACCCGTTCCCGGACCCGGCCGCCCCCACCGAGCGCCTGCCGGCGGCCCACCCCCGACCCCGGCCCCGCCCGCCGGAGCCGCCCCGGGTGGGCAGTCGTTGACCGACCTGCCCACCCAGCCGATCCCGCCGGTGGACCCGGCCGAGCCCACCGAGGTGCTGCCCCCGCTCCCACCGTCCCGGCGCCCGCCGGGACCCGACCGTCCCGGGCCGCCGGAGGCGCCGGCCGCGCCGCCGGCGAAGACCGCCCGCGGGCCGTCGCTGGGCCGGGCCAGCGGCACCATGGCCATCGCCAGCCTGGTCAGCCGGATCACCGGGTTCCTCCGGCAGGTCGCGCTGGTCACGGTGCTGGGCGTCACCGTGCTCAACGACTCCTACACGCTGTCCAACACCCTGCCCAACATCGTCTACGAGCTGCTCATCGGCGGTGCGCTGAGCAGCGTGCTGATCCCGACGCTGGTCCGGGCCCAGGCCGAGGACGGCGACGACGGCGAGCGGTACACCCGGCGGCTGCTCACCATGGCCGGGGCGGCGCTGCTGGTCACCACGGTGCTGGCGGTGCTGGCCGCGCCGCTGTTGACCCGGATCTACCTCAGCGGGAGCACCTCGACGGCCGACCCGGCGCTGGCCACCACGCTCGCCTACCTGCTGCTGCCGCAGATCTTCTTCTACGGGCTCGGGGCCATCTTCGGCGCCATCCTGAACAGCCGGGGCGCGTTCGGCGCGTTCGGCTGGGCGCCGGTGCTGAACAACGTGGTCGTGCTGGGCGTGCTCGGTGCCTACCTGGTGGTGCCGGACGATTGGCGGCTGCTGGTCCTCGGCCTGGGCACGACGCTGGGCATCGTCGTGCAGACCGCGGTGCTGATCCCGGCGGTGCGCCGGGCCGGGTTCCGGTACCGGCCGGTGTGGGGCTGGGACGCGCGGCTCACCCGGGCCGGCGGGCTGGCCGGCTGGGCCGTGGTCTACGTGCTGATCGGGCAGGTCGGCTACGTGGTCACCACCCGGATCGCCACCGGCGCCGAGGAAGGCGCGCTGACCGTCTTCGCCAACGCCTGGCTGCTGCTGCAGGTGCCCTACGGGGTGCTCGGGGTGTCCCTGCTGACCGCCCTGATGCCCCGGCTGAGCCGGTCCGCCGCGGCCGGCCGCACCGACCGGGTGATCGCCGACCTGGCCCTGGGCACCCGGCTCTGCCTGGTGTTCCTGGTCCCGGTGTCGGCGCTGTTCACGGTGTTCGGCACGGAGATCGGGATCGCGCTGTTCGGGCTGCGGGCGGCCAACCTGGACGGCGCCGAGCAGCTCGGCACGGCGCTGGCGGTGTCGGCGTTCGGGCTGGCCCCGTTCGCGATCACGCTGCTGCAGATGCGCGTCTTCTACGCGATGACCGACAGCCGCACCCCCACCCTCGTGCAGCTGTTCACCGTGGCGGTGAAGGTGCCGCTGATGCTGGCCTGCCCGCTGCTGCTGCCGGCGCAGGACGTGGTGCTCGGGCTGGCCGCGGCGAACAGCCTGTCGTTCCTGGCCGGCGCGGCGATGGGGCAGGTGCTGCTGCGCCGCAGGCTCGGGCGGCTGCCCACCGGTGCGATGCTGGCCACTGCCGCCCGGACCGTGCTCGCCGGTGCGGTGGGCGCGCTGGCCGCGCGCGGCGTGCTGGCCCTGCTCGACCTGGAGCCGACCGCCGGGCTGTCGCCGCTGGCCCGGGCGTGGACCGCGGTGTTCCTCGCCCTGGTGCTGGGCGGACCGCTCATCCTGCTGGTCATGCGACTGCTGCGGGTGCCGGAGCTGGACTCGTTGCTGCAGCGCGTGGACCGGATCGTCGATCGGCTGAGGGCTCGGCGGCGCTCCACCCGCTGAAGTAGGCTGGCCGCCGGCGGAGCCGTCACGGGCGTCGCAGGGGAGGTTCGGATCAGTGAGCGAGTTGGCGAGCCCACCGTCCGGTGCGGCGGCGCCACAGCCGGCACCCACGCAGACGCTGCCGAGCGCGCGCGAACGGGGGGCCGGCTCCCGGTCCGCTGACACCGCCACCGCGTTCACCCCCGTCGAACCGGCCCGCGACGCGCCGGTGGACGGTGCCACCCCGGTGACCCAACCCTCCGGCACGATCGCGGGCATGCTGCTGTCCGGCCGGTACCGGCTGCGGACCAGGGTCGGCTCGGACACCGTCGCCGGCGCGGAGTTCTGGCGCGCCGAGGACACGATGCTGCGCCGCGACGTCGCGATCACCGTGCTGCGCCGGCTCGCCGAGGACGGGTCGGCGGCGCAACCCGACGACGCCGGCGGGCCCGACGGCGACGGGGACGCGCTCGGCGCGACCCGGGCCGGCGAGATGATGGTGCGCGCCCTGCGGTCGGGCAGCTTCGAGCACGCCGGCTGCGCGCGGCTCCTGGACGTGCTGGCCCCGGGCACCGGCGGGATGCCGGCCGACGTGCTGGGCGCCGCGGTGACCGAGTGGATCCCCGGCCGCAGCCTGTCCGAGGTGGTGGCCGAGGGGCTGACCAAGCCGACCGCCGTCGCCCGCGCCGTCGCGCCGCTGGCGGCCGCGGCGGAGGCCGCGCACCGGCGGGGCCTGGTGCTGGGGATCGACCACCCGCAGCGGCTGCGGGTGACCCCCGAGGGCAAGGTGCACGTCTGCTTCGCGCTGCCGCGCCCCACCATCACCCCGGCCGACGACGTCCGCGGCCTCGGCGCCGTGCTCTACGCGCTGCTCACCGCGCACTGGCCGCTGTCCGGGGTGGACGCGGCCCGGGCCGGGCTGGCCGCGGCCGACCGGGACGGCTCCGGCGAGCCGGTGGCGCCGTCGCGGGAGCGGCCCGGCGTCCCGGTCGAGCTCGACACCCTGACCCTCGGGGCGCTGGGCGACCCGGCGGCGCCCGGGCACGTGCACACCGCGGCCGCGGTCAACCGGTTGCTGACCGAGGTGATCGCCGAGGACGACCGGCTGGCGCTGTTCCCGCCGGTCCACGACGGGGTGCCCTCCGCGCCCGGCGACGTCTGGCAGGACGACGGCGCGGATCCGCCGCCCGCGGACCCGGCCCGGCGGCGCAAGCTGACCGTCGGGGTGTCCGTGCTGGCGGCCGCGGTGCTCGCGGTGCTGGTCTTCCTGACCTTCCAGATGGGGTCGCTGTTCTCCGACGGCTCCGACACCCCGGCGATCGTGGTCGGCAGCGCCCCGGACCAGCCGGCCGGTGGCAGTGGCGAGGAGGCCGACCAGGCGGCACCTCCGCCCGGGGGCGTCGGCGACGTCGCCGCGGTGGCCGGGGTCGAGGTCTACGCCGAGGGCGACGGCGACCGGGACAACTCCGGGCGGGTGTCGCAGGTGATCGACGGCGACACCGGGAGCGGCTGGAAGACCTCGACCTACCGCCAGCAGTTCCCGCTCTACAAGACGGGCATCGGGGTGATGGTCTCGTTCGCCTCCGAGGTGCAGCTGGCCGAGCTGACCGTGCGGTCCCCGAGCCCCGGGACGGTGGTCGAGGTCAGGTCCGCCCCGAACGCCGACGCCGCGCTGACCGACACCACGACCATCGGCGAGGCCACCCTGGCCGAGGGCGCCACCACCATCGCGCTGGACGGCGGCGACGAGCCGGTCAGCCACGTGCTGGTCTGGATCAGCAAGCTCAGCGGCGGGGGCAGCGACTTCTCCTCGCAGCTCGACGAGCTGGAGTTCCGCCGGGTCGCCGGCTGAGCGGTTCCGCCGAACCGCCCCGGGCGAGCGGGCCGGGGCCCTAGTCTCCCGGCGTGCGCGGGGGAGTGCCGGGAGTCGTCGCCGACCCGACCGACGGCGAGCTGATGGCCGCCCACCGCGCCGGCGACCCGACCGCCTTCGGGGTGCTCGCCGGGCGGCACGAGAGCTCGCTGTGGGCGGTCGCGCTGCGGACCCTGCACCACCCCGAGGACGCCGCCGACGCCGTCCAGGAGGCGCTGGTGGCCGCGTACCGGCGGGCCGGGTCGTACCGCGGGGAGGCCTCGGTGCGCACCTGGCTGCACCGGATCCTGGTGAACACCTGCATCGACCGGATCCGCCACGACCGAGCCCGCGGCACGGTCCCGCTGGCCGACCGCGAACCCCCGGCCCGCCACCCCGACCTGGCCACCGGGGTGGTCACCCGCCTCGACCTGGCCGACGCGCTGGTCGAGCTGCCGGCCGAGCAGCGGATCGCGGTGGTGCTGGTCGAGGTGCAGGGGTGGCCGGTCGAGGAGGTGGCCCGGATGCTGGAGGTGCCGGCCGGGACGGTGAAGAGCCGGTGCGCGCGGGGCCGGGCCCGGCTGGCCGCGCGGCTCGGTCACCTGCGGGAGGAGCAGTGGTGAACCCCGGACCACCTGCCGACGACCACGGCCGACCGCTTCCGTCCCACCCCCACGGTCACGACCGCAGCCCGGCGCCCCACCCGGATGACGACCGGACCCCAGCACCCCGCCCGATCGGCGCCCGGACCTCAACGGCCCACCCGGACGACTGTGACCGAACCCCTGCGCGCCACCCCGACCGCCACGGCGTAACCGGCGCACCCCGCCCGGCCGACCGCCGGATCGACGGGGGAGCCGACCCGAGCACGACCCCCGCCCGGGGCCGCCCCCGCACCGACCCCCGCCTCAGCGCCCCCGGTCCCGCCGCCGAACCCCGACCCGATGGGGATGCCGCAGTCCGGGCCGAGCTGGCCGGCCTGGCCGACCCCCCGGTGCCGCCGGAGTACCGGGCCCGCTGGGCCGCCGCCCTGGCCGCCGAACCCACCCCGCACCCCACCGACCGAGAGCCACTCTCGCCCCACCCCACCGGACCAAAGCCACTCTCACCCCACCCCACCGGACCAAAGCCACTCTCGCCCCACCCGGCGGGACCGTCGCCGCTCCCGTGGCACCCCTCCACCCCCGCCGAACGAGAGCCACTCTCGTCCGGCCCGGCTGCACCAGAACCGCTCTCGTCCCACCCGACCGAACCAGACCCACTCTCGCTCCACTCGTTGGGACCGTCACCGCTCCCGTGGCGCACACCCTCCTCGACCCCCGCCGAACCAAAGCCACCCTCGTCCAGCCCGGCTGCACGAGAGCCACTCTCGCCCGGCCCGACGGGACCAAAGCCACTCTCGCCCGGCCCGACGGGACCAAAGCCACTCTCGTCCGACTCGGCTGCACCAGAGCCACTCTCACCCCTCCCGACCGGGCCAAAGCCACGCTCGTCCGGCCCCACCGGACCGATCTCACGCCCCACCTCCGCAGCGAGCCCTCCGCTCACACCCCGCTCCATCGGACAAGAG
>JASLAP010000377.1 GCA_030147065.1 Pseudonocardia sp. | reverse complement strand
CCGCCCGGCGAGGGCCTCGTAGGACTGCGGCGAGGCGTCCGGGACGACGCCGGCGCCGATCATCGGGGAGGTCGCGGTGGGCACCCGCACCGGGAACTCGCGCAGCACCGGCCGGGCCTGCTCGGGGGTCAGCTCGACCAGCCGCACGGTCTGCTTGCGGCGTCCGACGGCCAGCTCGCCGGTGCCCGCGGCGCGGGCGTTGCGCACCCACTGCGCGCCCGGGTAGCCGGCGACCAGGTAGCGGGCGCCGTCGAGCTCCATTGACCCGCGGAGGTCCTGTGCCGTTCCGCTTGTCCGATCCAGCCGTGATCGAAGCCGTCCGCTCGGCTCGCTCGGCGGCGCGCTCCGGCGCGCAAGGAAGTAGTGGTCGACGTGTTGACGCACCGCGTTTCCACTCCGTTCCCGTCACCGGTCGACTGGCGGGACCGGTGGCGGAGTCGGTGCGCTGTGGCAATCGCCTGTGCTGAAGAACCCGCGACCGGACCGGCAGTACGACTACCACGGCTACGGCGCACAGAACTTCCTGGAGCTCGACGCCCGTTCGGCAGCGACGGCACGCTCGAGGCGGCCGAACGAGAGCTGACCGAGCTCGTCGAGCAGGCCCACGCCCGCGACATCGCCGTGATCCTCGACATCATGCTCAACTACGCAGGTCGCGTCCTCTACTACGTGCGCGACGGACGCACGGTCGAGATGTACCGGGACGCCGTGTCGCTCCACGGGCCTCCGGGCACGGAGACACCGATCCGCTGGCTCAACGGGTTCGGCTTCCCCGGGCGGACTGGCAGCCTGCCTCTGGTCGAGTTCCCGCCCGTCTCCTCCGCGCCCACGCGCCGGGCAGCGCGGCCTACGCGAGGAATCCCGCGTGAGCTCGCCGACGGCCACGTCCTGCGCCTGTTCCCCGACGACCGGGCCGTGCTCGCCACCGGACGGGAGGTCACCTGGACGAGCTCCCCGCCGAGCTGACCCGCTCCGCCGCCGCGGACCATGACTGATCCGGCCGGCCGACGCAGTCATCGTGCGAAAGACGTGCACGGTCCAGACGCGCGGCCCGCAGCGCCTCGAGGACGGCGTCGTCGCTCCACTGCGCGCGGAGGAAGGTCTTGGTGACGGTGCCTCGGCCGTCGAGGACGTAGGCCTCGCTCCGGTGGTTGTTGACTGTCGTGGCGCCGTAGCCGACGCCGAGGTCGAGGGCCCGGCGCAGCTCGCCGAAGCCGGTGACGGTGCGGAGGAACCGCGTGCCGGGGTCGAATTGGACGCCGCGGTCGCGACCGTAGCGGCGCAGCCGCTCGGGCAGGTCGAAATCGGGGTCGTAGGTGATCGCCAGGAGGGTGACGGCGCCGACGATGTCACTGGAGCGCACCGCGCGCTGCAGCCCGGCGAGCCGGCTGATCGTTGCGGAGCACCGGTAAGGGTTGTCGCAGCGGGTGTAGAAGAAGGTGACGAGCGCCGGCCGCCCGGCGAGGCAGGCGGCGAAGGGCTCCGTGCGCCCGTCCTGGTCCTGCACCGTGACGTCGTCCGGGACGCTCCGCGGGGGCGGCGGCGGGGGGGCGCAGCAGCCGGCCCGCGCCGCCTGGGGTTCGGCCAGCAGGCCGAGGGTGCGGGTGATCTCGGCGCGGGCCGTGGTCGGCTCGCGCGGGACGGCGCTCGCCCGCGGCGACGCGAGGTCGATCGTCGGGTCCGCACCGGCCAGGCGGGCCAACGCGGCCCGCAGCGCGTCCGCCAGCTCTGCGGGCGGCCCGGGGTGGCCGCGCAAGGCGATCGCGGCGCCGGCGATCTCGGGCGGGGAGGTGCTGGTGCGCAGGACCTCGGCCACGATCGGCAGCGCGCGGTCGGGGAGCCCCGTGGCCGCCAAGGCCGCTAAGGCGTGGCCCCGGGCGCGCGCGGCCGCCGCCGGGGTCAGCCCCTGGTGGCGAGGGGCGTTCTCCGCGAGCAGCGCCACCAGCGCGTCGGCGTCCCCGGTCCGGCGCAGCGCGTCGACGACGGCGGCGAGCTCCTCAGGACTCCGGGGCATCGTCGAGCGTCCTCCGCGCGAGCGAGGCGACGTCCGAGTCGCCGCTTTCCTCACTGACGGCCCGCACCCCGTCGAGGAACGCGGGGTCGCCGTAGACCGCGTCCCCACCGGTGCCGCGCAAGCTCTGCAGGCAGTCGGCCCGCAGGTCGGGGTCGTCGTCTGTGTCGAGGACGATCTCCTTGGCCAGCGCGTCGAACCGCTCCGGGGCGAGGGCACGCAGCGCGGCCGCCCCTTGTTGGCGCACGGCCGTGGTCTCGGTTCGGTCCCGCAGGATCCGCGCGACGTCATCCTCGGCGGCCGGGTGGACGCCCATGAAGCGCACAGCCGTCGCGCGGTCGCCCTCTTCCGCGCTGGTGTAGAGCTCACGCAGCCACGGCAGGGTGTCGAGGTGATCGTCCTCGGCGAGAAGCTCGATCGCTCGGTTGCGCTCCACGGGCAGCGGTCCCGGCCCGTCGAGCCCGTCGGTCAGCGCCTGCTGCACGACCTCGTCGTGCTCGGCGGCCAGTGTCGTGACCGCGGCGTCGCGGAGCTCGGCGACGGGATCGGCGATCATGCGTCGCAGCACGTCGACGTACGCCGTGCGGTGCGGTGTGAACCGCGCGACCTCGAACGCCGCCACGCCGAGCCAGCCCACCACTGCGCGGCGCACCGCAGGGTCATCGGCGCGGTTGTCGGCGATCGCGAGCAGCGTGTCGACCCCGCCCGGCGATCGGACGACTTGGGCCCCGAGCCTGGTCAGCACCTCGGTCCGGCGGTCGGCGGGCGCGGACCGGTCGGCGAGCCGGGCGCGTGCGGCGGCCGGCACGTCACCGTCACCGGCCCGCTCAGCGTCACCGGTGAGCCCGGCGAGGTAGGTCGCGTGCTCGGCCTGTGCCTGCTCGGTCTCGCGACGGGCGGCGCGCACGAGTTCCTCGATCACGCCTGCCGACGGGCTGGGCACGGTCGCTTCCTCCCCTGGCCCGGTCACGGCGCGACCCCGAACGGGACGACGTCGTAGCAGAAGCCCATGTCCGAGCCCGGCCGCAGGACGCCGCCGTAGTCGATCATGTCGCCTACGGTGGGCGCCGGGCTGGGCATCGCCGCGGTCGGGACGGTCGACAATGGTGGGCGTGGCGGCGGGGCGGGCGGCAGCGGGCCGCCGGACTGCCCGTTCCACGGCCACATGCTGTCGAGCAGGTTGTGTCCGAGCCGGGTGGCCGGGTTGGACGACGCCGACCCGCGGAAGAAGTACGCGTGCGGGTCCGTGCCGTCGAACCGGTCGTGCAGCCACTGCCAGCGCGCCCACAGTCGGTCCACGTTGCAGTGCAGCAGGAAGAACAGCGGGTCGCGTGGCGCGCTCGAGGTGCTGAACAGGAAGCCGTCCATGCTGCGGTGCGCGGTGGCGTGCGGGTTGCCCTCCATCGAGTCGAACCCGCCCGGCGTCGGTCCGGTGTCGAAGGTGGCGGTGGGCCGCGGGCCGCCCAGCGTCATCGTCATGGCGTCGGTGAGGGCGGCGATCCCTTGGTCGCTGATCGCACCGCTGGTGGCCGGGTCGAACCGCGGTCGCCTGCTGATGCCCCGCACGCCGTCCGTCGTCCAGTTCTGGAGGGGGTGCATGGGGGCGAAGACGACGGTCCGGCCCGTCGGGAGGTTGCCGCCCATGAACTCCCGGGTGAACAGGTTCGGTGCGGGCGACGCGAACGACCAGTACGGAAGGGTCACGCTCGGGTCCTGGGCCTGCAGGACCCGCTCCAGGTCCAGCAGGTAGGCGCGGTGCCAGGACAGGAAGCCCGGCGCGCCGTGGGCCTGCTGCAGGGCGAGCTGCTCGCGGTGCATGTCGCGGAACGACGCGAACGGGCCCGCACCGGCGGCGTTGACGGCGGCCAGCGCGGTCAGGAACCGGGTCCGCTCGGCCGCGCTCAGGGCTGTAGCGTCCTTCCGGGCGCGCACCATCGCGGAGGTGCTGCCCAGCACCGCGCCGCCCACCGCGGGCCGCACCTCGATCGTCGCGTCCTGGTCGGCGCTGCTGGGCCGGCCGACCTGGCCGGCGATCCAAAACTCCACGGGGCTGCCGTCGGCGGGCAGGACCAGGTCGATCGTCGCCGTGCGGGCCTTCGTTAGACCGGCGGCGAACTCGACCTGCCCGCCCGCCCCGCCAGGCGCATTGGCCACGGTCACCGCAACCGGGCCGCTCGCGCCGCCCGTCTCCTGCCGGACCGTGGCCCGGCGCGGTGACCACGTCAGGTACGAATGCCCCGCCGCGTCCCGCAGATCGATCGCGATCTCGACGGCCATCGGAAACCCCCGTCCGCGCGCTCCAGGTGCAAGGAACTCGCATTGCGGGACCGGACCGTTACAGGCCGCCAGCACCTGATGGCAGTGCGGCGACATCGGCGGCGCCGGAAGGGAAGTCGCCGGTGGTCGACCGCGTCAGCCGCACGTCCCGTCGATGTCCGCCGTCCAGGCGGCTCCGCCCGCGTCGGCGACCCCGTCGGGATCGTACAGACGGTGGCCCGCACCATCTGTACCGCCGTGGCCTTCCCCTCCTCCGAGTACCGC
>JASLAP010000303.1 GCA_030147065.1 Pseudonocardia sp. | reverse complement strand
GGGACAGCGTGCTGACCGAGATCCCGGTGCTGGTCGACAGCTGGGCCAGGGTCGCGCCCCGCCGCCGGCGCAGCGCCCGCAGCCGCGGGCCGACCGCGTGCAGCACGTCGTCCAGGCCCGGCGCATCCTCGTCCACCCGGCCAGTTTGCCGGACCGGCAACGAAACTTGTCACGCCGGTCGGGGGCGCGGACAGTCGGAGGCATGAAGGCGAGCAGAGAGTCCTACGACGTGGTGGTGGTCGGCGGCGGCGCGGCCGGGCTGAGCGGGGCGACCGCGCTCGCCCGCTCCCGGCGCAGCGTCCTGGTCATCGACGACGGCACCCCGCGCAACGCGCCGGCCGACGGCGTGCACAACTTCCTGTCCCGCGACGGCACCCCGCCCGGCGAGCTGCTGGCCGCCGGGCGGGCCGAGGTCACCGGCTACGGCGGCGAAGTGGTGGCCTGCCGGGTCACCGCGGCCGAGCCGCTGGACGGCGGCGGCTTCCGGGTGTGGACGGCCGACGGCACCACCGTGCGGGCCCGCCGGCTGCTGGTCACCACCGGCGTGGTCGACGAGCTGCCGGACGTCCCCGGGCTGGCGCAGCGGTGGGGCCGCGACGTCCTGCACTGCCCGTACTGCCACGGCTGGGAGGTCCGCGACCGGCGGATCGGGTGCTGGCCGGCAGCCCGATGGTGATGCACCAGGCCGGGCTGTTCCGCCAGCTCAGCGACGACGTGACGGTGTTCCTGCACCAGCAGCCGATGCTCGGCGACGACGAGCGCGAGCAGCTCGCCGCGCGCGGGATCGCGCTGGTGGAGGGCGCGGTGACCGGCCTGGAGATCACCGACGACCGGCTGACCGGCGTCCGGCTGGACACCGGGGAGGTGGTCCCCGTCGACGCGCTGGCCGTGCAGACGCGGGTCACCGCCCGCGCCGACCTGCTGGCCCCGCTGGGCCTGCAGCCCGCGGACTTCGTGGTGGGGGAGCACGTGATGGGCAGCCACGTGCCCGCCGGGATGGCCGGGGTCAGCTCGGTGCCCGGCGTCTGGGTCGCCGGCAATCTCGCCGAACCGATGGCGCAGGTGATGGGTGCGGCCACGGCCGGGCTGATGGCCGGCGCGCACATCAACGCCGACCTGGTCGCCGAGGACACCCGCGCGGCCGTGGCCGCATACCGCGAGCGGAGCGTCACCCGTGTCTGAGCACGGTCACGGGCACGGCCACGGCGGGGTCCAGGACGCCGAGGACATGTTCAGCGAGCGGGCCTGGGAGGAGCGCTACAACGCGCAGCCCACCTTCTGGAGCGGGCGGCCGAACCCGCAGCTGGTCGCCGAGGCGGCGGACCTGGCCCCGGGCACCGCGGTCGACGTCGGCAGCGGGGAGGGCGCCGACGCGATCTGGCTGGCCGAGCGCGGCTGGCGGGTCGTCGGGCTGGACTTCGCCACGGCGGCGCTGCGCCGGGCCGCCGCGCATGCCGCCGAGCGCGGGCCCGAGGTGGCCGCCCGGATCGACTGGGTGCACCACGACGTCACCACCTGGCAGCCCGGCGAGCAGCGGTTCGACCTGGTGTCCGCGCAGTTCATGCACCTGCCCCCGGCCGCCCGGGTGCCCCTGTTCGCCCGGCTCGCCGCTGCCGTCGCGCCCGGGGGGGACCTGCTGATCGTCGGCCACGACGTCAGCGACCTGGCGACCGCCGCCGGTCGGCCCGCCTTCCCGGAGATGTTCTTCACCGCCGAGGAGGTGGCCGCGACGCTGGACCCGGACCGCTGGGAGGTCCTGGTCGCCGAGTCCCGCCCGCGCACCGCGCCGGATCCGGACGGGAACGAGATCACGGTGCACGACGCCGTGCTGCGGGCGCGTCGGCGGGGATGAACGCGGCCTGGCAGGGTGGCGCCGGAGACCCGGCGGACAGGGAGGAGCGGCCGATGGCGATCGACCCGAGGGGCGCGGACCTCAAGCGGTTGCTGCAGGAGGACCCCGGCGGGCCGGTGGTGATGCTGAACCTGCTGCGCTACGACGGCGAGCAGGGCCGGGAGTCCTACGCGACCTACGCCCGGCACCTGTCCGAGACGTTCCTGCCGCGCTACGGCGGCGAGGTGCTCTACGCCGGGGACGGCTCGACGGTGCTGGTCGCCGAGGAGGGCCAGGCCTGGGACACGGTGCTGCTGGTCCGCTACCCGAGCCGGCAGGCGTTCAGCGACATGGTGGCCGACCCCGAGTACCAGGAGGTCACCCGCTACCGGACCGGGGCGCTCACCGAGGCGGTGCTGCAGGCGACCGTGCCCCGGTCGTCCTGACCTCCGGGCCGGGCAGCCACTCAGGTCCGCCCGACGCCCGGCACGTCGACGGCGACGGCCAGCAGCTGGCCGGTGCGGGCCGCGATGTCGGCCTCCATGGTCTCGAAGCCGTGGAACTCCGCGGCCAGCACGTAGAGCGTGCGCAGGTCCGGGCCGCCCAGCGCGCAGGCGAAGCCGCCCCGGTCGAGCTGCACGGTGTCCAGCACCGCGCCGCCCTCGGCCACCCGCACGCAGTTCCGGTTGGGCACGTCGGCGTACCAGACCGCGCCCTCGGCGTCGAGGCAGATGCCGTCCGGCGTGCCCGCGCCCAGCTCGGCCCACACCCGCCGGTCGCCCAGGCTCCCGTCGGGCCCGACGGCGAACGCGCTGAGCCGCTGCGCCCAGGACTCGGCGACGACCAGCGTCGCGCCGTCCGGGGTGAGCGCCATGCCGTTGCCGAACGCGATGTCGCCGGCCACCTCGCGGACCCCGCCGTCCGGGGTGACCAGGGCGATGATGCCCGGCTGGGAGAAGTCCGAGCTGCCGCCGTTGACGTAGGCGTTGCCGCGGGCGTCGACGACGATCTCGTTGAACATCTCGCCGACGCCGCTCAGGTCGGCGTGCGGGACCAGCGAACCGTCCGGCTCGCGGCGCAGCAGGGCCGCGTTCGGGCCGTCCACCAGCAGCATCCGGCCGTCGGGCAGCGGGTCCAGGCAGATCGGGATGGTCGGGGCCGGCAGCTGCGCGACGACCTCGCTGCGGCCCGCGCCGTCCACCGCCAGGACCTCGCCGGCGCCCCAGTTGGCGAACCAGAGGCGGCCGTCGTGCCAGCGGGGGGACTCGCCGAACGCCAGATCGGTGAGCACGACGTCGGGCTTGCGCATGGGGACCTCCGGGGTGGGCTGTGGCCGTCCTCCCTCAGACCGGGCCCGTCGCCCGGACTCATCGCCGCGCCGCGGTCGCGGGGGACGGGTGGGCGAGGGCGGCCGCTACTGCGCTGAAACCCGTTGGGCGGTCCGCCGGCGGGCGGTTATGGTCGCCGTCATGCCTGGTTGACGCTCTCTACCGCCCCCGGCCCGCCCGCTCGCCCGACGCATGGTCGGGTGGGCGCTGCTGGCCGACACCATCCCGATCTACCCGCTGTACGCGCTGCTGTTCGTCGACACCGGGTTGACCGACGCGCAGATCTCGGTGCTGTTCGCGATCTGGTCGGCCGTCGGCGTGGTCGTCGAGGTGCCCACCGGAGCGCTGGCCGACCGGTTCTCCCGGCGCAGCAACCTGGTGGCCGGCGGGATCCTCACCGCCACCGGTTACGCGGCGTGGGTGCTGCTGCCCGGGTTCGCCGGTTTCGCCCTCGGCTTCGTGCTCTGGGGGCTGGGCTCGTCGCTGGTGTCCGGGGCCGCGGAGGCCCTGCTCTACGACGGGCTGGCGGCGGCCGGTGCCCGGGAGCACTACGCCCGGGTCAACGGCTGGGTGAACGCGGCCGAACTGGTCGCGCAGGTGCCCGCCGCGCTGGCCGCGACGGCGCTGTTCGCGCTCGGCGGCTACCAGCTCGCCGGCTGGGTCAGCGTCGGGGTCGCGCTGGCCGCCGCCGGGTTGGCCGCGCGGCTGCCCGAACCGCCCCGCGACGTCGTCCCGGAGGACGACGAGGAGGAGGACCTCGGCTACCTGGCGACGCTGCGGGCCGGCCTGTCCGAGGCCGCGTCCCGATCCGCGGTTCGCGGGGTGCTGGTGGCCGCGATGGCGCTGGCCGCGTTCGACGCCGTCGAGGAGTACTTCCCGCTCATGGTCGCCGAATGGGGGGTGCCGGTCGCCTGGGTGCCGATCGCCGACCTGCCGATCGTCGCGGCCGGGGTGCTCGGCGCCGTGCTGGCCGGGCGGGTGGCCCGGCTGTCCGGGATGGCCCTCGGCGGGCTGCTGGCGGTGTCGATGGCGCTGCTCGGCGCGTCCGGCCTGCTCGCCCACCCGGCCGGGATCGCCGGTGTCGCGCTGTTCTACGGCGGCTACCGGGCGGTGCTGGTGGTCGTCGACGCCCGGCTGCAGGACCGGATCGGCAGCCGGTCGCGGGCCACCGTGACCTCGGTCGCCGGGCTGGGCACCGACCTGCTGACGTTCGGGATCTACGCCGCCTGGGCGCTCGGCGCGGTGCCGCTGATCGCGGCGGTGGGGCTGGGCCTGGCCGCGGTGCTGCCCCACCTGCTGCGCCCGCGACCGGGTGGGCTCCGGCACGAGGGGCGGGTAGCGAGGCCCCCGGGTCCGCTACCCGCCGACCAGACGAGCCGGTGAGAACGATCGTGATACACGTCGGCTCGGGGGGCGTTCCCGGACCAGCTGCCGGGCCCGCTCGATCTCCACCGGTGCGGGCAGGTCCGGCAGCAGGCCGGTGGCCGTGCGCAGGGCGCGCAGCGCGAGCGTGGCGCCCAGGTCGGTGGTCGGCAGGCCGGGCAGCCCGTACATCCGGCGTGCCCAGCGCGGCAGCGTCGCCAGAGACAGCGAGGCCACCGCCGGGATGGCCAGCTTGACCCCGGCCGGGGCCGGGCCCTTCGGGTCGAACAGGTTGCCGACGGCGCGCCGGGCCTCGTCGGTGATCGCCAGCGTCGGGCGCATGCCGTCGAGGTAGGCGGCCATCTCCGCGCGCGTCGACGGCGCCTCGTCCAGCCCGATCACCCGGGCCGCGCGCAGGCTCTCGGCCAGGTAGCGCTCGGCGCCGGCGGCGTCCAGGATCCCGGCCCGCAGCCCGACCTGGACGTAGGAGTCGATCTCGGTGCTGTGCACCCAGCGCAACCCGGCGGGCTCGTCGAGGCGGAAGTGCGTGCCGGTGTCCGGGTCGAACCCGCGCAGCGAGCTGTGCAGCCGGCGCACCCGCGCCGACGCCGTCGCCACCTCGGCCAGGCTGCCGAAGGTCCGGGTGCCGACGAACTCCACCGTGCGCTGGAACCGGGCCCAGGCCTTGGCCGGGTCGAACAGCGCCGAGTTCTGGAACGTGCCGCGCATGACCCGCGGGTGCAGCGACTGCAGCAGCAGCGCGCGCAGCCCGCCGACGAACATCACCGGTTCCAGGTGCACCCGCCAGGTCATCGAGTCGGGCCCGAACAGCCCGTCGTCCCGCTCCGCCACGGTCACCTCCGCATTCCTGGTCCTCACCCAGCACAACACCGCCGCGACCGACGCGCGACCCGAGACGCGGCGCTGTCGGCAACACCACCCGGTGGCGGCTCCGGCGCTCCGGGGCAACCCGGAGACCTGCCCGGGCCCGGCCCTGAGGTGCGCGTGCCGGGATCGTGGTGGGGTGGCGGCATGGCCACCGAGCACCGTCGCCGGCGTACCGCGGTGACCGCGCTACTGGTGGCGGGCGCGGTCACGCTGGCCGTCGTGGTGGGGATCGGCGTGCTGCTCGCGACGGCGGCCTTCACCGGACGACCTGTGCTGTTCGTCGGCGCCGGGGTGCTCGCCTTCCTCGTCGCCGACGCGGTGGCCGCCGGGTTGGTGGCACGGCGCGCCCGACCCGGTCGGCGGCGGGCTGCAGGCGGTTGGCTGTTCGCCTCCAGCGCCGGCCTGCTGCTCACGGTGTTCGCGGTGACCACACTGGTGCCGGCCACCGCGCCCGCCCCGCCGCGCCCGACGCTGCCGGGCGAGCAGCAGGTGGCGCTGCCCACCGGCTCGCGGCTGGTCGTCACCCGCCTGCCGGGCCGCCCGCCGGTGACCCGGCCGCCGATCGTGGTGCTGCACGGCGGCCCCGGCTTCCCCGACCTGCAGGCCAACGCCGCCGTGCTCGAGCCGCTGACCGAGCTCGGGGCGGACGTGTACCTGTACGCGCAGCTGGGCACCGATGCCTCCACCCGGCTGGCCGACCCGCGCGGCTACGGCCGCGATCGCGACGTCGCCGACCTGGAGGCGCTGCGCGCCCGGCTCGGGCTGGAGCGGATGGTCCTGGTGGGGCACTCCTACGGCGGCGCGCTGGCCGCCGCGTACCTGACTGCCCACCCCGAGCGCGTCGAGCGGCTGGTGCTCGTCTCACCCGGCGCCCTCGATCCGGCCGACACCAGCGGCGACCTGGCCGTCGCGGGCCTGGACGGGGGGCAGCGGCTGCGGCTGTACGGGGAGCTGCTGGCCCCGCGGGCGCTGCTGGGCTACGCGCTGCTGCAGGTCCGGCCGGCCGCGGCGCACGCGTTCTTCCCCGACACCGATGCCGACGCCCGCAACGACCGGGTCCTCACGCTCAGCGAGCCGGCGCTGTTCTGCCGGCCACCGGCGGACCTGCTCCCGGTGCGGGGCAGCGGCTTCTACGCCCTGCAGTACCCGCAGTCGGCCACCGCTCCCGCCCCGAGCGATCCCGGCCCCGGGCTGACCGGGCTCCCGACCCCCACGCTGATCGTCAAGGGCGGCTGCGACTACCTGTCCTGGCGCTCCGCCATCGACTACCGCACCCGGCTGCCCCGCTCGCAGCTGCTGTACCTGCCCGAGGCCGGGCACAACGCCCACCAGGAGCAGCCCGGGGCGTTCCGCGAGGCGGTCGCGGCGTTCCTCGACGACCGGCCCGTGCCGGGTCGGGTGCCGCCCGGGGTCGACGACGTCCCCGCCGGTTACCGCGGACCGCCGTGACCACCGACGACGGGTCAGCCGGCGCGCAGGCGGTACTCGCCGCCGTGCCCGGCGACCTCGGTGAGGTCGTAGTAGTGCACGATCTTCGGCCCGTCGTGCAGGTGCACGTAGCGGATGCTGGCCGGGACCGGCTCGGCCGCGGGCCGGGTCTGCACCCGGCCGTCCAGCGGTCCGCCGACGAACCAGTAGACGTCGCGCTGGCCGGGCCGCCAGACCTGGTCGGCGGACACCGTCGACCGCCCCTCGTCAGGAGGGTCGGCGTGCGCGCGTTCCGGGTGCACGTCGACCACGGTAGGTGAAGCCCGGCCTCCGGAACACCCGTAGCACTCCCCGACGGGTGATCCTCAGGTCGGGTCGGTGAGGAACGCGGCGGCCGCGGCGGCGAGGTGGCCCGGGTCGTCGACCCCGCACAGCTCGCGGGCGGAGTGCATGGACAGCACCGGGATCCCCACGTCGACGGTGCGGATGCCGAGCCGGGTGGACAGCAGCGGGCCCACCGTCGACCCGCACGGCACGGTGTTCTTCCCGACGAACACCTGCGTCGGCACCCCGGCGTCGCGGCAGGCGCGGTACCAGGCCGCGGCGCCGGGCGCGTCGGTCGCGTAGCGCTGGTTCGCGTTGACCTTGAGCGCCGGGCCGCGGTTGGGCAGCGTGCGGTGGCTGGGCTCGTGCAGGTGCAGGTAGTTGGGGTGGGCGGCGTGCGTGACGTCCACCGACAGGCAGCGCGAGGCGGCGAACGTCGCGGCCCGGGCGTCGTAGCCGCCGGCCAGCCGGGTCAGCACGTTCTCCAGCAGCGGCCCGGACGCCCCGGTGGCCGACCCGCTGCCGATCTCCTCGTGGTCGAACCCGACCAGCACCGGGATCACCCCGGCCGCCCCGTCGACGATGTCGTCGGCCGCGGCGAGCAGCGCCCCCAGCCCGGCGTGCACCGAGGCCAGGTTGTCCAGCCGGGGCGCGGCCAGCAGCTCGCCGTGCTCGCCGAGCCGGGCCGGCGCGGTCAGGTCGTGCACCACCAGGTCGAACGCCGCCACCTCGGCCGGGTCGACGCCCACCTCGGCGGCCACGAACCCGACCAGGTCGCCCTCGACCGGCGCCCCCAGCCCCCAGATCGGCAGCAGGTGCTGCTGCGCGTCGAGCTGCAGGCCCTGGTTCTGCCCCCGGTCCAGGTGGATGGCCAGCTGCGGCACCCGCAGCAGCGGCCGGCGCGCGTCGACCAGGACCACGGTCCCGTCGAACAGCGCGAGCCGCCCGGCCAGCCCGAGGTCGCGGTCGAGCCAGGAGTTCCACAGCGCGCCGCCGTAGACCTCCACGGCCACCTGCCGCCAGCCGCCGGCCCCGACGTCGGGGTTCGGCTTGACCTTCAGGGTGGGGGAATCGGTGTGCGCGGCCATGATCCGCAGCGGCGCGCCGGGCCGCACCCCCGCGGGCACCGACCACGCCACGAACGTGCCGTCGCGCACGAGGTAGCGCCCGCCCGGGCCGTCCGACCAGGGGCCCGTCTCGGACTGCTCGGTGAAGCCCGCCGCCGTCAGCCGGCGGACGGCCTCGGCCACCGCGTGGTAGGGGGTCGGCGCGGCCGTGATGAAGGCGGCCAGGTCCTGCGCGAGATCGTCCATCGGCTGCCATCCTCCCCCACGTGGATGACGCCGGTCCCTACGACACCCTCGTGGTCGGCGCCGGCTCCGCGGGCTGCGCGCTGGCCGGCCGGCTGACCGGCCGGGTGCTGCTCCTGGAGGCCGGGCCCGCGTACCCCGCCCCCGACCTGCGCAGCGCCGCCACCCTGGCCGGGTCCTCCCCGACGCACCCCCGCAACTGGGCCTACCCCGCCGAACTGCGCCCCGGCCTGACCACCACCGTGCCGCGGGGCCGCGGCCTGGGCGGTTCCGGCGCCACCAACGGCGCCAACTGGGTCTGGGCGACCCCGGCCGACACCCGCGACTGGGCCCAACCCGGCTGGTCCTGGCCCGAGCTCGTCGACGCCTACCGCCGCGCCGAGACCGACCTCGACCACCCCCCGCCCCCACGTCAGGAAAGCCACTTTCAGGACCGAATCCGTCCTGAAAGTGGCTTTCCTGACATCGGGGAGGGGCGGGAGTGGGGGCACGGGAGCGGGGGGCCGGTGCCGGTGCGGCGGCCGGCGGGGGAGCTGCTGCACCCGTCGGCGGAGCGGTTCCTGGACGCGGCGGGGCGGCTGGGGTTCCCGGCCGAGCCGGACAAGAACGCCGGGGCCCCGCCCGGCGTCGGGCTGGTCCCGGTCAACGCCGTGGACGGCGTGCGCGTAGACCCGGCCGACGCCTACCTCCGCGACGCTCCCGGCGTCACCGTCCGGGGTGACGCGGCGGTGGCCCGCATCCTGTTCGACGGCGACCGGGCGCGCGGCGTCGAGCTGGTGGACGGCACCGCGATCGAGGCCGGTGAGGTCGTGCTGGCGGCGGGGGCGGTGGCGACCGCGCAGCTGCTGATGCTGTCCGGCATCGGCCCGGCCGACGAGCTGCGCGCGGCCGGCGTGCCGGTCCTGGTCGATCTCCCGGTCGGGCGGGGCTGGTCCGACCACCCCGCGGTGTACCTGCCGTTCACCACCGGCGACCCGCCCGCGCACCCGTACTCGCCGGGCAGCCAGGCCGCCCTGGACCTCGACTGCGGCGCCGACCCGGCCGGCGACGGCGAGGTGCTGCTGTTCACCCGTCCGTTCACCGCCGGGGGTCCGCTGCACCTGATGTGCGCCCTGCAGGTCCCCGACAGCCGCGGCACCATCACGCTGACCTCGGCCGACCCGCGGCAACGCCCGCTGATCCGCTACCGCTACCTGCGCACCGAGCACGACCGGCGCCGGCTGCGGCACGTCATCCGCACCGCGGCGGAGCTGCTGCGAGCCGGGGTGGGCACCCGGGTCGCGCCCGGCGGCGACGTGCTGGGCAACGACCGCGTGCTGGACGGCTGGATCGCCGCCAACCTCACCACCGCCGTGCACCTGTGCGGCAGCGCCGCCATGGGCCCGGTGCTGGGCCCCGACCTCCGCGTCCACGGCGTCACCGGCCTGCGCGTCGCCGACACCTCCGCCCTGCCCGCGGTCCCCCGCCGCGGCACCGCCGCCACCGCCGTCGCCGTCGGGGAACGCGCCGCCCAACTCATCCGGGGTCGTGCGTGGAAGCCGGTGCTATAGCCCGGTTTTCCACTCACGACCGGAGAGGTCGAGGCCGAAGCGGGTGGCCAGCAGGGTGCGCTCGGTGTCCGGGTCGACGGTGCGTTCGGTCCGTCGGCCGTCGACGGTCTCCTTGAACACCCCGTTGACCAGCGAGATCCGCCCGCCGTCGACGGCCAGTGCGGCCAGCCGGCGGTTCACGAAGTGCGACGCCGGGTCGCGCTCCTGGTAGCGGCAGCGGGGGAGGAAGTCGGCCAGCTCCCGGGGTTGCGCGTCCCAGGCCCACTCGCGCTCGAGGTGGCCCTCCCGGGTGCGGCGCGTCGTCCACCAGAGGTCGCCGTCGCGGTGCACCTGCCGGTCCCCGTGGACGCCCGGGACCATCGGCACCGGCGCGGTCCACCCCGCCCCGTTGCCGACGTCGGCCAGGTACGGCCCGTCGTCGGTCTCCACGACCAGCCGCAGGTGCTCGAACTCCGCACCCCGCGAGCCGTCGGCGGCGATGTCGAAGGCCGAGTGCAGCGTGACGGCGAACCCGAGCTCCCGCAGCAGCGCGGCGAACAGCCCGTTCAGCTCGTAGCAGAAGCCGCCCCGGTGCCGGGTGACCACCTTCTCGAACAGGTCGGCCGGGTCGAGCGAGAGCGGGACGCCGAGGTGGATGTCGTAGTCCTCGAACGGGACGGTGCGCGGGTGCGCGTGGTGCAGGGCGGCCAGGTCGGCGGCCGAGGTGCCGGCCGGGCGGGCCGCTCCGATGCGCTTCAGGTAGCTGTCGACGTCCACGCCGACAGTCTTCGACCTCGACTCGGGTGCAGGTCAAGGCCCGGCGGCCCGACCTATGCTCGGCCGGGTGAGTGCCAACCCGTTCCTCGTGCCCAGCCCATTGCCCTTCGGCTACCCGCAGCTCGACGCGATCCGCGAGGAGCACTTCGGGCCGGCGTTCGAGGCCGGGATGGCCGAGCAGCGCGCCGAGGTGGACGCCATCACCGCCGCCCCCGGCCCGGCCACGTTCGACAACACGCTGGTCGCCCTGGAGCGCTCCGGGCGGACCCTGCGCCGGGTCTCGGCGGTCTTCTTCACCCTGGTCTCGTCGTGCAGCACGCCCGGCATCCGGGAGATCGAGGCCGAGGTCGCGCCGAAGCTGGCCGCGCACGCCGACGCCATCACCCTCGACCCGGTGCTGTTCGCCCGGATCGAGGCGCTGTACGCCGCCCGCGACGACCTCGACCTGGACCCGGAGTCGCGGCGGCTGCTGGAGGAGCACCACCGCGACGCCGTCCGGGCCGGGGCCCGGCTCGGTCCGGACGAGCAGCGCCGCCTGCGCGAGCTGAACGCCGAGCTGTCCGCGCTGTCCACCGACTTCGGGGCCAAGCTGCTGGCCGAGGCCAACGACGCCGCGGTCCACGTGCGCGACCGGGCCCGGCTGGACGGACTGTCCCCGGATGCCGTGTCGGCCGCCGAGCAGGCGGCCAGGGCCCGCGGACTGGACGGCTACCTGATCACGATGGTGCTGCCGACCGGTCAGCCGGTGCTGTCCGCGCTGACCGACCGCGCGCTGCGCGAGGAGGTGCACCGGGCGTCGGTCACCCGGGGCGCGCGCGGCAACGCCCACGACACCACCGGCGTCATCGCCCGGATCGCCGCGCTGCGGGCCGAGCGGGCCGCGCTGCTCGGCCACCCGCACCACGCGTCCTGGGTGGTCGAGGACGGCACCGCGGGCTCGGTCGAGGCGCTGGACGCGATGCTGGGCAAGCTCGCCCCGGTGGCGGCGCAGAACGCCCGGGCCGAGGCCGCCGAGCTGGCCGCGGTGGCCGGGCACCCGATCGAGCCGTGGGACCGGGCGTTCTACGCCGAGCAGGTCCGCCGCGAGCGGTTCGACCTGGACGCCGAGGCGCTGCGGCCGTACTTCGAGCTGGACCGGGTGCTGCACGACGGGGTGTTCCGGGCCGCCGAGCTGCTCTACGGGCTGCGCTTCGCCGAGCGCGACGACCTCCCCCGCCACCACCCCGACGTGCGGATCTTCGACGTGGTCGACGGCGAGGAGCAGCTCGGCCTGTTCGTCGCGGACTTCTACGCCCGGGAGTCCAAGCGCGGCGGGGCCTGGATGAACTCCTTCGTCGGCCAGTCGCACCTGCTGGGCACCAGGCCGGTGGTGCTCAACACGCTGAACATCGCCAAGCCCGCCGAGGGCGAGCCGACCCTGCTCACCCTGGACAACGTCCGCACGATGTTCCACGAGTTCGGCCACGCCCTGCACGGGCTGTTCTCCGACGTGCGGTACCCGTCGTTCGCCGGGACCGGCGTGCCGCGCGACTTCGTCGAGTACCCCTCGCAGGTCAACGAGATGTGGTTGGACCACCCGGAGATCCTGCCCGGCTACGCCCGCCACCACGTCACCGGCGAGCCGCTGGCCCCGGCCGCGGTGGCCCGGCTGGTCGAGGCCCGGGCCTACGGCGAGGGCTTCGCCACCACCGAGTACCTGGCCGCGACCCTGCTCGACCAGGCCTGGCACCGGCTGGAGCCCGGGCAGGAGGTGACCGACGTGTTGGCGTTCGAGGCCGACGCGATCGCCGCCGCAGGCCTGGACGTGCCCAGCGCCCCGCCGCGCTACCGCAGCACCTACTTCAACCACGTCTTCGGCGGCGCCTACAGCGCGGCCTACTACTCCTACATCTGGAGCGAGGTGCTCGACGCCGACACCGTGCAGTGGTTCACCGAGAACGGCGGCCTGGACCGGGCCACCGGCGACCGGTTCCGCCGCGGCCTGCTCGCCCTCGGCGGCTCGGTGGACCCGATGGCGGCCTACCGCGGCTTCCGCGGCCGCGACCCCGACATCACCCCGTTGCTCGCCCGCCGCTTCGGTCGTGCGTGAACTTTCACGTACGACGGTATTCATTGATGACCACGCCGGACTCGAACGGCCGGCTGGCGACCCGGGTGAGCGGGAGCGGGGAGTAGGCGCGCTCGGCGAACACCGGGATGCCGGCCCCGAACAGCAGCGGGTTGACCTTGAAGACGAACCGGTCGATCTCGTCGAACAGGGTCGAAGCCAGCTGCCCGCCGCCGCACAGCCAGATGCCGGTGCCGGTCGGCTCGGCCTTGAGCTCGCGCACGACGGCGACCGGGTCGCGGTCGGTGACCACGATGTCGCCGTCGGCCTTGTCGTGGGTGCGGGAGAAGACGTACTGGCGCAGGTGCTGGTAGGGATCGGTGACGCCGTGGGCGAGCCCGGCGGCGTAGGTGTTCCAGCCCATCAGCACGGTGTCGAACCGGCTGGTGTCCGCCGCCAGCCCCACCCTCTCCAGCCCGACGGTCGGCAGCGTGTCGGCGTACTCCCGGAGGATCCAGTCGATGTGGTCGCCCTGCATCGGGAAGGCGTCGAAGGTGTGGTCCGGCGCGGCGATGTACCCGTCCAGGCTGACCGCGACGAAGTAGGTGAGTTCTCGCACGGGAGCCCCAATCACGATGGCTGTAGTGGTTGCCAGCAAACTACAGCAGCCGTAGTGGTTGAGCTACGGTCTTCGCATGGCCCGCAACGAC
>JASLAP010000289.1 GCA_030147065.1 Pseudonocardia sp. | reverse complement strand
GCCTGCGCAGCGGGAAGCCACATCGGGCAACCACCCCATCCGCAACGCCGATCGCCTCAGCCACACACAGCAGCCTCCTCAGCGGCCCCTCCACAACTCTTCCCGGGGGACGTGGACGCGCTACCGGTACACACCCCCCGGGGCGCATGCGGGCGATCATGGCCGCGAGCAGCCCGGTCAGCAGACCGGCGACCGACAGCGGAGCGGGGACCTGACCTGACACCGGCGAGTGGCCATCCGCCCGACCTCCGCTGCTCCGCAGACCGAACTCGGTGCCTTGTGAGGAGGACCGAGCCCCGGTATGGAGACATTTCCGATGAGCTGGCGTGCACGGTGCGAGATGGTCGGTACCTCGCTCACAGCACCAGAAGGAGAGGGAAGCGGATGCGGAGTACCGGCAGGGACGTCCCCATGGTCGGAGCAGCGCGGGCCGGCCTGCCCCTGGCCAACGACCCCCACACGTTGGACGATCAAGCCCCGACCGAACTACAGGATGCCCTCGCTGCGGCCGAGCCTCGCGGTCTCCTCCGGGCGGCGTCCTCGGCGTCGCAGTTCCGGATCAACCAGAAGGTGTCGCCGATCGCCCGCAAGGAAGTGCGGCCGCTCGAATGATCGTGCGGTGGGGTGTGGCCGGGCCGGGGGCGATCGCCGACAAGGTGCTGCGGGACCTGCAGCACGTGCCAAACGCGGTGCTCACCGCCGTCGGCTCGCGCTCGATCGAGCGGGCGGAGACGTTCGCCACCGCGCACACCGCGACGGCCGGCCACGGGAAGGTCCCAAAAGCGCACGGTTCCCATCGGGCACTGCTCGACGACCCGGACGTGGATGTCGTCTACCTGGCCACCCCACATCCGCAGCACCGCGCGCTGGCCCTGGCCGCGCTGGCCGCCGGCAAAGCGATCCTGGTGGAGAAGTCGTTCACGGTCACCCCGGCGGCGACCCGGGAGATCGTCGCGGCGGCGGCCGCCGCCGGCCGCTTCGCCATGGAAGCGATGTGGACCCGGTTCTGCCCAGCAGTGGCCCGGTTGCGCGAGCTGGTGGCCGACGGGGCGATCGGCGAGGTGTGCACGGTGACCGCCGACCTCGGGGTGCGCCACCCCGTGGACCCGGCGACCCAGTCCTACGACCCCGAGCAGGGTGACGGCCTGCTGTTCCACATGGGTGTCTACCCGGTCTCGTTCGCCCAGATGATCCTAGGCGCCCCGGAGGCGGTCGTCGCGCACGGCGTCGTGCACGACTCCGGGGTCGACCTGGAGGAGTCGGTCCTGCTGCGCTACCCGGGCGGCCGCTCGGCACTGCTGTTCGCCTCGCTGCGCAGCCCGGCCCCCGGCGAGGCCCGGGTGCTGGGCACATCCGGCTGGATCCAGGTCCCGCCGCGATTCCACTACCCCAACCGGATCGTGCTGCACCGCAACGGACACGACCCGGAGACCATCGACGCCCCGCTCACCGGCGCCGGCTACACCCACGAGCTGGCCGAGGTCACCGAACGCGTGGCCGCCGGGCACACCGAGAGCGAGATCATGCCGCTGGCCGACACCGTGGCCGTGCAGGACGTGCTGGGCGAGATCGCAGACCAGCTCGGCATGAAGGTGATCGAAGGGCCCGCCGAGCTGGCGTGACCGCCGAAGGGCGCGCTGCCGGCGCCGCCGGCGCCATCGGTACCGCTGGTCCCGCCGACGTGCGGGACGACACCCCCGCCCCGGGTGCGCACCGGCCACGGCGCAGCGGTGATGACCGGGTGGTCCCGGTCGGCGAGGGCGGCGCACACGGTGTCGGCGAACGGGTCGGGTGCCGGTCGCGAACAGGCGCGCGAGGTCGGGGTAGGTACCGGTCGGCCATCGCGAGCAGGTCCGGCGGCAGGGTGGCCAGCGCCGCGGCTAGCCGCCGTCGCGGTCACCGTGCAGCGCCCCGCCCGGGTGGCGAGCATCCGCTGGACGCTGCCGTTCCTGGTGCGCGTCGTCGCGGAGTACGAGGCGTTCTCGTCTTCAACGCTGGGCTTCGACCCGACCCGTTTCCAGACCGAACCGCCAGCCTGCTACCGGGCCTCTGGCACCTACCCGGGCCGAACTCACACCGGCAGGCGGCACGAGCTTCAGACCAGAACACGGCCCTGGACGATGCCCTTCTGGTCACTGGACGCACCAGCTGGAGCGCTAAACCAGTTTGTACGCCATCGCCAGGCTCGATCTGCCTATCGAGGGGGCGACGCCGGTAGCACATTCGCACGTGTAGCAATTCCGCATCCGCGGAGGAACTACGTGAACGGCGAGGGCGAGCCTGATCAGGTGCCCGATCGTTCGGTCATGCAGCAGGACCTGAGCGCTGCCGTTGCGTACTGGGCGGCGGCCACTGCTTGACGATGTTTGGCGAAGTTGGCCAGGACGGCGTATTCGAGATCACCCAGCGTAGACCAGCGCCCCTCAGTACGCCACGGTGAACCGGGCACCGAGATGCGCCGGGGCCTGTGCCTCGTCCAGCAACGCCACGGCGAGGTCCGACACGGAAATCCTAGACCTGCCGGCATCGTCGACGACCAGCTCGTCGGCACCGATCCGGTAGTGGCCAGTGCGCGGCCCTGGTACCAGGTGCGCGGGCGGGCTCAGGTAGCTCCAGTCCGCACCCGGTGCGCCGGCCGCCGTCCGGCACGCCGCAAGCTGGCTGATCCCGGCCCGGGCGATCGCGCGGTACTCCGGGGTGACGAGGTCGGGGTCGTCGGCCACGAGCCGCCCGCCGGTACCGGGGACGGTGAGGCTGCCCGCCCCGCCGACGACGAGTAGTCGAGCCCCGGTGCCGACGACGCCTGCGAGTTGGGCTGCGGTCATCGCCACGAGCTCGTCCTCAAGCCCAACCGGCGGGCGGGTGGCCGCGACGACGACGTCCTGGCCGGCGGCAAGCTGGGCGACCTCGGCTGCGTCGGCGACGTCGCCGGTGCGAACATGCGCCGTCGCAGACAGGCCCGGAGCGCGGGTGGAGTCGCGGACGACGGCGGTGACGTCGTGGCCGCGGGCGACCGCTTCTGCCACTACGTGGGTACCGACATAGCCGGTGGCGCCGAGAACAGCGATACGCATGATCTTCCTCGCTCTGAAGATGAAGGCGGTCAGACCGGCTGGGGTTGCGGCCGGGCGGGCGGACGCTGTGATGTCGCGGAGCGGGGCGTGCCCAGCGCCTGGCCCGCGATGAGTGCGGCGAGTGCGATGCCCAGCCCGACGACCTGGGGGAGAGTGATGGTCTGGCCGAGGATCACGAGACCGAGCAGTGTCGCGGTCAGCGGGTTGGCCAGGCCCAGGAGCGATACCGTGGTCGGTGCCAACCGCTCCACGCCCCGGAACCAGACGATGTAGGCGAGCGCGCCGCCGATGGTCGCGAAGTAGGCGTACCCGGCCACGTTGGCGGCGGTTAACGAGGTGGGCAGACCCTCGAAGGCGAGGGTGACCGGGCCGAGGATCAGTCCGCCAAGCGTCAGCTGCCACCCGGTGGTTAGTAGCGGTGATCCCGGGCTCCCCCACTTCTTGCCCAGCACGATCCCGGCGCCGAACAGCGCCACGGCGACGATCATCGCAGCGACCGCGAGCGGGTCGAGCCGCTCCTGCGAGGTGAGCGTCATCAGCGCCACTCCGCCCACTCCGGTCAGCGCCGCGAGCAGCTGTGGCACCGACGTGCGGGTGTGCAGCACGAGCCACGCCGCGCCGGCCACGAACAGCGGCTGCACTGCCGCCAGGGTCGCTGCCACCCCGCCGGGCAGCCGGTAGGCCGCGAAGAACAGCAGCGGGAAGAACGCGGCGAAATTCAGCGACCCGAGCACTGCGAACCGCCACCACCACACCGGCGCGGGCGGAAGCCGCCGTACCAGCAGCAGCACCATCAGCCCGGCGGGCAGGGCCCGCAGGAACGCGGCGAGCAGCGGCCGGTCCGGGGGCAGCAGGGTGGTGGTAACGACGTATGTGGTGCCCCAGCTGACCGGGGCGATGATCGTCAGCAGCCGGTCGTTCATTGGACTCTCCATCCGGGTATTCTTCATATTGAGATACATCGGAATCGGCGATGCCTTGATGTCAAGTAACTCAACACAAAGAGAGATGCTCGTGCAGGACGCAGCCGACCAGATCATCGGGCAGTGGCGCGCGGAGCGTCCCGACCTCACCGACGACCTCTGGGCCATGGAGCTGGTCGGGCGCATCCAGCGGCTCCACCGCGTCCTCGACCGCGAGATCAAGGCGTTCTACGCCGAGCGAGGCCTCGAACTGTGGGAGGCCAATGTCCTGCTGACACTGCGCCGCGCAGGCGCTCCATACACCCTCACACCGGGCGCGCTGCTCAAGGCCGTCATGGTCACCTCCGGCGCCATGACCAACCGCATCGACCGGCTTGAGGCCCGCGAGCTCGTCGAGCGATTGCAGGGTCCCGGGACCGCCGGTCGGTGCAGGTGCGGCTTACCCCAAAGGCCCTCGAACTCGTCGACGAAATGCGCGCCGCGCACCTGGCCAACGAGGCCCGGCTGCTCGCCTCCCTCCCCGCCGAGGAGCGCGCCCGGACCGCCACAGCGCTGCGCACCCTGCTGCACTCGCTCGGCGACACCGACATCACCTGACTGCGCTGTCCTCGGACTTTCATCGAGGTTGATCTTGAAGGTGACACGCGGGCTTGGATGCGCGAAAGTGCCTGCTCAGCACGGTATGATCGTGGTTGCCGAGGCCCGATCGTGCCGAACTGAGGGGCACTTCGCGCAGCCACGGCGGGCGCTGATCGGGTGGCGCCGGTCGTAGAAGTGCAGGGTGGGCACCGGCACGCCGGCCACGGCGGAGAGTTCACCGACGGTGAGCTCGCCCGACGCACGGGCGAGCACAGGGCTCGCGCTCACGCGGCCGGCTGCC
>JASLAP010000282.1 GCA_030147065.1 Pseudonocardia sp. | reverse complement strand
CCTCACCGCCCGGGGCGACGAGGTGGACGTGCAGGCCGACGGGCTGCAGGCCCTCGAGTCCGCCCGCGGCACCATGCCCGACCTGGTGGTGCTCGACCTTGGCCTGCCGCACCTGGACGGGCTGGAGGTGTGCCGGCAGATGCGCCAGGACGGCGTGCTGGCCCCGGTGCTGATCCTCACCGCCCGGGGCGACGAGGTGGACACCGTGGTCGGCCTGGACGCCGGCGCCGACGACTACGTCGGCAAGCCCTTCCGGCTGGCCGAGCTGCTGGCCAGGGTGCGGGCCCTGCTGCGCCGGCTCACCCCGGAGTCGGTCGAGGTCGGCGGGGTGCGGATGGAGCTGTCCGGGCGCCGGGTGCTGGTCGACGGCACCGAGGTCGGCCTGGCCAACAAGGAGTTCGAGCTGCTCAAGGTGCTGCTGATGCGCGCCGGGCAGGTCGTCACCCGCGAGGAGATCCTGCGCGAGGTGTGGAACGACCCGGAGATGAAGACGTCCAAGACGCTGGACATGCACATGTCCTGGCTGCGCCGCAAGATCGGCGGCGAGCGCCGGATCGCGACCGTGCGCGGCGTCGGGTTCCGCTTCAACCACGACTGAGCGCGGGGGACACAGTGCGCCGCCGGATCCTGCAGTCCACCTTGCTCGTCGTGGCGATCACCGCGCTGGTGCTCGGCGGTCCGCTGGTCATCACCACCTGGCGGCTGGTCGAGGACTTCACCCGGGCCGCCCTGCTGGCCGACCTGGAGCAGCTGGCCGGCCGGCTGGACGGGTCGGCCTCACTGGACACCTTCGACCAGGCCGCGATCGAGCTGGCCGTACCGGCCGACGGGCAGCTCGTGTTGGCCCCGGCCGGGCAGCAGCCGCTGACCTTCGGCCCGGACCCGGGCCCGAACCCCGTCGCCGAGACGCTGCCGTTCGGCCCGGGCGGCCAGATCACCATGGCCGAGCCGCGCTCCCTGATGCGCACCGAGCAACTGCAGGTCGGCGCGGTGGTGGTGCTGCTGATCGTGCTGTCGGTGGGGACCGGGGCGGTGGTCGCGACGATCACCGCGCAGCGGCTGGCCGAGCCGCTGCGCGACGTCGCCGACCGGGCCGCCCGGCTGGGCGCCGGGGACTTCCGGGCCACCACCCGCCGGCACGGCATCCCGGAGCTGGACCGGGTCTCCGACGTGCTGGACACCTCCGCCGCCGCGCTGTCGGAGCTGGTGCAGCGCGAGCGGACGCTGGTCGGCGATGTCTCCCACCAGCTGCGCAGCCGGCTCACCGCGCTGCAACTGCGCCTCGACGAGCTGGCCTCGCACCCCGACCCCAGCACCCGCCGGGAGGCGCACGCCGCCCTGGAGCAGGCCGAGCGGCTCTCCGGCGTGCTCGACGAGCTGCTGGAGGCCGCCCGGGCCGCCCGGGCGTCCGGCGCCGAGCTGCAGGACCTGGGGGAAGCGCTCTCCGCGGTGGCCGAGGAGTGGCGCCCGGCGCTCAAGGCCGCGGGCCGCAGCCTGCGCGTGCGGCTGCCCGACGGGCTGCTGGCCCGGGTCACCCCGGCCCGGCTGCGCGAGGCCGTCGGTGCGCTGGTGGACAACGCGCTGCAGCACGGCGGGGGCACGGTGACGCTGAGCGCGCGGGCCGCCGAGTCGAGCCTGCTGGTCGAGGTGGCCGACACCGGCGCCGGGGTGCCGGAGGAGCTGGTGCCGCACGTGTTCGACCGCGGGGTGTCGGTCGGCTCGTCCACCGGGCTGGGCCTGGCCCTGGCCCGGGCGCTGGTCGAGGCGGACGGCGGGCGGCTGGAGCTGTCCCGGGCCCGCCCGGCGGTGTTCACGATCTTCCTGCCGGCCGCCCGCGCCGACGACGTCATGGGCGCCGCCCGCACCCCCGCCACCCCCCGCTGACGGGGTGCGCGGTCAGGCGGCGGTCTGCTCGGGCCGCGAGGCCTGGCGGCGGACGTCCTGGTCGGGGAAGACGAACCGGCGGAACGCCCACCAGCGGAACGCCATCCCGGCCAGCACCCCGAGGATCTGCCCGCTGACGAAGTCGGCGACCTCCTGGGTGAGCAGGCCCACCTCCGGCACCTGCAGGTCGAACACGTACCGCGAGACCGCCAGCGGTGCCGTGTAGACCACCACCCCGATGCCGCTGACCAGGAAGAACAGCGCGGCCTCGTGGTGGCGTTCGCGCCCGCCGCGGGTCCGGAAGGACCACTCGCGGTTGAGCACGTAGGACACGATGGTGGCCACCAGCACGGCGATGACCTTCGCGGTGAGCGGCTTGTCGCTCAGCACGGTCGCCTTGAGGACCAGGAACACCGCGGTGTCGATGATCCAGGTGGTGCCCCCGACCAGACCGAACTTCAGCAGCTCACGGTGCTTGATCGCGACGCTCCGGTACGGCTGGGGGATCGCCGCCAGCACCGTTTCGACCACAGACACCTGTTCGATCGTGCCAGACCGGGCAGCCCGGCCGTCCGCAGGTAGGCTCCGGCCATCGTGGACGTGACCCAACCCGACCCGTTGCCGGTGGTCGGCATGATCGGCGCCGGGCAGCTCGCCCGGATGACCCACCAGGCCGCGATCGCCCTCGGCCAGACCCTGCGGGTGCTCGCCACCGGCGCGGGGGAGCCGGCCGCCCTCGTCAGCCCGGACGTCCGCCTCGGCTCCCCGACCGACCGGGCCGCCCTGCGCGCGTTCGCCGCCGGCTGCTCGGCGGTCACCCTGGACCACGAGCAGGTGCCGCAGGAGGACCTGCGCGCGCTGGTCGACGCCGGGGTCATCGTGCACCCGCGCCCGGACGCGCTGCTGCACGCCCAGGACAAGCTGGTGATGCGCGAGCGGCTGGCCGGGCTCGGCCTGGCGGTGCCGGAGTTCGCGGCGGTCACCGACCCGGCCGACGTCGAGCGGTTCGCCGCCGAGCACGGCCCGCGGGTGGTGCTCAAGGCCGTCCGCGGCGGTTACGACGGCCGCGGCGTCTGGCTGCTGCCCGCGCCGGACGCCGACCTGGTCCGCGAGCTGCTCGACGCGGGCACCCCGCTGATGGTCGAGCGGGCCGTGCCGATGCGCCGCGAGCTGGCCGCGCTGGTCGCCCGCTCGCCGTTCGGCCAGGCCGCGGCCTGGCCGGTGGTGGAGACGGTGCAGGAGCGCGGCCAGTGCGTGCAGGTGCTGGCCCCGGCGCCGGGCCTGTCCGAGGAGGCCGCGCTGGCCGCCCAGCGGCTCGCCCTGCGGATCGCGACCGAACTGGACGTCACCGGGCTGCTGGCCGTCGAGCTGTTCGAGGGGACCGCGGGCGAACTCGTGGTCAACGAGTTGGCCATGCGCCCGCACAACTCCGGGCACTGGACCATCGAGGGCGCCCGGACCTCGCAGTTCGAGCAGCACCTGCGCGCGGTGCTGGACTACCCGCTCGGCTCGACCGCGCCCACCGCCCCGGCCGTGGTGATGGCCAACGTGCTGGGCGCGGCGCGGGCGCCGTCGATGAGCACCGACGAGCGGCTGCACCACCTGTTCGCCCGCTTCCCGGACGCGAAGGTGCACCTGTACGGCAAGGCCGAGCGACCCGACCGCAAGGTCGGCCACGTGACCTTCCTCGGCGCGGACATGGCCGTGGTCCGCGACCGGGCGGCGCTGGCCGCGGCCTGGCTGTCCACCGCGACCTGGGCCGACGGCTGGTCCGAGCACACCGGGGAGGTGCCCGTCGGTGTCTGATCCGATCGTCGGCGTGATCATGGGCAGCGACTCGGACTGGCCGGTGATGGCGGCCGCCGCCGAGGCGCTCGCCGAGTTCGAGGTGCCCTACGAGGTCGGCGTGTACTCCGCGCACCGCACCCCGCAGCGCATGCTCGACTACGCCACCGGCGCGGTCGGCCGCGGCCTGCGGGTGATCATCGCCGGGGCGGGCGGGGCGGCGCACCTGCCCGGCATGGTCGCCGCGGCCACCCCGCTGCCGGTCGTCGGCGTCCCGGTGCCGCTGGCCCGGCTCGACGGGCTGGACTCGCTGCTGTCGATCGTGCAGATGCCGGCCGGCGTCCCGGTGGCCACGGTGGCCGTCGGCGGGGCCCGCAACGCCGGGCTGCTCGCCGTGCGGATCCTGGCCGCCGGCGACCCCGCGCTGCTGCGCCGGATGGGGGAGTTCCAGGCTGAACTGGAACGATCCGTGCTGGTCAAGGACGCGGCGCTGCGGGCGGCGGCCGAATCCTGATATTCGCGTGGCGGACTGCCGGGGAGCGGTCGTAGTCTTGCCGTACACGTGAGAGGAGGTGGTCCAAAGTTGAGTAGCCATTGGACATGTGAGGTGGCTGTCCGCTAGCACCACAGGACTAGTCTCCGACCGTTTGTGGAAGCCGGCGTGGTGCCGGCGAATCCCAGGCAGTCACCCGTGATCCCCGGGCCCGAGCCCGTCCAGCTCGGCGTACGCATGCTTCGGTGCGGCCCGGGGATCACGCATGTCCGGGGTCGGGTCGCGGCCCCGGAGTTCAGGAAAGCCACGTTCAGGTCCCCTGCGGGCAGGAACGTGGCTTTCCTGAACTCGTGGGGTGGTCGGGGCAGGGCGTGGGCCGGGGCGCTGCTCAGGCCGGGCGGGAGCGCTCCAGCCGGCCGACCGCTTCCTCCAGGCGCCGGGTCACCGCGTCCAGGCCGGCGCTGCCGCCGGCGTCGACCGGGGCCGGCTCGACCGGCAGCAGGTCCGCAACCCGCCGGAACGCCGTGCGGCACGTCGTGCCGTTGTCGTCGGGGGCCCCGGCCACCAGCCACTCGCGCAACGCGACGTTGTGCGCCGCCACCACCGCCGCCGCCGTGACCGCGGCCCGCAGCTCGCCGTCGGGGTGGTGGGCGAACCGGGCCCGCAGGTGGCGGGTGAACAGCCGCCGGTAGTGGTCCACGCTGGCCGACTCCCGGTCGCGCAGCGCGGGCACCCGCCGGGTCAGCCGGTAGCGCCGCACCGACAGTTCGGGGTCGGCGGTGTAGAGGTCGAACACCGTCTCGCCGGCCCGCAGGACCAGGCCCGCGGCGGGCTCGGCCGGGTGCGCGGACTCGAACACCGCGGCTACGCGCCCCAGCGCGGACCCGTGGTCGGGCGAGATCGCGTCCTCCTTGCCGCGGAAGTAGCGGAAGAAGGTCCGTCGCCCGACGCCGGCCGAGGCCGCGATGTCGTCGACGGTGGTCTCGTCGTAGCCGCGCTCGTCGAACAGCCGCACGGCCGCGGCCATCAGCTCGCGGCGCACCTCGGCCCGGCCCTGCGCGGAGCTGCCCCGGCGGGCGCGGGCGGGCGTCCCCGCCGTGACGTCCGCCATGGCACCGCAGGGTAGCAGCGCTGCTTGTTGATGGCACTGAGTGCCGTTAAGCTGCACGGTATGGATCCCGCTTTCGAGGCGTACCGGTTGAGCGACGAGCACGCGGCGCTCCGCGAGGCCGTGCGCGACCTGGCCGAGAAGGAGATCGCCCCGCACGCCGCCGACGTCGACGAGCAGGGCCGCTACCCGACCGAGGCGCGCGACGCGCTGGTCCGGGCGGGCTTCCATGCCGTGGTGATCCCCGAGGAGTACGGCGGGCAGGGAGCCGACGAGCTGGCCGGGTGCATCGTCATCGAGGAGGTCGCGCGGGTCTGCGCGTCCTCGTCGCTGATCCCCGCGGTGAACGGGCTGGGCCTGACCCCGATCCTGCTGTCGGCGTCCGACGAGCTGAAGAAGCAGGTCCTGCCCTCGATCGCGACCGGCGAGGCCATGATCAGTTACGCGCTGTCCGAGCGCGAGGCCGGCTCGGACGCCGCCGCGATGAAGACCCGGGCGCGCCGCGACGGCGACAGCTGGGTGCTCAACGGCACCAAGTGCTGGATCACCAACGCGGGTGAGTCCACCTGGTACACGGTGATGGCGGTGACCGACCCGGACCAGGGCGCCGCCGGCATCTCGGCGTTCGTCGTGCACGCCGACGACCCCGGCTTCGAGGTCGGGCCGAAGGAGCGCAAGCTCGGCATCAACGGCTCGCCCACCCGGGAGATCTACTTCACCGACTGCCGCATCCCGGCCGACCGGATCATCGGCGCCGAGGGCACCGGCTTCAAGACCGCCCTGAAGACCCTCGACCACACCCGCCCGACCATCGGCGCGCAGGCGGTCGGGATCGCGCAGGGGGCGCTGGACGTGGCGATCGGCTACGTCAAGGAGCGCTCGCAGTTCGGCCGGAAGATCGCCGAGTTCCAGGGCCTGCAGTTCATGCTGGCCGACATGGCGATGAAGGTGGAGGCCGCTCGCCAGCTGGTCTACGTGGCGGCCTCCCGGGCCGAGCGCGGCGAGGCGAACCTGGGCTTCATCTCCAGCGCGGCGAAGTGCCTGGCCTCGGACACCGCGATGAGCGTGACGACCGACGCGGTGCAGCTGCTCGGCGGCGCTGGCTACACCAGGGACTTCCCGGTGGAGCGGATGATGCGCGACGCGAAGATCACCCAGATCTACGAGGGCACCAACCAGATCCAGCGGATGGTGATGGCGCGGGCCCTGCTCAAGGGCTAGCGCGCTGCTCGTGGGCGCGGGATCGGCGGCGCAGGGTTCGTCCTGGTGACAGGATGCGCCGCGCGCCGGACGGGGACGACGTCATCAGCGCCCCTCGCGCGCGACTGTCCTGGTCCGGGGGGACGGCGTCGCACTCGGTCGCGTGCTGCACCCCGAGTTCGGCTGGATCTCCCACCAGGGCGAACGGTTCGATCGAACGTCGTACATCGACTCCAACCGGCGATAGCCGAAGCACTGGCACGGTCAGGAACTGCGCGACCCCGGGGTTTCCGTCGTCGATCGAACCGCAGTTCTGCGATGCACCGTCGTCGATACCGCGGACGTCGGGAGCGGGCAGCCCGAGACGTTCGAGATGCCGATGACCCAGACCTGGGT
>JASLAP010000245.1 GCA_030147065.1 Pseudonocardia sp. | reverse complement strand
GAGCTGCTCGCCCAGCACGGCGGCAACGACGCGTCCGCGACCGGTCGCCGCCGTCGACGCCGCGAGGCCGACGAGACGCCCGAGGACGGCGCGGCGCCGGCGGCTGCGACCGCGGCCAGGCCGTCGCGCCGTCGGCGCTCGCCGGCGCCGCGCCGTCCTCGGGCGTCTCGTCGGCCTCGCGGCGTCGACGGCGGCGACCGGTCGCGGACGCGTCGTTGCCGCCGTGCTGGGCGAGCAGCTCGGCGACAGTGCGCTGGCGAGGGTGGTCGGTCTCGGAACTCATCGCGTACACCGTGCCTCGTACCACGTCAAGCGTCCAAG
The DNA here is from genome assembly GCA_030147065.1 of Pseudonocardia sp. Classification (GTDB taxonomy): domain Bacteria; phylum Actinomycetota; class Actinomycetes; order Mycobacteriales; family Pseudonocardiaceae; genus Pseudonocardia. Next base: position 11,761 of record JASLAP010000245.1, on the reverse strand, counting down.
CCCGCACGGCGCGTCCTGCGCCGAGCGGTCGATGCGGACCCCGAGGATGGCCCTCGGGACACCTCCGGATGCGGGGTCGACCCGGTCCGCGCCGGTCCCGTGGGGACGGGCGCACGGGCGGGCGGGGCCGAGCACACGGAGGCGCACGCGCTCAGGCTACGGGGTGGTCGTGATGTGCTCGTGACCGAACCCACCACTCAGCGCAATTGATGGTTACTCGCCGTCATTTCGCCTGGTGTGACCGGTGTCCGAACGCACGATCAGCACAGCGGGCCGGGCTCGCGCAAGCACCGTCGACTGTGCGTGTCGCGCAGGTGCCCACACGGTTGTCCACACCATGGGGATGGTTGCCGGGAACGGTGACGGGTTCCCGCCACCGGCGGTCCGGGACCCTAGCCCGCGAGCGGCGGGACCGGACGGCGGCGCTGCGGGTCGGTGATCCCGTCGGCGCACTCCATGCGCTCGACGTCCCACCCCGCGCGCGTCGCGCCGGCCCGGTAGGCGGCCTCGTAGAAGTCGAGGACCGCGGCCCGCCGGTCCGTCGCGGCGCGGGCCCGCTCGTAGGTGAGCACCGCCAGGTGGCTGCCACCCCGCTCCACCCACTGCGCGCCGTGCGGCAGTGCGGCCGCGTCGATCCCGGCGGGCTCGGGCGCGGTGTAGGAGTAGAAGGCCGGCTCCGGGAAGGTCGGGTCGCCGAACCAGAACCCGGAGCTGACCACCTCCCGGGAGTAGGCCTCCCGGGTGACCGGGTCGGCCGACGGCGGGTGCTCGACCTCGACGTCGGAGAACCGGGTCAGCGCGATGTCGAAGGTGTGCCAGAAGTGGTGGACCGGGCTGGTCTTGCCGGAGAACCGGCCGGCGAACTCCTCCAGCAGCAGCCCCACCTGGCTGAGCACCTGCCAGTACCGGGTCGCCGCGGCCGGGTCGTAGGTCGCGTGCTCGGTGTCGTCGGCGAAGCGCCGGTCGGCGTCGGGCAGGTCGAACGGGCGGGCGTCGGCCAGGTCGATCCCGGTGACCCCGACCGCGCCCAGGGCCCCGACCAGGTCGGCGTGGAACGCCGCGACCGACCGCCCGGTCAGCGGGAACGACACCGACCGGCCGTCCACGGTGTCGACCCGCAGGCGGTGCTCGACCAGGTCGAAGTCGATCGCGAACGTCGGGTCCAGGCCCATCGGGCGGGTGGTGGTGCCGCGCCCGGTGAGGTGCAGCGGCACGTTCCACCAGTGGTTGCGGCGCGGGCTCGCGGCCAGCCGCACCTTGCCGACGAGCTGGGCGAAGCGGTGCACCGTGGCCATGGTGTCGGCCCACGCGGGGTAGGGGTGGGCGGGCAGGAGTTCCATGATCCCTCTCGGTGGGCGGCGGTACTCGTGGTCGCCACGAACCTACGTGTCGATCCGGCCGGGTCGGGCCGGCCCCGTCCCGCCGGCGGCCGCGGTCGGGCGGGTGGTCGTCCGGGTGACCAGGCGCCACGGCGGCGAGATGCGGATCGGCGCGTCGCCGGGTTCGACCACGGAGCGGGCGCATAGCTCGCCCTGGTCGCGCAGGGACTGGGCGATGGTCGTCAGCCCCGCGGGCGCCGCGGACGCGCTGTCGTCCCAGCCGGTGACGGCCAGCTGCGCCGGGACGGTGATGCCGAGGCGCTCGGCGGCCCGCAGGACGCCGAGGGCGAGCTCGTCGCTCATCGCCGCGACGGCGTCCACCGCGGCACCCCCGTCCTGCAGCAGCCGCAACGCGGCGGCCTCGGCCTCGGCGCGGTCGTTCCTCGCCAGGACCACCACCGGGATGCGCCGCCAGTCCAGGCCGAGGTCGGCAGCCGCGTCCGCGTAGCCCTGCAGGCGCCGGCGGGTGACGCCGAAGGGTGCGGCGTCCGGGCTCACCCCGTGCAGGACCGCCGGCCGCCGGGCCCGGTCCAGCGGCTGGGACAGCACAGCGGGCGCGCGGGCGGCGGTGAAGGCGGCCCGTGCCACCGCCCGGGCCGCGGCGCGGTCGTCGATGGCGACGAAGCCGATCCCCGGCCTGGTCGGCCCGCCGTGGACGACGGCGGGCAGCCCCCGCCGGGCCACCGCGTCGAGGACCGGGTCGTCGTCGGCGGTGGTCCACAGCACCAGGGCGTCCACCGCCGCCTCCCGGACCCGATCGGCGTCCCGTGGCCCGCCGGTGATGGGGATCAGGGTCAGGCCGAGCTCGTGCTCGACGCAGACGGTGGAGATCCCGGCCAGGAACTGCGTCGCCTGCGGGTCGTCGAAGGCGTAGGTCAGGTTCTCCCCGAGGACGACGCCCAGGGTCGCGGTGCGCCCGCGGCGCAGCGAGCGGGCGCCGGGGTGCGGACCGGCGTAGCCCATGCGCTCGGCCACCTCCAGCACCCGCCGTCGGGTCGCTTCGGCGACCCGCTCCGGGCGGTTGAAGGCGTAGGAGACCGTCATGGCCGAGACGCCGGCCTCCCGGGCGACGTCGGGCATCGTCACGCGCCGCTGTCCTGGCATCCCGGCACTCTACTTGTGTAACGTTAAGATATGGCCCTGACCACAGCTCCGGCGTCGGAGTTCCGGCGCGACCGGCTCACCTGGTTCGCGTACGTGATGCTCGCCTGGTTCGCTTACCTGCAGGCCGCTCCGGGGCTGGTTGTCGTGCACCTGCGCGACGAGCTCGACCTGAGCTACGCGGCCGGCGGACTGCACGTCGCGGCGTTCGCGGCCGGGAGCATGGTCGCGGGCGCGCTCTCCGCGCGGCTCGAGCGCGTGCTCGGCCGGCGCGCGCTGCTCTGGTCGGCCGCCACGCTGATGGGCGCGGGGGCGATCGGCCTGACGGCCGGGCCGGTGGCCGCGATGACCGTCGGCTCGGTGCTGGTCATGGGCATCGGCGGTGGGCTGCTCCTGGCGACCGGCCAGGCCGCGCTCGCCGACCACCACGGCGAGCGCCGGGCGATCGCGCTGGCCGAGGAGAACGTGGCGGCCAGCATCGCCTACGTCCTGCTGATCGGGGTGCTGTCGCTGACCGCGGCGCTGCACGCGGGCTGGCGGGTCGCGCTGCTGGTCTCGCTCGCCGTCCCGGCGCTGGCGTGGTGGAGCAACCGGCGGCTGGCCATCGACGCGCCGCCACCGCCGAGCGTGGCCCCGGGCCGCCTCCCCGGCGTCTTCTGGATCGCGGCGGTGATGCTCTGCTGCATGACCGCGGCCGAGTGGTGCATCACAGCCTGGGGCGCGACCTTCGTCGCGGACGCCGCCGGCGCCGCGCCGGACGCCGCGGTCGCGCTGATGGCCGGCTTCTTCGGCGGCGTGGTGGCCGGACGCATCGTCGGCAGCCGGCTGGCGCGCCGGCACGATCCGGCGCGGCTGCTCGCTTTCGCGCTCGCCGTGGCCGCCGCGGGGTTCGCGGTCCTGTGGCCGGCGGCGGGGACCGCGCAGGCGCTGGTCGGCCTGTCGCTGCTCGGTATCGGGCTCGGCAACCTGTTCCCGATGGGACTGTCGGTGATGGTCGCCCTGGCGCCGGGGCGGTCGGCGCTGGCCAGCGGGCGGGCGGTGGGGTTGACGTCGTTCGCGGTGCTGCTCGCACCACTCACCGTCGGGACGCTCGCGGATGCGACGTCGCTGGCGGCCGCGCTCCTGGTGGTGCCGGTCCTGCTCGCGCTCGCGGCGGTCGGGCTCGCGCTCGTGCGCCGTCCGCGCACGTGAACCGGGGTGCCGCCGTCAGGGGTCGGCGCGGCGGACGGCCCGTTCCAGGGCGCGGTTGCTCGGGAAGCCCGGCCCGGCCGCGGCCGACCGCCCGGACCGGCGCTCAGGGCAGCCGGTCCGCGGCCACCACCCGGGCGAGGAACTGCCGGGTGCGGTCCTGCAGGGGATCACCGAGGACCTGCTCGGGCGGGCCGGCCTCCAGCACCCGCCCGCCGTCGAGGAAGCACACCCGGTCGGACACCTGCCTGGCGAAGCCCATCTCGTGGGTGGCCATCAGGATGGTCATCCCGCCCCGGGCCAGCTCGCCGACGATCGCGAGCACCTCGCCGACCAGCTCCGGGTCCAGCGCCGAGGTGATCTCGTCGAGCAGCAGCAGCCGGGGCCGGACGGCGAGCGCGCGGGCGATGGCGACCCGCTGCTGCTGCCCGCCGGAGAGCCGGTCCGGGTACGCCCCGGCGAAGGTCTCCAGCCCGACGCGGCGCAGCAGTTCGTGGGCGCGCTCGTCGGCCTCCGCCGCCGGCAACCCGTGCACCACCCGCGGCGCGAGCGCGATGTTCTGCGCCGCGGTCATGTGCGGGAACAGGTTGAAGCCCTGGAACACGATCGCCATCCGCCGCTGGGCGGCGGCGGTGTCGGCGCGGGGGTCGGACACGTCGACCCCGTCGAGCAGGATCTGCCCGTCGTCGACCTCCTCCAGCAGGTCCACACAGCGCAGCAGGGTCGACTTGCCGGAGCCGGACGCGCCGATCAGGGTGACGACCTGGTGCTCGGCGACGTCGAGGTCGAGCCCGGCCAGGACGGGTGCGCCCCCGTAGTGCTTGACCAGCCCGCGGACTTCCAGAACCGGACTCACGCCGCCCCCTGGCGCCGGGCGGCGCGCGCCGACACCGCGTCGGCGATCCGGCCCGTCGGCACCGCGAGCAGCACGAAGAGCAGGGCCGCGACCACGTACGGGGTGAAGTTGAACGAGTTCGCCTGCTCGATCTGGGCGGCCCGGACGGCGTCGACCGCGCCCAGCACGGAGATCAGCCCGACGTCCTTCTGCAGGGCCACGAAGTCGTTGAGCAGCGGCGGCAGCACCCGGCGCACCGCCTGCGGCAGGACCACCAACCGCATCGACTGCCGGTGGGTGAGCCCCAGCGACCGCGCGGCCATCCGCTGCGACGGGTGCACCGACTCGATCCCGGCGCGGAACACCTCCGACACGTACGCCGAGTACACCAGGATCAGCGTGATGGTGCCGAGGACGGCGGCGTCGGTCGGCACGCCCTGCAGCCGCAGCCCCGGCACCCCGAAGCCGATCAGGTACAGCGCGATGATCAGCGGGATGCCGCGGAACAGGTCCACGTAGCCGATGGCCAGCGCCCGGACCGGGAAGAACACCGGGCCGCGCAGCGTGCGCAGCAGCGCCACCACCAGCCCGAGCACCAGGATGCCGAGCTCGGCCGCGACCAGGACCCGGACGTTGAGCCACAGCCCGGCCAGCACCGCCGGCAGCGACTCCCACGCCGTCGCCGGGTCGAAGAACGTCGCCTGCACCCGCGGCCAGCCCGGCGAGCTCGTCACCAGCAGGAGCAGCGCACCGGCGAAGACCGCCGTCGAGACGAACGCGACGAGCGTCGACCGCCGGGCCCGGGACCGCCGGTAGGCGGCGCGCTCCAGCGCCAGCGGGCTGGGCGCCACCGTGCCGGTCATCGGGGGTCGATCACCTCAGTTCGGGTGCCGACCCGGCCGTCGACAACCACTCCGTCTCCAGCTCGGCGAGCGTGCCCGCCTCGCGCAGGCGGTCGACGGCCTCCGACACGCACGCGGTGAGCGGGCTGTCGCGGTCCAGCACCGCGCCGAACTGCTCGGGCGTGCCGTCACCCAGCGGCAACTGCCCGACGATCGTGCCGTTGTCCAGCTCGGCCGAGGTGATGTAGAAGGCGGTCGGCAGGTCGACGACCAGGGCGTCGATCTGCCCGTTGGTCAACGCGAGCTTGGCGTCGTCGTTGGTGTTGAACACCGCGGGGCCGGCCGCCGGGTCGATCTGCTCGCTGACCGCGTCCAGGCTGGTCGTGCCCACCTGCGCCCCGATCCGCAGCGGCTGGAGCTGCGCGATGGTCGTCGCGCCCGCGGCCGGCGAACCCTCCAGCGCGACCACCGCCTGCTTGACGTCGTAGTAGGGCGAGGAGAAGTCGACGGCCTGCCGGCGCTCCTCGGTGATCGAGAACTCGGTCAGGTTGACGTCGAAGGACTTCGGGCCGGGCTGGATCGCGGCGTTGAACGGGACCCGCACCCAGGTCACCTGCTCGCGCGGGTAGCCGAGCTCGCCGGCGATCGCGTACGCGACCGCGCTCTCGAAGCCCTCGCCGGACGCCGGGTCGTCGTCGAGGTACCACGGCGGGTACACGGGCTCGTCGGTACCGAAGGTCAGCGTCCCGGGGGTGAGCGTGGGCAGGGCGCCCGGCTCGCAGGTCTCGGGCGCCGCGGCGGGCGGCGCGGTGTCGGCGGGGGCGCAGCCGGCCGCCACCAGCGGGACGAGCAGCGCCGCGGCCGCGAGCAGGCGCCGGAACGGGGAGGTCACCGGAGGATTGTGGCCGGATCGGCGGCGGCTGTCGATCACTCGTCGGACACGGTCCGGTAAGGAGGGGTCGGGGTCGTCCTCGCAGACTCCGTGTACGCCTCGCAGCTGTTGGGGGCCCTGCGAGGCGCACACTGCCTCTGCGACATCGGTCGGATCACCTCGAGGAGCCCTCCTCGGCGGGCTGGTGGCCGAGCGGGCCGGCGTCGCGGCGCCGTTCCCGGCCGCCGCCGCGATCATGGTCGTCGCCACCCTGGTGGCGATCCGCCACCTGGGCTCGGCCGCTGTCGGGCGGGCCCGGGCGCAGGCCGACGGAACAGCCGGATGATCGGCCCCGGCACAGGGTGGTCGGAGCGGACCGCGCGGGCCTCACCGATCTCGGGGCGGCGGCCGATCGACCGGCGTCAGGACTCGAACTTGTACCCCAGCCCGCGCACCGTCACCAGGTGCTTGGGCGCCCCCGGGTCCGCCTCGACCTTCGCCCGCAGCCGCTTGACGTGCACGTCGAGGGTCTTGGTGTCGCCGACGTAGTCCGCGCCCCAGACCCGGTCGATGAGCTGGCCGCGGGTCAGCACCCGGCCGACGTTGCGCAGCAGGTACTCCAGCAGGTCGAACTCCTTGAGCGGCAGCGCGACCTCGGCGCCGTTGACCGACACCACGTGCCGCTCGACGTCCATCCGGACTGGTCCGGCCTCCAGCACGCCCGGCGTGCCGTCGGCGTCCGGGCCGTCGCCGCCGCGGCGCAGCACCGCGCGGACCCGGGCGATCAGCTCGCGGGCCGAGTAGGGCTTGGTCACGTAGTCGTCGGCGCCCAGCTCCAGCCCGACCACCTTGTCGATCTCGCTGTCCCGGGCCGTCACCATGATCACCGGGACGGCGGAGCGGGTGCGCAGGGCCTTGCAGACGTCGGTGCCGCTCATCCCGGGCAGCATCAGGTCGAGCAGCACGATGTCGGCGCCGTTGCGGTCGAACTCGGCCAGCGCGTCCTGGCCGGTGCCGGCGATCGCGGTGGTGAAGCCCTCCTTGCGGAGCAGGAAGGCGAGGGGGTCGGCGAAGGACTCCTCGTCCTCCACGATCAGCACCCTGGTCATCGAGGTCCTCCAGGTCACCCGACGCGGTCGGGCAGATCGGCCGGCCGCCGGGTCACGTCGGCCGGGACGGCGGGGGCACCGGGTCCGGTGCTCCCGCCGGGGGTGGTGGGGTCCGCGGCGTCGTTGCCGGAGGTCGTGGTCGGCGCGGGATCGGTCCGGGCGGTGCGGTCGGTGCGGTCGGCCGGCTCCGGAACGGCGCCGCGCACGGGCAGCCGCATGGTGAACGTCGAGCCGGTGCCGGGGCTGCTCCACAGCCCGACCTCGCCGCCGTGGTTGGCCAGCACGTGCTTGACGATGGCCAGCCCCAGCCCGGTGCCGCCGGTGGCCCGGGAGCGGGCCGGGTCGACCCGGAAGAACCGCTCGAACACCCGCTGCTGGTGCTCCGGGGCGATGCCGATGCCGCGGTCGGTGACCGCGATCTCCACCAGGTCGCCCGAACGGCGCCGGGACACCGACACCGCGGCCTCCCGCGGGGAGTAGGCGATGGCGTTCTCCACCAGGTTGGACAGCGCCGTGACCAGCAGCGTCCGGTCGCCGTCGACCTCGATGCCGATCGGGCGGTCCAGCACGATCTCGATGCCGGCCGACTCCGCGGACAGCCGGCAGCGGGCCATCGCCAGCTCGACGACCTCGTCGATCTCCACCGCGCACATCTCGGGCAGCCGCTCGGCCCCGGTCAGCCGGGACAGCGCGATCAGCTCGGTGACCAGGTTGCCCAGCCGGCTGGCCTCGTTGACGATCTTGGTTCCGAACCGGCGCACCTCGACCGGGTCGTCGGCGGCGTCCAGCACCGCCTCGGCCAGCACCCCCATCGCCCCGACCGGGGTCTTGAGCTCGTGGCTGACGTTGGCCACGAAGTCGCGCCGGGTGGCCTCCAGCCGCACCGCCTCCGACGTGTCGACCGCCTCGACCAGGCCGAACCCGTCGACCAGCGGCCGGACGTTGGCCAGCACGGCCGACGGCGACCGGCCGCGGCCGCGCCCGCGCAGCGGGGACAGGTCCACCGCCCGCGGCTCGCCGGACTGCAGCACCTGCTGGCAGGCGGCCGCGGCCCGGGCGTCGGCCCGCCCGTCGGTGATGACGCCCAGGGCGGCGGCCTGCCGGTTGTGCAGCACCACCCCGCCGGCCCGGTCGAGCACGGCCAGCCCGACGTCGGCGGCGTGGAAGGCCTGGCGAAGAAGGTGGGCGATGGGGGGCGGCTCGACGGGCGGCGGGACCGGCGCCGGGGGCTGCACCCGGGTACGGGCGACCCGGACCCCGACAGCCAGCCCGACGGCGAGCGCCACGACGGCGATCAGCACCGACGCGAGCACTGTCACGGACGCAATATAGGCAGCTCGGCGGGGGTCACGACCACTTCTGACGCTCGCTCGTGACGTGCGGAACGCCCGGCGGGACGACATTTCCGCCGTCGTTCACGCCCCGTTCACCGCCGCGGTCGTGCGCGGAAGTCCACGCCCTGGCGTGAACTCCCGCGCACGAGGGTCACCGGCCCTGTGCGGCGACCGCGGCGGCGGCGGTCCTCGCGGCCTCCGGGTCGAGGTAGGTGCCGCCCGGGACGGTCGGGCGCAGGTCGTCGTCGAGGTCGTAGCGCAGCGGGATGCCGGTGGGGATGTTCAGCCCGACGATGTCGGCGTCGGAGACCCCGTCCAGGTGCTTGACCAGAGCGCGCAGCGAGTTGCCGTGCGCGGCCAGCAGCACGACCCGGCCGGCGCGCAGGTCGGGCACGACCGCCGACTCCCAGTACGGCAGGAACCGGGCGACCACGTCGGCCAGGCACTCGGTGGCCGGCACCTCGCCTGCGGCGTAGCGCGGGTCGCCGCCCTGGTCGAACTCGCTGCCGGGCTCGATCGCGGGCGGCGGCTCGTCGTAGGAGCGCCGCCAGCGCATGAACTGCTCGTCGCCGAACTCGTCCTTGACCTGCTTCTTGTCCTTGCCCTGCAGCGCGCCGTAGTGGCGCTCGTTGAGCCGCCAGTCCCGGCGGACCGGGATCCAGTGCCGGTCGCAGGCGTCCAGGGCCAGGTTCGCGGTCGAGATGGCCCGGCGCAGCACCGAGGTGTGCAGCACGTCGGGCAGCAACCCGGCCTCGCGCATCAGCTCGCCCCCGCGGCGGGCCTCCTGCTCACCCGTCTCGGACAGCGGCACGTCCACCCACCCGGTGAACAGGTTCGCCGCGTTCCACGTGCTCTGCCCGTGCCGGAGCAGCACCAGTGTTCCCATGGCCGCCACTCTGCCAGGCCGGCGACCGGCCACCGGCCCTGGCCGGGGGCGTCACCCCCGGACGGTCAGCGTGCGCACCGAGGCGTCGAACCGGTCGGCGTAGTCGTCCCAGGCGGCCCGCGGGGCGGTCGCGGTGACCACCACGACGTCGTCCCCGGCGTCGATCGCGAAGAGCTGCAGGTTCTGCAGCTCCAGGCCGGTGGCGTCGTCGGTGAAGGTGCCGCCGATGAGGTGGGCCGGGGTGCCGTCGTCGAGGGTCGCGGGTTCGTCGGCGGTGGGGGTGTAGCCGGTCAGCGTGGCCAGTTCGACGCGGGACTGGTCGAGCAGGACGTCCAGGTCGCCCGGGGACGGCCCGACCTGGACGTTGATGTTGGGCCGGAACGGCCCGGCCGGGGTGTCCACCGGTTGCGGGTCCAGGAACACCGCCGCCGCGCCCGGGGTGCCGCTGGTGTCGGTCTCCCAGCCCGGCGGGGGGACCAGGCCGAAGCGGGCCTGCGGGTCCTCGAAGCCGCCCACCGGGTCGGGGTCCGGCGCGGGCGGCGGCGCGACCGACGGGGACGGCCCGGCGGGCGGCCCGCCGGGCGCCGCGGACGGGGTCCCGCTGATCTGGGTCGAGCAGCCGGACAGCAGCGCGAGGAGGGCGGCGAGGACCGCAACAGTCCGCGGGACCGACGGTGATCCGGGCATGCGGGTCCTTCCCCGGCCGGGTGGGAGCGGCGTCCGATCGTGCGGGGAGACAGCACGACCGTGACGGAGCGTGGACGATACGGACTCAGCCGCCCGACGTCCTGCCGGGGATCGGCGGCAGCAGCAGGGCCGGCCCGCCCTCCTCGGCCAGCCCGTCCAGCACCGTCTGCAGGATCTCGGTGAACTGCTCGACCTGCTCTGCGGTCAGCCGGTCGAAGATGAACCGCCGCACGGTGCGCACGTGGCCGGGCGCCGCCTCGACCAGCACCTCGTAGCCCCGGCCGGTCAGCGTGGCGAGGGTGCCGCGGCGGTCGTCGGGGCACTGCGAGCGCCGCACCCAGCCGTTGGCCTCCAGCCGGTTCGTCGCGTGCGAGAGCCGGCTCTGCGAGCTCTGGGTGAGCGCGGCCAGGTCGCTCATCCGCAGCGTGCGCCCCGGGGCGTCGGAGAGCATGGCCAGGATCTGGTAGTAGGCGTGCGGCATGCCGGACTCGCGCTGCAACTGCCGGTCCAGGGCCGATTCGAGCAGCGTCGAGGCGGCCACGTAGGACAGCCACGCGCGCATCTCGGCCGGCTCCAGCCAGCGGTCCTCGGCCGCGTCCACCTGCCCAGGCTATCCGTCGGCGGGCCCTCGTTCCTCGTTGAACCCGCCGTGCCGACGGCGTACAGTCAATACTTGAGAGCTCAACTTCAAGAGGAGACAACGATGCCCGTCCAGCGCCTCAACCACGCGGTGCTCTACGTCCGCGACGTCGACCGCAGCGTCGAGTTCTACACCGGCGCGTTGGAGTTCCGGGTCGTCGCCGGGATGCCGGGGCGCGCGGCGTTCCTGCAGGCCGCGGGCTCCACCAACGACCACGACCTGGGCCTGTTCGCGATCGGCGAGCGGGCCGGCGACTCCGCGGCCGGCCGCAGCACCGTCGGGCTCTACCACCTGGCCTGGGAGGTCGACACCCTCGGCGAGCTGCGCCGCATCCGCGACGGGCTGGTCGAGCGGGGCGCGCTGGTCGGCGCCTCGGACCACGGCTCGACCAAGGCCCTCTACGCCCGGGACCCGGACGGACTGGAGTTCGAGGTCAGCTGGCTGGTGCCGGCCGAGCGGCTGGACGCCACCACGGGCATGCGCACCGTCCCGCTGGACCTGGACGCCGAGGCCGAGCGCTACGGGGCCGACACCCCGGGCGGGATCGGCGTCTCGGTGCCGACCGGCTGAGGCACAGCCCTCTTCGCACTGCGCGCAGGGCCGAGTACGCTGGGTCGCTCTGCGCGCCGCCCCATCGACGAACACGGCCGCATGATCGGTGATGAGGAGGCCGATGAGCGTCGGCGAAGGTGTACCCCAGGGGGGACCGGCCGGTCGCCACGACCTGGGCACGTTGGAGCACGATGCATTCCTCTACTCCGACGCGGCCGGCTACCGCGCCGGACTGCTGTCGTTCATCCGCGAAGGCCTCGAACGCGACGAACCCGTCCTCGTCGCCGTCCCCCAACCCGGCCTCGGACTCCTCCGCGCCGCCCTCGACGACGACGAA
>JASLAP010000187.1 GCA_030147065.1 Pseudonocardia sp. | reverse complement strand
CGATCGCGGCGACGCAGGCGGCCGCGACCGCCGCCGGCTGCTCGACCGCACCGGCCGCGCCCCCGCCCGCACCGGCCCCGACGACCGGGGGCGCCCCCGCCACCTCGGCCCCGCCCGCCCGCACCGGGACCCCCGAGCTGCAGGTCGAGGTCGTCGCCGACGGCCTGTCGCACGTCTGGGACCTCGGTTTCCTGCCCGACGGCCAGGTGCTGTTCACCGAGCGCGAGGGCCGGGTCTCGCTGCTGTCGGGCACCGGTCCCGGCGCCACCGTCACCCCGGTCGACGCCGACTTCTCCGACGTCCTGGTCAACGGCGAGGGCGGGCTGATGGGCCTGGTCGTGCACGACGACTTCGACCGCAGCCGCCGGTTCACCACCTGCCAGACCAACCAGGTCGAGGACACCGCCACCGACATCCGGCTGATCACCTGGGAGCTGTCCGCGGACGGCACCGCGGCGACCAGGGTGGCGAACCCGCTGCTCGGCGGGCTGCCGATCAACCCGTCCGGCCGGCACTCCGGCTGCCGCACCACGCTCGCCCCGGACGGCACCGTCTTCGTCGGCACCGGCGACACCGCCCGCGGCGCGATCCCGCAGGACCAGAACTCGCTGGGCGGCAAGGTGCTGCACCTGGACCTGGAGACCGGCGGGCCGGCGCCGGACAACCCGTTCGTCGACGACCCCAGCCCGACCCGGCAGCTGATCTGGACCTACGGCCACCGCAACGTGCAGGGCGTGGCCGTGCAGCCGGAGACCGGTGTCGTCTACTCCGCCGAGCACGGCCCGGACACCGACGACGAGGTCAACCGCCTCGAAGCCGGCGGCAACTACGGCTGGGACCCGTCCCGGGGCGGCACGGTCGGCGGGTACGACGAGGACGTCCCGATGACCGACTCGGAGCGCTTCCCGGAGGCGGTGCCGGCCGTGTGGAGCTCGGGCAGCCCGGTGGAGGCGATCTCCGGGGCCGCGTTCCTGTCCGGCCCGCAGTGGGGCGACCTGGACGGCGCGCTCGCCGTCGGCGCGCTGCGCGGGCAGAAGCTGCTGCTCATGACCCTCGCGCCGGACGGGTCGGTGGCCGACACGCAGGTCCCGGCGCCGCTGGACGGCACCCACGGGCGGCTGCGGGGGATCCGCACGGCCCCCGACGGCACGCTGCTGGTGTCCACGTCCAACGGGGCGGACGACAAGATCCTGCGGGTGACCCCGGTCTGAGCGGGCCCGGTCAGCCGGTGCCGTACCGCACGGCCGCCCGCTGCCGGGCCTTGGCCGCCTCCACCTCGCGGTCCTTCGGCGGGGCGGTGGTCACCAGCGCGTCCAGCAGGGTGCGGGTGGCCTCCTCGACCGCGGCCACGGCCCGGTCGAAGGCCTCCGCGTTGGCCTGCGACGGCGCCGTCGACCCGCTGATCTTGCGGACGTACTGCAGGGCGGCGCCGTGCACCTCGTCGTCCGTCGCCGGCGGCTCGAAGTTGTGCAGCACCCGGATGTTCCGACACATGGCCCCGATGGTGCCCGAACGCCCCGACAGTCCGCGAGCGCGTCAGGCCATGTCGAGTCAGGGCATGTCCTGGTCGACCGGGTCCATCCCGGTCAGCGGGGCCACCCCCAGCACCAGCTTGGCGGTGTGGAACGCCTCGGCGTACCGGGCCCGGCACTGCACCCCGCGCACCCGGGCCAGCCCGCCGAAGGTCTCCGCGTCGAACCAGCTGCGGTCGCGCTGCGAGCCGTAGTGCTCGTGCAGCTTGGCGATCTTCTCCCGGAGCACCGGCTCGGCCAGCGGCAGGTAGACGCTGGGCTGGGCCAGGTCGCCCTCCCACTTGAGGATCTCGTAGCCCAGCGTCAGGTGGTCGTGGAACGCGGTGGGCACGAGCGTGGCCAGCGCCCGGTGGTCGGGGTGGGCGTCGTGCGGGGACGGCGCGAACACCAGGTCGGGTTCGGCGTGCGCGCGCAGCTCCTCCAGCGCCAGCTTGGCCCGCTCCCAGCGGCTGGGGACGCGGCCGTCGGGCAGGTCGAGCACGGTGACGTCGAGCCGGGCGCCCGGGCAGAACGCCGCCAGCGCGGCCCGCTCCTCCTCCTCGCGCAGCGATCCGCCGCCGGTCAGCACCAGCGCCGACACCCCGACGCCGGGGTGGGCGCGGCACAGCTCCAGCAGCGAGCCACCGGCACCGATCGCGATGTCGTCGCAGTGCGCCCCGAGCAGCAGCATGTGGTCGAGTCGCTCGGGCAGCAGGCTCAACACCGGGCGCACCCCCGATCGTTTCGCGGCCGGGCGCCGGCCTCGAGCCGACGCACGGGCGCAGAGTGTCCCACGAAGGGGGCAGCGCCCGCGCTCGGGTGGGTCACCCGGATGTGCCAGCGGTAACCATTCGCGCCGGCACCATCACCCGGTCGTGGCGGGGCGCGCTCAGGTGCCGGCGCGCAGCTTGGCCAACCGGCGGGTGGTCGGCCAGCGCACGTCGTAGGCCCAGCCCAGCTTCTCGAACGCCCAGATGACCCGCGCCGAGATGTCGATCTGCCCGCGGAGCACGCCGTGCCGGGCGCAGGTCGGGTCGGCGTGGTGCAGGTTGTGCCAGGACTCGCCCATGGACAGGACCGCCAGCGGCCAGAAGTTGCGCGAGCGGTCCCGCGAGCGGAACGGCCGCTCCCCCACCATGTGGCAGATCGAGTTGATCGACCACGTGACGTGGTTGGACACCGCCAGCCGGACCAGCCCGCCCCAGAAGAACCCGGTGACGACCCCGGCCCAGGACCACGAGATCAGGCCGCCCAGCAGGGCCGGCAGCAGCAGGCTGACCGCCACCCACACCCCGAAGGTCCGGCTCACCCGCACGATCGCCCGGTCGGCGAGCAGGTCGGGGATGAACCGCCGGTGGTTGGTCTCGTCGCGGTCGAAGAACCAGGTCATGTGGGCGTGCAGGAAGCCCTTGGCCACCGCGGCCGGCGAGGTGCCGAACAGCCACGGCGAGTGCGGGTCGCCCTCGCGGTCGGAGAAGGCGTGGTGGCGCCGGTGGTCGGCCACCCAGTTCAGCACGTTGCCCTGCACCGCCAGCGACCCGGTGATCGCCATCGCCACCCGCAGCCAGGGCTTGGTCTTGAACGCCTTGTGGGTGAAGTGCCGGTGGAAGCCGACGGTCACGCCCAGCATGGCGATCGTGTAGAACACCGCCAGCAGCACCAGGTCGTGCCAGTCCACGCCCCAGCCCCACACCAGCGGGACCGCCGCGACCAGCGCGACCATCGGCAGGGCCACGAACACGTAGATCATCGCGTGCTGGAACGCGGTGCGCCGTCCGGAGATGACCGGGTTGGGCCCCGAGGTCAGCGGGTTCGTGTCGACGGACTCGGCAGCGACGGTCATGCGGCTCCTCGGGTGCGCGGGGGGCGACATCAGTCCGGCTGCGAGCGGCGGTCACCACCCGCATCCCCGCAGGTTAGGACAACCGGCGGGCACCGGCAGTGTGTACGGCGCAGCTGTCCTGCGGGTGGCCACCGAGCGCCGACACCCGATCAACCCCGTTGCCGCTGCGTGACAGGATGGAGGCCAGTCCGCCGTGGTGTAACGGCAGCACCTCGGATTTTGGTTCCGATGGTCCAGGTTCGAATCCTGGCGGCGGAGCGGCAGGTCAGCGCGTCGGGACGAGCGACGAGCACTCGCTGACATCCGCTGTTGACATCAGTCGTCGGCACCGAACAGGCCGTCCATCTGGTCGGCGAGCCGGCGCTTCGCGCCGTCGAGGACGTGGCGTAGGTGTTCATGGTGATGCCGATGGAGCTGGCCCAGCAGCTCCGCATGCGTCATGGAGAGCGGCCGCGTCCTGCTGGCCGTGGGTAGCGCGGTTACCCTCGCGGCCGTGCACCGGTTGGCCCAGGTCAACGTGGCGCGGATGCGGGCGCCGCTGGACGATCCGCTCATGCGCGGGTTCGCCGACGCGCTGGGCGCGGTCGACCGGCTGGCCGAGGCGGCACCGGGATTCGTGGCGCGGCGCGCGGAGCACGACGTCGTGGCCGACCCGGCCGGGCCGGTGGTGGTCAACGTGTCGGTCTGGGCCGACTACCCGAGCCTGCACGAGTTCGTCTACCGCAGCGGCCACGCCGGGTTCCTGCGCCGGAAGTCGGCGTGGTTCCTGCCCACCGAGCAGCCGTCCACGGCGCTGTGGTGGGTGCCGGACGGCACGGTGCCCGAACTGGCCGACGCCGTGCGCCGGCTGCAGTACCTGCGGCGGTACGGGCCGACGCCCCGCGCGTTCTCGCTGCGCCGCCGGTTCGATGCGGCCGGTCGCGCGGACCCCGGCCGCCGTCCCGTCCCGCACGGGAGCAGCTGACCCGGGCCCGGGCACGGCGGTGGCCCCGCCCGAAGGCGGGGCCACCGGCCGAACGAACTGCCTCAGCGACCGTTCGGTCGCGGGGGCGGCGGCTCGGGCGGGCGCCCGTTGCCGGTGCACTTCATGGCAACTCCTTCGTTCGACGTGCTCGCCACTCCCACTAGGCGAGCGCAGCGTCCAGCGTGATCGTGGTGCCGGCCAGCGCCTTGCTCACCGGGCACCCGTCCTTGGCCGCCTGGGCGGCCTTCTCGAAGCCCGCCGCGTCGAGACCGTCGACCTCACCGCGGACCACCAGCGCGACTCCGGTGATCGCGAACCCGCCCGCGGGGTCCGGACCGAGGGTGACGTCGGCCGACACGTCCAGGGACTGCGGGGTGCCGCCCGCCCGC
>JASLAP010000100.1 GCA_030147065.1 Pseudonocardia sp. | reverse complement strand
TGGGGGAGTCAGTTGAGGTGGGCGCGCAGGCCGCGCGCCGCGGTGCGGAGCTGTTGGGCGCGGGCGGAGGGCAGCCCCGCGGCGCGCTCGTCCAGCAGCCGCGCGCCCTCCAGGAACCGGCCCTGCCCGCCGAGCGCCTCGCCCAGCTCCAGCAGTTCCGCCGGCCCCGCCCCGGGCAGCGCCAGCCGCATCCGCAGCACCCACTCCAGCTCGCGCGGGCGGTTGCGGTGGATCGCGCGCAGGTTCTCCAGCATCCGGGTCAGGATCGCCCGGGTGCCGACGGCGGGCAGCAGGTCCGGCCCGAACGGCACCTCCGGACCGGCGCCGGTCGCCGCCCGGAACCGCCGCTCGCACTCGGCCGCGTCGAGCTCCACCCCGCCCGCGAACACGTCCAGGTGCCGCGCCGTGCCCACCGGCCGGACCAGGAAGTGCCCCGGCATCCCGACGCCCTCCAGCGCCACCCCGGCGCGCCTGCCCACCTCGATCGCCACCACGGCCAGCGAGATCGGGATGCCGAGCCGGCGGCGCAGGACGTGCGGCAGCAGCGAGTTGCGGGGGTCGTAGTAGTCGACGGTGTTGCCGGCGAACCGCTGCTCGGCGAACAGCCGGTGCAGCAGCCCGTCGAGCGAGCCGACGCCGTCGGCCAGCCGGTCCAGCTCGGCCAGCCAGGGCGCCGGGTCGAGCCCCGGGTCGGCGCCCGCGGCGATGGCCAGCGCGGCCCGGTCCAGCGGCGGGTCGGGGCCGCCGACGAGCCCGGCGAACCGGGCGACCGCATCCATGCCCCCATGGTGGCCGCCCGCGCGCCCGGCGTCGATGCGCCGCGGGCGCAGGGTAGAGATGTGCCATGACAGAACTCGCCGAAGAGACCGTCAACCACCAGGTCCGGCTGGCCGCCCGGCCGTCCGGGCTGCCCGGGCCGGAGGTGTGGGAGCAGACCACCGAGCCGGTGCCCGCGCCCGGCGAGGGCCGGTTCGTCGTCCGGGTCACCCACATCTCGCTGGACCCGGCCATGCGCGGCTGGATGAACGACGTCCGCTCCTACGTGCCGCCGGTCGGGCTGGGCGAGGTGATGCGGGCCCAGGGCGGCGGTGAGGTGGTCGCCTCGCGGCACCCGGACTTCGCGGTGGGCGACCACGTCACCGGGGTGTTCGGCGCCCAGGAGTACGCCGAGTCCGACGGCGCCGGGGTGCAGCGGGTCGACCTGTCCAAGGCGGCCATGCCGACCTACCTGGCCGCGCTGGGGATGACCGGGATGACCGCCTACTTCGGGCTGTTCGACGTCGGCGCGCTGGCTGAGGGCGAGACGGTGGCGGTGTCCGGGGCGGCCGGCGCGGTCGGCAGCGTGGTCGGCCAGCTGGCGAAGATCAAGGGCTGCCGGGTGGTCGGGATCGCCGGCGGGCCGGAGAAGTGCGCGTTCGTCGTCGACGAGCTGGGCTTCGACGCCGCCGTCGACTACCGCGCCGGGAACGTCGGCAAGGACCTGCGGGCGGCGGCCCCGGACGGCATCGACGTCTACTTCGACAACGTCGGCGGGGAGGTGCTGGACGCCGCGCTGGCCCGGCTGCGCCGGCACGCCCGGGTGGTGCTCTGCGGGGCGATCTCCCAGTACAACGCGGAGGGCAGGCCGGTCGGCCCGGCGAACTACATGAGCCTGCTGGTCAACCGGGCCCGGATGGAGGGCTTCCTGGTCTTCGACTACGCCGACCGGTACGCCGAGGCGGCCGCGGAGATGGCGGTCTGGTTGGGCGAGGGCCGGCTGCGCAGCGAGGAGCACGTGGTGCGGGGCGCGGTCACCGACTTCGGCGCCACCCTGCAGCAGCTGTTCCGCGGGGAGAACACCGGCAAGCTGATCCTGCAGATCGGCGGCTGACGCCCGGCGCTAGGGCCCGGTCTCCGGGTGCCGGCGGTCGAGCCGGACCCGGATGACCGTGCCCAGCTCCTCGTCGCTCCAGACCTGGAGCACGTCGCACAGCTCGGAGACCAGCCACAGCCCGCGGCCGCGCTCGCCCTCCGGCGGGGGCAGGGTCAGCCCGGGGAACGGCACGTGCATGTGCCCCCCGTCGGCGACCTCGACGGTGACCCCCTCGGGCCGGTCCCACATCCGCAGCAGCCCCGCTCCGGGGCCGTGCTCGATGCTGTTGGAGGCCAGCTCGTTCACCGCCAGCACCAGGTCGGCGACGTCCTCGGGGTCCAGCCCGGCCGCACCGGCCACCGCGGTGACCGTGCCCCGCACTTCGGCCAGGCCCCCCAGGTCGAACGGCCGGTGCGCGATCGGCCGGCCCAGGTCCGGGGGCGGCGGGGGCGGGAAGTCGAGCACCGCCTCGGTCGGCGACCGGTAACCCTGCCCGGCGGCCACCCCGGCCGAGCTCTCCACCCACGGGTGCGTGGCGTGCACGAGTTCCTGCGGCGACTCGGCCGGGAACGGGCACAGCACGGTGATCGGCAGGTGCGCGGTCGCCACGTCCAGCCCGATGTCCAGCCGCGCCCAGTGCGTCGGCCCGCAGCCGGGCAGGTCCTCCAGCCGCTGCCCGACGACCAGCGCCCGCCCGCCCGGCGTGGTGATCTGCCGGTTGGTCCGGGCCCAGCGCGCGGCGACGGTGAACGCCGGCAGCGCGTGCACGACCGCCGGGTCGTCGAAGCGCACGCCGCGGGCGGCGTCGCCCAGCTCGTCGAGCAGGGCCTTGCGGGCGTCCAGGTCGACCACCACCAGCACCGGGTCACCGGCCGCGGTGGCCTCGGCGACCCGCGGCGCGATCCGGGCGGCCAGGTCGGTGGCGGAGCGGTAGGCGACGGCCTCGTGCCAGGCGCCGCGGGACCGACCGGCTGGTGTCGTCACCGGTCCCTCCGCTGCGCCGCTCATGCTGCCGCTCCCCGCCTCGCTCGCGGCCCGACCATAGTGGCCGCCGCCGCTCCCAGCAGGGTCTGGCGGAGGGTCCCGGTGTGGCAGGGTGACCGGCAGGAACGAGAGATCAGGAGCCACAATGCGAGTCTTCAACGGGGCGGACGAGCTCAAGGCTGCGGCCGGGACCGCGATCGGGGTGAGCGACTGGGTGACCGTCGACCAGGCCCAGATCGACACCTTCGCCGAGGCGACCGGCGACCACCAGTGGATCCACGTCGACGCCGAGCGGGCGAAGGCCGGCCCGTTCGGGACCACGATCGCGCACGGCTTCCTGTCCCTGTCGCTGCTGCCGGTGCTGGCCGCGCAGGTGTACCGGGTGGACGGGGTCAAGATGGGTATCAACTACGGGCTGAACAAGGTGAGATTCACCTCGCCGGTGCCGGTCGGCAGCAAGATCCGGGCGAACATCGAGCTGGTCGAGGTCACCGAGGTGACCGGCGGGTTGCAGTCCACCACCAAGTTCGTGATCGAGATCGAGGGCTCCGAGCGGCCCGCGCTGGTCGCGGAGTGGCTCACCCGCCAGTACTTCTGACCCAGCGGGTCACGACAGGACGCGCGGCGTCCGGGAGGAGGCGTCCGATGCGGGACGCGGTCATCTGCGAGCCGGTGCGCACGCCGGTCGGCGGGTTCGGCGGGTCGCTGCGCGACGTGCCGGCACACGAACTGGCGGCCACCGTCATCCGGGGTCTGCTGGAGCGCACCGGGCTGCCCCCGGACGCCGTCGACGACGTCGTGCTCGGGCACTGCTACCCGACGATGGAGGCGCCGGCGATCGGCCGGGTGGCCGCGCTGGACGCCGGGCTCCCGGTCACCGCGAACGGCCTGCAGATCGACCGGCGCTGCGGCTCCGGGCTGCAGGCCGTGCTGTACGCGGCCATGCAGGTCTCCGCGGGGACCTCGGAGCTGGTGCTGGCCGGCGGCGCGGAGTCGATGTCGAACGCGCCGTTCTACTCCACCGCGATGCGGTGGGGGGTCAAGGCCGGGCCGGGCGTGCTGCTGCAGGACGGGCTGGCCCGCGGCCGGGTCACCGCGGGCGGGATCAACCACCCGGTGCCCGGCGGGATGCTGGAGACCGCGGAGAACCTGCGCCGGGAGTACGCGATCCCGCGCGCCGAGCAGGACGAGTACGCCGTCCGCTCGCACCAGCGGGCGGCCGCGGCCCGCGACGGGGGCCGGTTCGCCGAGGAGATCGTCCCGGTGACGGTGAAGGGCCGCAAGGGCGACACCGTCGTCGACGCCGACGAGCACATCCGGGCCGACTCGACGGTGGAGAAGCTGGCCGGGCTGAGCCCGATCCTGGGCCGCGACGACCCGGAGGCCACGGTCACCGCGGGCAACGCCAGCGGCCAGAACGACGGCGCTGCGATCTGCGTCGTCACCACGCCGGAGAAGGCCGCCGAGCTCGGTCTGCGCCCGCTGGCACGGCTGGTGTCCTGGGGGGTCGGCGGCGTGCCGCCGAAGACCATGGGCATCGGCCCGGTGCCCGCCGTCGCCAAGGCCCTCGACGCGGCGCAGCTGACGCTCGCCGACATGGACCTGATCGAGCTCAACGAGGCCTTCGCCGCGCAGGTGCTGGCGTGCACGCGCGAGTGGAAGCTCACCGACGCCGACATGGACCGCGTCAACGTGCACGGCTCGGGCATCTCGCTCGGCCACCCCGTCGGGGCCACGGGCGGCCGCATCCTGGCCACGCTCACCCGCGAGATGGACCGGCGGGAGGCCCGCTACGG
>JASLAP010000010.1 GCA_030147065.1 Pseudonocardia sp. | reverse complement strand
GGAACTCAACACACGCTCCTCGGCAGACGACGGCTCAGTGCACGATGCTACGCCGGAACAACTCCGGAACCCACTCCCCCGGGCCGGCCTGCCCGAAGTGCTCACCCTGGCCGAAGTCGCAGCCGAGGTCGGCCAGCCGCTCCGCCTGCAGGCCGGTCTGCACCCATTCGGCCGTCACCTCCAGGCCGAGCGCGTGCGCCATCCCGACCAGCGCTCGCACGATCGAGGAGTCGGTGGGGTCGGGATCGGGGTGGCGCAGCCCCTCGATGAACGAGCCGTCGATCTTCAGCGCGTGCACCGGCAGCCGGCGCAGCCAGGCCAGGCTGGAGTAGCCGGTGCCGAAGTCGTCCAGGGCCAGCTGCACCCCGGCCGAGCGGAGCGCGGTCAGCGCCTCCAGCGGGGCGGCGTCCTCGCCGAGCACGGCCTGCTCGGTGATCTCCAGCTGGAGCTTCTCCGGCGGCAGCCCGGTCGCCTCCAGCACCTCCTTGACGTCGCCCAGCCAGCCGGGCTCGGCCAGCTGCACCGGCGAGACGTTGACGCTGACGTAGGGCGAGTCCGGGCCCAGGTCGCGCCACCAGGCCGCGGCCTGGGCGCAGGCGACCTCCAGGATCCACCGGCCCAGCGGCACGATGGCCCCGCTGTACTCGGCCAGCGCGATGAACCGGCCCGGGGCGAGCAGCCCCTGCTCCGGGTGCTGCCAGCGGACCAGCGCCTCGGCCCCGCGCAGCACGCCGTCGGACAACCGGACCAGGGGCTGGAAGGCCAGCCGGAACTCGCCGCGGCCGATCGCCCCGCGCATCCCGGACAGCAGCGCGAACCGGGCCGCCTCGGCCGCGTCGCGCTGCGGGTCGAACACCAGCGCCCGCCCGCCGCCCAGCGCCTTGGCCCACGACCGGGCCACGTCCGAGCCGCGCAGGAACTCCGCGGGGCAGGTGTCCAGGGTCGAGCCCTCGGCCACCCCGATGCTCGCGCTCAGGGTCACCGTGGCCCCGCCGACGGTGAACGGCATGGCCATCGTGGCGAGCAGCCGGTCGGCCAACCGGCAGACCTCGTCGACGTCGTGCGGGTCGGCCACCAGCACGGTGAACTCGTCGGCGCCGGTGCGGGTGACCAGGTGACCGGCCGCGGCGACCTGCAGCCGCCCGGCCACCGCGAGCAGCAGCCGGTCGCCGACCTGCTGCCCGTGGGTGTCGTTGACCAGGCCGAACCCGTCGATGTCGAGCGTGCAGACCCCGACCCGGCTGCGGACGCCGGGGGCCACCGCGCGGTGCAGCCACTGCTCGGCCACCGTCCGGTTCGGCAGCCGGGTGAGCTGGTCCTGGTAGGTGGTCTCCTCCAGCCGCGAGCGCATCCGGTGCCGCTCGGTGACGTCCTCCACCACCACCAGCAGGTAGGACGGCTCCCCGCCGGCGTCGAGCACCCGGGAGCCGGTGACGTGCGCCCAGAAGACCGAGCCGTCGCCGCGCACCAGCCGCAGCTCGATGCGCAGCACCTCGCTCTCCTGGCGGAGCAGCCGCTGCAGCCGGTCGACCAGGTCGGCGACGTCGTCGGGGTGCACGTAGTCGGAGACCGGGCGGGGCGCGGGCGGCCCCTCGATGTCGAACATCCGGCGCAGCGCGGGGTTGACGTCGACCAGCACGCCGTCCAGCTCGGCGATGCCCACCCCGACGTGGGACTGCTCGTAGGCGGCCCGCAGGCCCTGGTCGGTGACGCTGCGCAGGTGCAGTTGCGGGGTGCTCGCGCCGATCGTCCGGTCGTCCTGCTGGAGCCTGCCGACCAGGCCGGCCAGCAGTTCCTCCACCGCGGCGAGCAGCCGGCGGCGGCTGTCCGGCCGGGTCGCGTCCAGCGCCGCGGGGCCGTCGACGCGCAGCAGCCGCCGGCTCGGCTCGACGATCCCCACGGCGTCCCCGTCGGGCCGGTCGGCCGGGCCGCACAACCCGCTGTCGATCAGTTCGGCACCCATCGCCCGGGCCGCGAACGGCCAGAACGGCTCGCTGCGCACCAGCTCGGCCAGCTTGCGCAGGACCACGACCAGCCGGGCGGGGGTGCGCGGGTCGCGGGAGGACCCCAACCGGGCCCAGCGCTCGGCCAGCCGCCGCACCGCGTCAGCCGGTTCGGTCCCCGCGGCCCCGGGCCCACCTTCGGCGGGGAGACCGACGGGCTCGGGGAGGCTTCGTGGTGCCACCACAGCGCCTCCTCCAGCCACCCATTCGGTTCTACCGAGCACTGATCGGCTCAATGTTCCGCGTCCGACTGTGTTTGCGCCACTGCGGAGAGGTCGCGTTCACCCCGTGGAGTGTTGCGGTCAGGACAGCGGGAAGAGCTCCGCGACCTCGCCCGCACGGCTTCCGGAGGCGGTCAGTCGACCACTGCCAACGGCATCGTTCCAGGTAAGTGCGCCGATGACGAGAGCGAGCCAGGTCTTCGGGTCGGCTTCGACCACGTTCGGCGGTGTTCCGCGGGTGTGCCGCGGTCCGCGCAGGCACTGCACGGCTCCGAACGGTGGCACCCGGACTTCGACGGCGTGCCCGGGCGCCCGCGCCACCACCGCAGCCAGGCTTTCCTTGACCGCGGCCTTCTGGACCGCCCGCTCCGGCGCCGGTCCACCGGCCACCCAGGCGAGCACCGCGGCGAGATCATCGGTACCGGTCCGATCGGGCATCGCGCGGACGCTACTCCTCCTGAGCCTTCGGACAGGTCCACGAGCGGCTCAGCCTCATCGGGTTAGGCCGAACAGGGCAGGGAGCGTGCCCTCGACGGCGCTGCGCAGCTCCGCCAGCGGCAGCGGAGCGATGTCCCGGAGATCCAGCGACGCGCCCCCGGTGGTGCCGATCCGGCGGGCCGGGACGTCGGCCGCCGCCGCCCGCCCCAGGAACCGGTCCAGGTCGGCCGGGTCCACGGTGACCAGCACCCGGCCGGCGGACTCGGTGAACAGCGCGACGAACGGGTCGACCGCCGGGGTCAGCTCGGCGAGCACGTCGATCCGGGCGCCGCGGCCGCCGGCCAGGCAGGCCTCGACCAGCGCCTGGGCCAGGCCGCCGTCGGACAGGTCGTGCGAGCCGGTGAGCCGGCGCTCGGCCGCGGCGTCCGCGAGCAGGCCGCACAGCCGCTGCTCGGCGGCCAGGTCGACGGCCGGTGGCCGGCCGCCCAGGTGGCCGTGCGCGACCCAGGCCCACTCGCTGCCGCCGAACTCCTCGCGGGTGGCGCCGAGCAGCACCACCTCGTCGCCGTCGCGGGCGAAGCCGCTGGGCACCCGCAGCGCTACGTCGTCGATCACCCCGAGCACCCCCACCAGCGGGGTGGGCAGGATCGGCTGCACCCCGGTCTGGTTGTAGAAGCTGACGTTGCCGCCGGTGACCGGGATGCCGAGGACCGCGCAGCCGTCGGCCAGCCCGCGCACCGCCTGCTGGAACTGCCACATCACGTGCGGGTCCTCCGGCGAGCCGAAGTTCAGGCAGTCGGTGACGGCCAGCGGGCGCGCCCCGGAGGTGGCCACGTTGCGGCAGGCCTCGGCCAGCGCCAGCTGGGCGCCGGTGTAGGGGTCCAGCGCGACGTGCCGGGAGTTGCAGTCCAGCGCCACCGCGATCCCGCGACCGGTGGTCTCGTCGATCCGGACCACCCCGGCGTCGGCCGGCTGGGCCGCGGCGGTGTTGCCGCGGACGTAGCGGTCGTACTGGTCGGTGACCCAGGCCCGGCTGCACAGGTTCGGGCTGGCCGCCATCCGCAGGATCTCCGCGCGCAGCTCGCTGGGCGCGGCCGGGCGGGGCAGCGCGTCCGGGACGTCGGCGACCAGCGCGTCCTGCGACTCCGAACGCAGCACCGGCCGCTCGTAGACCGGGCCCTCGTGGGCCACCGTGCGCGGCGGCACTTCGACCACCGTCTCGCCGTGCCAGGTGACCACCAGCCGGTCGCCGTCGGTCACCTCGCCGATGACCGTGGCCAGGGTGTCCCACTTGGCGCAGACGGCCATGAACGCCCCGACGTCCGCCGGCCGGACGACCGCGCACATGCGCTCCTGGGACTCGCTGGACAGGACCTCCGCCGGGGTCATCCCGGTGGCCCGCAGCGGCACCGCGTCCAGCTCCACCCGCATGCCGCCGTCACCGGCGCTGGCCAGCTCGCTGGTCGCGCAGGACAGCCCGGCCCCGCCGAGGTCCTGGATGCCGACCACCAGCCCGGCCCGGAACAGCTCCAGGCAGCACTCGATGAGCACCTTCTCGGTGAACGGGTCGCCGACCTGCACCGAGGGCAGCTTCTTGCGCCCGGCGCTGGTCTCGTCGCCGGTGAAGGTGTCGCTGGCCAGCACCGACACCCCGCCGATGCCGTCCAGGCCGGTGCGGGCGCCGAACAGCACGATCTTGTTGCCGGTCCCGGAGGCGAACGCCAGGTGCAGGTCCCCGGCCGGCATCGCGCCCACGCACAGCGCGTTGACCAGCGGGTTGCCCGCGTAGCTGGGGTGGAACACCACCTCGCCGCCGACGTTGGGCAGGCCCAGGGAGTTGCCGTAGCCGCCGACCCCGGAGACCACCCCGGGCAGCACCCGGCGGGTGTCCGGGGCGTCGGCGTCGCCGAACCGCAGCGAGTCGGCCACCGCCACCGGCCGGGCGCCCATCGCCATGATGTCCCGGACGATGCCGCCCACCCCGGTCGCCGCGCCCTGGTAGGGCTCGACGTAGGACGGGTGGTTGTGCGACTCGACCTTGAAGGTGACCGCCCAGCCCCCGCCGATGTCGACCACGCCGGCGTTCTCGCCGATCCCGGCCAGCATCCGCCCGCGCATCTGCTCGGTGGTGGTCTCGCCGAAGTACCGCAGGTGCACCTTGGAGGACTTGTAGGAGCAGTGCTCGCTCCACATCACCGCGTACATGGCCAGCTCGGCGTCGGTCGGCCGGCGCCCCAGGATCTCCCGGATCCGGGCGTACTCGTCGTCCTTGAGGCCCAGCTCGCCGTACGGCTGCGGCTGGTCGGGGGTGGCCGCGGCGTGCTCGACGGTGTCGGTCGGCGGCGCGGCGGCCGGGGTGTCCGGGGTGGTGTCCGGGGTGGAGCGGGACTGGGGGTCGGTGCCGGTGGCGCTGGACGTCACCCCACGAGCCTACGGCGGGCGGCCCGCCGCCCCGTCGGCGCTGGGTCCACCGCTACGCCTGGCCCGAGGGCAACTGCACGACGCTGACGAAGAAGTGGTCGATCTGCTTGATCGCCTCGATGAAGCCCTCGAAGTCCACCGGCTTGGTCACGTAGGCGTTGGCGTGCAGCTGGTAGCTGCGCAGCACGTCCTCCTCGGCCTGCGAGGTGGTGAGCACGATCACCGGGATGTGCCGCAGGTCGGGGTCGTCCTTGACCTCCTGCAGCACCTCGCGGCCGTCCCGCTTGGGCAGGTTGAGGTCGAGCAGGATCAGGTCCGGGCGGGGCGCGTCGGTGTAGGGCCCCTCCTTGCGGAGGTAGGCCAGCGCGTCGGCGCCGTCGGTGACCACGTCCAGCCGGTTGTGCAGGTACTCGTCGAAGGCCTCGCGGGTCATCAGCACGTCGCCGGGGTCGTCCTCGACGAGCAGCACGTTGATGATCCGGGGTTGCGGGTCGGTCATGGTGCCTCCGTAGTGTCGCCGGCCGCCGCGGGCAGGGTGAACCGGATGGTGGCGCCGGGCTCGGCGACCGGGGTACCGGCGCCGGCGGCCGGGCCGGCCGCCAGGGCGGGGGTCCGGGTGACGAGCCCGATCCGGCCGCCGTGGAACTCCACGATCTTCTTGGCCAGCGCCAGCCCGATGCCGGTGCCGGTGTAGCGGTCGCGGCCGTGCAGCCGCTGGAAGATGACGAACACCTTCTCGGCGTACTCGGGTTCGATCCCGATGCCGTTGTCGGCCACGGTGATCTCCCAGTGGTCGGTGGAGCGCTCGGCGTGCACCCGGACCACCGGCGGTACGCCGTCGCGGTGGAACTTCAGGCCGTTGCCCATCAGGTTGACCAGCAGCTGCAGCAGCAGCCCCCGGTCGCCGCGGACCGTCGGCAGGTCGTCCAGCACGAACTCCCCGTCGACCTGCTCGCGGATCCCCTCGAGCTGGGCGGCCGCGGTGGCGGCGAGCTCGGTCAGGTCGACCGCCTCGAACGCCTCGGTGGTGCGCCCCACCCGGGAGAACGCCAGCAGGTCGTTGATCAGTCGCTGCATCCGCTGGGCGCCGTCCACGGCGAACTCGATGTACTGGTCGGCCCGCTCGTCGAGCTGACCGCCGTAGCGGCGCTGCAGCAGCTGGCAGAAGCTGGACACCTTGCGCAGCGGTTCCTGCAGGTCGTGGCTGGCCACGTAGGCGAACTGCTCCAGGTCGCGGTTGGACCGCTCCAGGTCGCGGGCCTGCTCGTCCAGGCGCTGGTTGACGGCCTGGGCGTCGGCCAGGTCGCGCAGGATGTGGTAGCGCATCGCGTCCACGTCCTCGCCCAGCTGGACGATCTCGCGCGGCCCGTCGGCGCGGACCTCGCGCTGCACGTCGCCGGAGACCACCTGCCGGACCTCCTCGGCCAGGAAGGCCACCGGGGTGAGCACGTAGCGGCGCAACCCGATCCCGGCGAGCACCAGGAACGAGGCCAGCACCACCACGATCGCGAGGCCGACCCAGAACAGGAACGCGGCCGCGGCGTTCAGCCCGGCGCGCAGGCCCTGCTGCTGCGTCCCGATCTCGGTGGTCAGCGTCCGCAGCTCGGTCCGGACCCGCTCGAACAGCTCCCGGCCCTGGTCCGGCGGCGGTGGCACGGCCTGGGGGTCGAGCAGCGGCTCGGCGTAGGTCGTCCGCCACTGCACGGCCGCGGCCTCCACCACGTCGACCGCCTCCAGGATCGGCCGCCGGCTCGCGTCGCCGGACAGCTCGCGCAGGATGGCGATGTTGCGCTGCTCGGCCTCCAGGCCGGACCGGTAGGGGTCGAGGAACTCCGCGCGGCCGGACAGCTCGAAGCCCCGGACGCCGGTCTCCTGGTCGAGCAGGGCCACCGACAGGCGCTCGGCGGCCAGCGTGGACGGGCCGCCCACGTCCAGCAGTGCCGAGCGGGCCTCGGACAGCCGCCACAGCGCGAACCCGCCCAGCGCGACCACGATCACCGCGACCACCGCGGCGGTGGCCACCCCGACGGCGAACAACCGGGCCAGCGGCCAGCGGTCGTCCTCGGCCCCGGTGCGCTGCGGGCGCAGGGTGCGCCGGCGCGGCGCCCGTTCCAGGCTGACGGTCATGACGTGCCCATCGGACCGGCGGGGGCGGCGTCGGCCGGGGAGGCGTCGGCGGACAGCAGCAGGATCGCCACGTCGTCGACCAGCGGACCGCCGTTGAAGCCCACCGCCCGCTCCACCAACCGGGCCGGCAAGGTCTCCAGGTCGGAGCCGTGCTCCTCGACCAGCATGTCGAGCAGGCCCTCCTCCCACAGCGGCTGCCCGGGCACCGGGCCGCGTCCCTCGATCAGACCGTCGGTGTGCAGCAGCAGGGCCCAGCCCGGGTCCAGCGGCACCGTCATGCAGTCCCAGCCGGCATCGGGCAGGATGCCCAGCGGCAGCCCGACCGGGGCCGCGGCCGTGCGCGGCTCGGGCAGCAGCGACACCGGCGGCGGGTGACCGGCCAGCCGGACCAGCGCCCGGCTGGACCCGTCCGGCGCGGGGCTGATCGCCACGGTGCACACCGTGGTGAACAGGGACCGGTCGTGCCGCTCGCTGACCAGCACCTGCTGCAGCTTCGGCAGCACCTGTGACTCCTCCACCCCGGCCAGCACCAGCGCCCGCCACGAGACCCGCAGCAGCGCGCCGAGCGCCGCCTCGTCCGGGCCGTGGCCGCAGACGTCGCCGATGATGGCGTGCACGGTGCCGGCCGGGCCGAGCACCGCGTCGAAGAAGTCGCCGCCGATCAGCGACCGGGTGCGCCCGGCCCGGTAGTAGGACCGGGCCCGCACCGGGCTGCCGGCCAGCAGCGGGGACGGCAGCAGCCCGCGCTCCAGCCGCGCGGACTCGGCGGCGGCCATCTGCTCCTCGCGCAGCCGCATCAGGCTGGCCTCGGCCCGGCGCCGCTCCACCGCGTAGCGCACCGCCCGGATCAGCACCTGGCCGTCGACCTTGCCCTTGACCAGGTAGTCCTGCGCCCCGGCGGCGACCGCCGCGGTGCCCAGGTGCTCGTCGTCCAGGCCGGTCAGCACGCACACCGCGGCGGAGCCGTCGGCGCGCAGGATCTGGCGCAGCCCCTCCAGCCCGGCGGTGCCCGGCAGGTTGAGGTCGAGCAGCACGCAGTCGCAGCGGCTCAACAGGGAACCACCGGTCACCTCGGCGACCGACTCGGCCACCGTCACCCGCAGCTCCGGGTCGACCTCGGCGAGCAGCTCGCGGACCAGGAAAACGTCGGCCGGATCGTCCTCGACCAGCAGGACGTGGCGCGGCGTGACCGGAGCCGATCGGGTCATGGTGGGGGGTTCTCCTCGCGCGCCCCGCGGGTGCTCGACGAGTGCGGGTCGCGGCAGCCTAGATGCCCCGACCCCGCCCGTGCAGCCCGTACCCACGCGACGACGGCCGGACGCACCATCAGGCGGCCGAGGCCACGGCCCGCAGCACGGACGTGAACAGGGCGAGGCCGTCGGCGGACGGCCCGGTCAGCGGGTCGATGGCGTGCTCGGGGTGCGGCATCAGGCCGACCACCCGGCCGTCGGCCGAGCTGATCCCGGCGATCCCGGCCAGCGCGCCCGTCGGGTTCTCGCCGAGGTAGCGGAACACCACCCGGCCCTCCCGGTCGAGCCGCTCCAGGGTGGTGGCGTCGGCGACGTAGCGGCCCTCGGCGTTCTTCACCGGGACCAGCAGCTCCTGCCCCTCCCGCAGGTCGCCGGTCCAGGCCGTGGCGCTGGACTCCACGCGCAGCCGCTGGTCGCGGCAGACGAAGTGCAGGCCCTCGTTGCGCACCAGCGCCCCGGGCAGCAGCCCGGCCTCGCAGAGGATCTGGAAGCCGTTGCAGATGCCGAGCACCGGCACGCCGCGGCGGGCGGCGTCGACCACCTCGCGCATGATCGGGGCGAGGCTGGCGATGGCCCCGGCGCGCAGGTAGTCGCCGTAGGAGAACCCACCCGGCACCACGACGGCATCGACACCGGCGAGGTCGTGGTCGGCGTGCCAGAGCGGGACGGCCTCGGCCCCGGCGCGGCGGACCGCGCGGGCGGCGTCGCCGTCGTCCAGCGAGCCCGGGAAGGTGATGACCCCGATCCTCACCGCGTCACCTCCCGGTCCACCCTGGTCACCACCCAGTCCTCGATCACCGGGTTGGCCAGCAGGTCGGCCGCGATGCGGTGCAGCGTGTCGTCGTCCAGCGCGTCGTCCACCTCGAGCTCGAAGTGCTTGCCCTGCCGCACGTCGGCCACCCCGGCGATGCCGAGGCGGGCGAGCGCGCCGGCGACCGCCTGACCCTGCGGGTCGAGGATCTCCGGTTTGGGCATCACGTCCACCACCACTCTGGCCACGCACCCAGCCTACGGCGGTGGAACTGGCGGTCGGGCGGCAGCCGGGCCAGAGTGGGCCCGGTGCAGATCACCCACTTCGGCCACGCCTGCGTGCTGGTCGACACCGGGGCCGCCCGGCTGCTCGTCGACCCGGGCGCCTTCTCCACCGGCTTCGAGGGTCTGACCGGACTGGACGCGATCCTGGTCACCCACCAGCACTTCGACCACCTCGACGCCGACCGGCTCGGCGGGCTGCTGCGGGCCAACCCGGACGCCCGGCTGGTCGTCGACGCCGGTACCGCCGGGCAGCTCGGTGACGTCGACCACGAGCAGGTCTCCCCCGGCTCGGCGTTCGAGGTGGCCGGGGCCCGGATCGAGGTGCTGGGCGGGCAGCACGCGGTCATCCACCCGGACATCCCGGTGATCGAGAACAACGCCTACCTGGTGGACGGCACCCACCTGCACCCCGGCGACTCGTTCACCGTGCCGCCGTCCCCGGTCGAGGTGCTGTTCCTGCCCGCCGGCGCGCCCTGGCTCAAGCTCTCCGAGGCGGTCGACTACCTGCGGGCGGTGGCGCCGCGGACCGCGGTGCCGATCCACGAGGCGGTGCTGGCCAACCCGGCGATGCACTACGGCATGTTCGAGAAGCTGGCCCCGGCCGGCACCGCCTTCACCGTCCTCGACCGCGACACCCCCAGCGCTCTCTAGCTCCCGCAGCCCGTCGCGGGTCGCGCAGCCCGTGGGTGTCGTCGCAGCGCGTCGGCGGGCTGCGACGGCACCGCACGGGCTGCGACAGCGCCCGCGGGGTAGCCGTGATCAGGCTGCGGCGCGGACAGGGACGGGAAGGCGGTAGGTGGTGGGGGTCGCGCCGGCCGCGAGGACGGCGTCGACGGCGGTGAGCACGGTGTCCCGCACGGCGGGGCGGTCGAGGTCGGCGGCCCGGACGTCCAGCCGGACCGCACCACCGCGGCGGGCGGTCCGGACGGCCTCCGCGGCCAGCAGCCGGTGCCCGCGCGCCTCGCCGGTGCGCGTGCGCAGGCCGAGCACCCGCCCGCGCAGCGCCGGGCCGCCGCGCAGGTGGCGGACGCCGGCCTCGTCGGCGAGCACCGCGAACCCCTGCTCGACGAGCGCCTGCACCGTCCCGGGGGACGCCAGCCAGCGCGGCGGGACGAAGACGTCGGTGCGCAGCCCGAGCGCGGTCAGCACCCGGCGGGCGGCGGTCAGCCGCAGCCCGGCTTCGTGGCGGGGCAGCGCGGCGAACTCGGCGCGCCGGCTGATCCGGGTGAGCCCGGCCAGCTGACCGGCCGCGCAGGGGTCGGGGGCGTGGTCGAACCCGTGCAGCGCGACGGCGTCCCCGCCGGCCCGGCGCTCGTGCAGCCAGCCGGCCAGCGGCGAGCCCGGGGGGACCGGACCGTCCGGGCCGCTCGGGCGCAGCAGCGCGGTGAGCCGGACGCCGCGGCCGTCCAGCTCGGTGGCGAGTGCGGCGGCGGCCGGGAGCCGGGGGTCGTCGGGGGTCAGGCCGGACAGCGACACGATCAGGGTGGCGCCCATGGCCCCATCAACGCAGGTGGACGTGAACCGTGGGCAAAGCCCTCGTGAGCGGCAACCGGTGCTAGGGCACCGATTTCCACTCACGACCGGTGATGCGCTGGTAGGCCTCGACGTAGCGGGCCCGGGTGGCCGCGACGACGTCCGGCGGGATCTCCGGACCGGGCGCGGTGCGGTCCCAGTCCAGGCCGGCCGACCACTCGCGGACGAACTGCTTGTCGAACGCGTGCTGCGGGCCGCCGGGGGCCCACCGGTCGGCCGGCCAGAACCGCGACGAGTCCGACGTCAGCACCTCGTCGGCGAGCACGATCCGGCCGTGCGCGTCGCGCCCGAACTCCAGCTTGGTGTCGGCGACGACGATCCCGCCGCGGGCCGCGACCTCGGCGCCCCGGGTGTAGACCGCCAGGGTCAGCTCGCGCAGCCGCTCCGCGACGTCCGCCCCGACCGCGTCGACGACCTGGTCGAAGGTCATGAACTCGTCGTGCTCGCCGACCGGGGCCTTGGTGGTCGGGGTGAAGATCGGCTCGGGCAGCTTCGAGCCCTCGACCAGCCCGGGCGGCAGCGCGACCCCGGAGACGGTCCCGTTCCGGCGGTACTCCTGCAGGCCCAGCCCGGCCAGGTAGCCGCGGGCGATGCACTCCACCGGCAGCATCTCCAGCCGCCGGCAGCGCACCGCCCGCCCGGCGAACTCCGCGGGCACGTCGGTGGCCGAGACGACGTGGTGCGGCACCAGGTCGCCGAGCCGGTCGAACCACCACAGCGACAGCTGGGTGAGCAGCGCACCCTTGTCCGGGATGGGCGTGGGCAGCACGACGTCGTAGATCGAGATCCGATCGGAGGCGACCAGCAGCAGGTCGTCCCCGTCGGCGGTGTCGTCGAGGTAGACGTCGCGGACCTTGCCCGAGTGCAGCAGCTTCACAGGATCGCCCCGGGGGTGTAGGCGGCGGCCTCCGGGTGCGCCGCGACGATCGTGTCGACCCGGGCCACCACGTCGGCGACCTGGGTGGTGGCGGCGCCGGTGAACCGCAGCGGGTCGGCCAGCAGGCCGTCCAGGGTGCCGGCGGGCAGCGCGAGGCGCTCGTCGCCGGCCAGCCGGGCCAGCAGGTCGTTGTCGGCCTGGCCCTTCTCCCGCATGGCCAGCGCGACGCCCACCGCGTGCTCCTTGATCACCTCGTGCGCGGTCTCCCGGCCGACCCCGGCCCGCACGGCCGCCATCAGCACCGCGGTGGTGGCCAGGAACGGCAGGTAGCGGTCCAGCTCGCGGGCGATCACCGCCGGGTAGGCGCCGAACTCGTCGAGCACGGTGAGGGTGGTCTCGAACAGCCCGTCCAGGGCGAAGAAGGCGTCGGGCAGGGCGACCCGGCGGACCACCGAGTCGGACACGTCGCCCTCGTTCCACTGCGCGCCGGCCAGCTCGGCGGCCATCCCGGCGTAGCCGCGCAGCAGCACCACCATGCCGTTGATCCGCTCGGTGGAGCGGCTGTTCATCTTGTGCGGCATCGCCGAGGAGCCGACCTGGCCGGGCCGGAAGCCCTCGGTGGCCAGCTCGAACCCGGCCATCAGCCGGATCGTGGTGGCCAGCGACGACGGGCCCGCGGCCAGCTGGACCAGCGCGCTGAGCACGTCGTAGTCCAGCGAGCGGGGGTAGACCTGGCCGACGCTGGTCAGCGTGGCGTCGAAGCCGAGGTGGCCGGCGACCCGCTGCTCCAGCCCGGTCAGCCGGCCGGCGTCGCCGAGCAGGTCGAGCATGTCCTGGGCGGTGCCCATCGGGCCCTTGATCCCGCGCAACGGGTAGCGCGCCCGCAGCTCCTCCAGCCGGGCGTGGGCGACCAGCAGCTCGTCGGCCGCCGAGGCGAACCGCTTGCCCAGCGTGGTGGCCTGCGCGGCGACGTTGTGGCTGCGCCCGGCCATCACCAGCTCGGCGTGCTCGGCCGCGCGCCGGGCCAGCCGGGCCAGCACCGCCACCGACCGGTCCCGCACGTGCTCCAGCGACAGCCGGACCTGCAGCTGCTCGACGTTCTCGGTGAGGTCGCGGCTGGTCATCCCCTTGTGCACGTGCTCGTGCCCGGCCAGCGCGCAGAACTCCTCGATGCGCGCCTTGACGTCGTGGCGGGTGACCCGCTCGCGGGCGGCGATCGAGGCCAGGTCGACCTGGTCGACCACCCGCTCGTAGTCCTCGACCACACCGTCCGGGACCGGGACGCCGAGGTCGCGCTGGGCGCGCAGCACCGCGATCCACAGCCGGCGCTCCAGGACGACCTTGTGCTCCGGCGACCACAGCGCCACCAGCTCGGGACTGGCGTAGCGGGCGGCCAGCACGTTGGGGATCACGTCGAGCCAGCCTAGGACACGGCCTTGCGGGCCCGCTCGGGTCAGCTCCCGTCGCGCAGGTCGGCGGGGGCGTGGTCGCGGTACTCCAGGTCGTCGAAGGTGACCGGGCAGCCCTCGCCCATGGGCGACTGGGCCAGGAAACCGACCCGGGCCGTGTCGGCCGGCTCGCCGAGACCGAAGTACCGCACCATCCGCCACCACCGGCGGTCGGTGGAGGTGTGGAAGGCGTAGGCCCGCCCGGTCCGCGACACCCGCAGCCACACCGAGCTGTCCTCGGTCTCGACGGCGTTGGCGTCGTCGGACTCCCCCCGGGTGACCACCGTGACCACGCTCGGGGTCTCCTGCGGGGTGTACTCGAAGCACAGCTTCGCCCACCGGTCCGGCCCGGCGTGCACCACCAGCACCCCGGCGTCGAACGTGGTCCGGAAGTCCACCGCCACCCGGGCCACCAGCTGGAAGTCCCCGGTCGGGACCCCGACCAGGCGGGGCGCGTCGGGCAGCGGCTGCGGGCGTGCGTCGGGATCGGCCGCCGGGTCCAGGAACAGGTCGGTGCGGGGCGGTGCGAACGCGGACACCGCCGCGGCCCCGAGCTGCCAGCAGCCCGGCTCGGGGCCGTCGGCGCTCAACGGGAAGGGCAGCGGCCCGACGGTCGTCTCGTCGCCGGCCGACAAGGACTTCGTCATGCGGTCTCCACGGTTCCGCGGCGGTCCTCGGCGACCGCCGCCTGGGTGAGCCCGGCGACGAGCAGGATACCGGCGAGGGGGACGAACAGGCAGGCCAGGGCCACGGTCAGGCTGGTCGGATCGGCCAACCAGCCGATCACCGCCGGCCCCGCGAGGATGCCACCGTAGGTGAGGGTGGTGTAGCGGGCGATCGCCGCGGCGCTGTCCCTGGTGCGCCCGGCGCCGTGCACCGGCCCGGTCACCAGCGGCACCCGGTGGCTGCCGCAGGTGGCGATGACCGAGCCGGCGACTGCATCGACAGCAGGGCGCCGATGGGGCCGCGGACGACGGCGCCTAGGACTCGCCGACCGCGATGTCATCGCGGAGCGGGCCGGAGCGTGCGCCGCCAGTGGTCGGTGACGACGTGGCGGAGGCGCTCGGTGTCGACCGCGGCGGGGTCGAGGAGGCGCTGCAGACCGATGCCCCGCAGCTGGCCGAGCACGGCGACGGCGACGTCGTGCGGGTCGGTGGGGGTGCGAATGGTCCCGTCGGCGATCCCGGCCGCCACGTCCGCGCGCAGCTCGGCCCGGAACTGCTCGTCGCGCTCGCGGAAGGTGTCCGCGAGCTCGGCCGCCGTCGCCGCCTCCGCCCACAGCAGCAGGAAGGCGCGGTTCATGGTGCCGGCGCTGCCCAGGGCCGCGATGTAGCCGTCGACCAGGAACAACAGGCGGTCGAGTCCCGGGGGCTGGACCACGCCCGGTACGAAGCCGCGCTGCGTCGCCCGCGCCAGCGCGTCGAGCAGCGCCTGCTTCGAGCCGAAGTGGTGGGTGACGATCCCGCGGCTGTAGCCGGCCCGCTCCCCCACCCGGGCCAGGGTCAGCGACCGCACGCCCTGCTCGATCACCACCTCCGCCGCCGCCCGCAGGAGGGCCGCGCCGGTCTGCTCACGGCGCTCGGCCTGGGTGCGCCGGCCGGTGGGGGAAGGAGTGCGCGCTGCCACGGGGGCAGACTAGCAAGTACTTGCGTGTTAGATAACAAGTATGTGACTGTGGAGGGACCGCCCGACCGAGGAGGAACAATGATCGAGATCGAGGACCGCGCCCCGGAGGCCCGGGCGAACGACCGACCGGGCGGCACCGTCTCCGCGGTCACGATGCGGGACTGGGTCCGGACGCACCTGGAGTTCGGCGACGCAGGCTGGTGGGGCCCGCCGCCGGCCGCGGTGGCCCGGCTCGTGCGGCAGCTGGTCGACCTGGTCGGGCAGGCGCACGAACGCGGTCTCGCGGTGCGCGGCCTCGACCCGGACGCGGTGCTGGTGACCGGCGCCGGTGACGTCCGGCTCGCCGGGCCGGCCGGGCCGGGTTCGGCCGCCGACCGGGCCGCCGACCTGCTCGACCTGAGCGCGGTGCTGTTCCACCTGGCCACCGGCATCCCGCTGGAGCCGGCCCGGGACGGTCCCGGGCTGCGCCGCCGGCACGACCGGGTCGCGGCCCGGCTGGTCCGGCTGTCGGACGGCAACCCGTGCACTGCCGGCCTCGCCCCGGTCGTGCAGGCCCTGCTGCACCCGGACCCGGCCCGCCGCCCGCACCCGGCGGCGCTGCGGATGGTGCTGACCGGGCGACCCCCGCGCACCGGCACGGTCCAGGTCCGACTCGCCTAGCGACAGCGCTGCGGCCGTCGAGCCGGTACCGGCCCGGATCACCGGGTCACCGCACCGTCCGCAGCGGCGGCGGTTCGCCACGGCGCAGGGTTTGTGTACGCGGCGCAGGGTCCCGGGACTGTGCGCCGCGTAGACGGACCCTGCGAGGACGGGCGGGTCAGCGGGGCCGGGTCAGGGCGCGGCGGAGGCGGGTGGCGGTCGGGGCGAAGTCCGCGAGGTCGGACCAGTTCCAGCGGACGACCGTGAGGCCGTTCTGCGCGCAGGGCGTCCTCGCGGAGCTTCTCGGCGTACACCGCGTCACCGGGGTCCTGCCCGGCGCGGAGCAGCCGGCCGTACTTCACCCGGCCGTCGAACTCGCCGACCGTGCCGGTGGCCTCCCACCAGAAGTCCACCCGGTGGGTCCGCCCGTCCCCGGTGCGGACCTCGTGCTGCAGGGTCGGGGTGGGCAGGCCGGCGCGGTGGATCGCCAGCCGGCTGCGGGTCTCCCCCGGGCTCTCGGCCCGGCCGTCGGCGAACGCGCCACCCGCCGGGCCGCCGGGCCGCCGGGCCGGCGCGAACCGCGCTCGAGCACCTCAGCCAGCGCGGCGGACGTCACCAGGTGCCGGTGCAGCGCGGCGTCCGCGGGCACCAGCGCGTACTCGAACGGCATCGTCCTGGCCACGTCGACCACGGTGCGGGCCACCGACGTCACCAGCAGCCCGTCGACGACCACCACCTCGTCGGGTTCCATGGCCGCGGCGTGCAGGTCGAGGAACGCGCTGCGCCGGGCACCGGACCGGCGGTCCCGGGTCGCCTGGACGCGATCACCAGGGGGCGGGAACCACAGCGGCAGCCCGTGCAGCACCGCGGCCGAGACGTGGCTGATGACCGCGCCGCCGGCGAGCTTGCGGGCGGCCGCGTGCACCGCCGGCCGATGCCGGCCGACGGGGTCGGCCGGGTCGGGGCCACCCGGACCGGTCCGGACGTAGGCGCCCGGCCGCACCCGGGCCAGCGTCCCCGCCCGGCACAGTCCCCGCAGCTCGCGATCGGTCATCCCGGCCGCCAGCAGCCGGTCCCGCAACTGCACCCCGTCCCCCACCGGATCCACGCCGCCACCCTGCCCACTCCGGCCAGCCCGCGGACCCGAACGCGAACATCGGGCCGACCTCGCAGAGTCCGCGTACGCGGCGCAGAGCCCGCGGGCCCTGCGCGGCGTCGGTGGGCCCTGCGAGGACGTCAGAGTGAGCGGAGGAGGACCTCGCGGGCGGCGGCGCGGGGGTCGGGGTCGGCCTCGATCAGGGCGCTGATCACGGCGCCGTCGACCAGGGAGACCAGGTCGCGCAGGGGCACCGGGTCCATCGGGTGGCCGGAGCGGCGCAGGATCTCGTCCAGCAGGGCGTCGAGCTCGCCGCGCAGCTCCCGCATCAGCGGCGCCAGGTACGGCCGGCGCCCCGCGCCGACCAGCCGCTCGTAGCGCAGCAGCACCGCGTCCAGCCCGCCGTCGCGCGACTCCGGGCCGAGCAGCAGGTCCAGCACCAGCTCCACCAGCTCGCCGGCCGCGGTGGGGTCGGCCCCGGCGGCGGGGTCGGCGAGCCGGTCGAGCTGGGTGCGGCCCTCGTCGAGCTCGTCGCGGCTGGTCTGCTCGGCGGCCGCGGTCACCAGGTCGTCGAGGGAGGCGAAGTAGTACGTGGTCGAGGAGAGCGGGAGGCCGGCGCGCTCGGCCACCGCCCGGTGCCGGACGGCCTCGAACCCGCCCAGCCGCAGCAGCTCGGCGGCCGCGGCGACCAGTTCCCCGCGGCGGCGCTCGCCCTTGGTGGTGCCCACCCGTCCAGTGTCCCCGCGGTCGCGCCCGGTCAGAGCCGCGGGGCGAGGTGCTCCAGCACCGCGGGCAGCCGGTCCGCGAACGGAGCGGGCCCGTCGCCCGCCGCGGCCGTCGATCCGACGACCACGGTGCCGCCGGACGCCGCCGGAGCGCTCACCGCGCCGGGCGGGACCCCGGCCGACACCCCGGCCGGCAGCGACGCCACGGTCAGCACCCCGCGCGCCCGGCCGTCGTCGACCTCCAGGGCCAGGTGGCGCTGCTCCCCGGGCAGGCAGATGTCGGTGGTCGCGGCCGGCGGGGCGCCGACGACCTCGGGCAGCACCTGCTCCAGCAGCGCGCGCAGGGCCGGGTCCTGCCGGTCGGCGCACTCGTCCTGCCCGGCACCCAGCGGCGCGGGCGGCGGGGCCGCCGGCGCGGGCGCGGTGCCCGCTCCCTCGGACGCCTCCGCGCCGGAACCGTCCCGGTCGGCCCGCGCGTCCGCGGCCTCCGGGACGCTCAGCGGCTGGGCGGGAGCCGCCGCCGACGTCAGGTCGCCGTCGGAGCCCAGCACTGCGGGCAGGGTGATCGCGGCGCCCGCCCCGGCCAGCCCGACCACGACGGCGGCGGCCACCGCGGCCGTCCGGCGCCGGGCGGTGATCCGCCGGGAGGCGTGCACCACGTCGTCGTGGTCGAAGCCGGGAGGTGGCGCGTCGGCGGCCGCGGCCCGGAACAGCGCCGCCAGGCGCTCGTCGTCGCTCATCGTGGTCCTCCCCCCTCCTCAGCCGGCCGGTCGCAGGTCGTCCAGGGCGTCGCCGAGAGCCGTCCGCAGCGCGGCCAGCCCGGCCGCCGTCTGGCTCTTCACTGTGCCCTCCGAGCAGCCCAGCGCGGCGGCGGTGGCCGCCACGTCGAGCCCTTCCAGGAACCGCAGCACCAGCACCGCCCGCTGCCGGGCCGGCACCGACCGCAGCCCGTCCACCAGCACGTGCCGGGTGGCCACGGCCTCGGCGGCGGCCGGCTCCGAGCGGCGGTCGTCGAGCTCGGCGGTGAACCGTTCGCGGCGCCACGGCCGGCGCGACTCGTCCACCACGGCGCGCACCAGCGTGCGCCGCATCCAGGCGTCCAGCGCGGCTCGGTCGCGGATCCGGCGCCAGTGCCGGTGCAGCGCCACGAACGCCGCCTGGGTGTGGTCGTCGGCCCGGTGCCAGTCGCCGCAGAGCAGGTAGGCGGTGCGGCGCAGGGCGTCGCGACGGGTCCGGAAGTACTCCTCGAACTCCGTCTCGCCGCCGTCGCCCGGCACGCCGACCCCCTCCGTCACAGACCTCCTCCCGGTCGCACCCGCAGGACGCGGAGGCCGCCGGGAGCGGTTGCCCAGCAGACCGGAATTCGCTCGAACGGGGCAGTCTCGTGACCGAGTCGTGACCCACCGGAGACCGCAGCGTCGCCAACTGGTTGAATCGGTGGTCGTGCGACCCAGCTCCCGATCCCGGCGGGCGTCGGCCGGCGACGGTCCGATCGACCTCCGCTCGGACACCGTCACCCGCCCGACGAAGCAGATGCGCGCCGCCATGGCCGCCGCCGAGGTCGGCGACGACGTGCTGGACCGCGACCCGACCATGCGCGAGCTGGAGGAACGGGTCGCCGGCCTGCTCGGCACCGAGGACGCGCTGTGGACGCCCACCGGCTCCATGGGCAACGTCATCGCGCTGATGCACCACCTCGGCCGCGGCGACGCCTTCCTGGCCCCGGCCGGCGCGCACGTGCTGGACGCCGAGCTGGGCACGGCGGCCTGGCTGGCCGGTGGGATGCCGCGCCCGCTGGAGCACGACGCCGGCCCCGGCAAGATCTCCCCGGCCGCGGTGCGCCGCGCAGCCGGCGCGCCGGGGCCCTACTTCACGTTGCACACCACGCTGCTGTGCCTGGAGAACACCCACAACGCGTCGGGCGGCACCGTCACCGCCCCCGAGGAGCACGCCTCGCTGGCCGCGGCGGCCCGCGCGGCGAAGCTGCGGGTGCACCTGGACGGGGCCCGGCTGTGGCACGCCGCGGTGGCCCTCGGGGTGCCGCCGCGCACGCTCACCGTGGGCGCGGACACCGTGCAGGTCTGCCTGAGCAAGGGCCTGGGCGCGCCGATGGGGTCGCTGGTGGCCGGGTCCGCGGAGTTCACCGGGCGAGCCCGGCGGCTGCGCAAGATGCTCGGCGGCGGGGTGCGCCAGGGCGGGATCATGGCCGCGGCCGGGATGGTCGCGCTGGACCGGATCGACCGCCTCGCCGAGGACCACGAGCGGGCCCGCAGGCTCGCCGCCGGGCTGCGCGAGCGGGGCTGGCACGCCAGCGCCCCGGAGACGAACATCGTGCTGGTCGCGGTGGCCGACCTGGGCGGCGCGCTGGACCGGCTGGAGACCGCCGGGGTGCGGGCCAGCTCGATGTCCGGGCAGGTCCGGCTGGTCACCCACGCCGACCTGACCGACGCCGACATCACTGCGGCGCTGAACCGGATCGGCCCGGTGGAGACGGCCGGGACCTCCGGAGTGCCCGAGCCGCGGGCCCGGCTCAGGAGGTCCGTCGGTCACGCTCCAGTTCGGCCAGCCGGGCACTGACCGCGCGCAGCTCGACCAGCACCTCGGCCAGCTGCGCCTCGGCCCGCCCGAGGTCGTCCTCCACCGCCTGCTCGACCTCCCGCCCCGCCCGGCGCAGGTTCTCCACGAACCAGCTGGCGATCGAGGCGGTCACCACGCCCAGCAGCGCGATGCCGGCGATCATCAACGCCGAGGCGACCAGCCGGCCCTCGGTGGTGACCGGGTAGCGGTCGCCGTAGCCGACGGTGGAGATCGTCGTGATCGACCACCAGACCGCCTCGCCGAACGTGGTCAGCGACGCCTCCGGCGCGTCCCGCTCGGCGTCCAGCACGGCCAGCGAGGCCACGAAGCCGAGCAGCGTCACCGTCCCGGCCACGTAGACGGCGACCCGGCCCCGGGCGTCGTCGCGCAGCTGGCGGTTCAGCACCCCGATCGCGGTGAACACGCGCAGCGCGCGCAACGGCCGGAACACCGGCAGCAGCAGCACGACCAGCTCGAACAGGTGCCGCGAGACGTAGCGCCAGCGGCGCCGG
The DNA here is from genome assembly GCA_030147065.1 of Pseudonocardia sp. Taxonomy (GTDB): domain Bacteria; phylum Actinomycetota; class Actinomycetes; order Mycobacteriales; family Pseudonocardiaceae; genus Pseudonocardia. The sequence goes on along the minus strand of JASLAP010000010.1, from coordinate 14,194 downwards.
GCCAGCACCAGCCGCACCACGTAGTCGACGCCGAAGAGCACCCAGGTCACGGTGATGACGGCCTCCAGGGCCTGCTCCCCGGCCGGGCTCAGCGTGGTGTCGAGCACCTGCCACGCGTAGGCGGCCAGGAACAGCGCCGCCAGCCCGGTGAGCCACCAGTCCACCCGGCTGTCCCACACCGCGATCCGCGGCTCGTCGTCCTGCTGGGTCGCCATGGCCGGGAGCGTAGATCGGCGGTCAGACCGGGGCGCTCGACCGGTCGCGTCCGTGCAGCCAGCCGGCCAGCCGGGCCAGCGCCTCCTCGACGTCGGCGGTGGACCCGGCGAACGACAGCCGGATCCACCGGTTGCCGGTCACCGGGTCGAAGTCGGCTCCGGGCGCCACCGCCAGCCCGACGTCGGCCAGCAGCCGGTAGGTCAGGTCCATCGAGTCCCGGGTCAGGTGCGCCACGTCCGCGTAGACGTAGAAGGCCCCGTCCGCCGGGGCCAGCGTGCCGATGCCCAGCCGGGGCAGCCCGTCGAGGAGCAGCTGCCGGTTCGTCGCGTACCGGGTGACGTGCCCGTCGGCCTCGGCGCAGGACCCCTCGTCGAACGCGGCCAGCGCGGCCAGCTGGGGCAGCGCGGGCGGGCAGACGGTGAAGTTGCCGGCCAGGCAGTCGGCCGCGCGCAGCAGCCGCGGCGGCACCAGCAACCAGCCCAGCCGCCAGCCGGTCATGGAGAAGTACTTGCTGAAGGAGTTGACCACGATCGCCTCCCGCGAGGTGTTCCACGCCGACGACGTCGCCGGCGCCCCCGGGTAGGAGATGCCGTGGTAGATCTCGTCGCTGACCAGCTGGATCCCGGTGCGCTCGCAGTGCTCGGCCAGGGCTGCCAGCTCCGCCGGGTCCAGCACGGTGCCGGTGGGGTTGGCCGGGCTGGCCACCACCAGCCCGCGCACCGGCTCGTCCAGCTCCTCCAGCATCGCCACGGTCGGCTGGTAGCGGGTCTCCGGGCCGCACGGGAGCTCGACGACCTCGCAGCCCAGCGCGGTGAGGATGTTGCGGTAGCAGGGGTAGCCCGGACGGGCCATGGCCACCCGGTCGCCCGCGTCGAACGCGGCCAGGAAGGCCAGCAGGAACCCGCCCGACGAGCCGGTGGTCACCACCACCTGCCCGGGGTCGACGTCCAGGCCGTGGGTGCGGGCGTAGTGCCCGGCGATCGCCGCGCGCAGCTCCGGGATGCCCAGCGCGACGGTGTAGCCGAGCACCTGGTCGGCCAGTGCGGCGGTGGCGGCCTCGCGGACCGCGACCGGCGCCGGGGTGGACGGCTGGCCGGCGGAGAGGTTGACCAGGTCGCCGTGGGTGCGCTGACGCTCCCCCGCGGCCGCCCACACGTCCATCACGTGGAACGGCGGGATCATCGCGCGGGCCGCGGCGCCGGACAGGGCGGGGTGGGTCGTCACCCCCCGAGCGTAGAGACGCGGTGCCGCCCGCGGGTGCGTCAGGCCGTCGGACCCGCGGACCCGACCGGCGCCCGCGAGACCAGCGCGGCCAGCTCCCCGGGCTGCCCGAGGGTGGCGCCCACTTCCGGCAGGTCGGCCGGGTCGAGCAGGGCGGCGGCGTGCCGGGCGTTCGAGTCCCTCGACCACGCCCTGCTGGTCGGCGGGGCATGACCCCGGAGGTCACGACCCTCCGGCCGCCCTCGGGCACGATCACTGATCGGTCGGACGACCGATGAGTCCGACCGCTGCCGGCGGTCGGAGCCGGCACGACCCCCGAGGAGGACCGCGATGCGCAAGGTTGTGCTGTACCAGCTGCTGTCCCTGGACGGCGTCGCCGAGGAGCCCGGCGACTGGATGGTCGACGACGGCCCGGAGGTGTTCGCCAACCTCGGCGAGGTCCTGCGGGGCCAGGACGCGGTGCTGCTCGGCCGCGGGACCTACGACTACTGGATCGACTACTGGCCGAAGTCCGACCTGGAGCCCTTCGCCGGCTTCGTCAACGGGACCACCAAGTACGTGTTCACGTCCACGGCACCGACCACGGAGTGGGCGAACAGCGTGGTCGTCGACGAGCCCGCGGAGGGCTACGTCGCCGAGCTGAAGCGCCGGCCCGGTGGCGACATCGGGGTGCACGGCAGCATCCGGCTGGCCCAGGCGCTGCTGCGCGCGGACCTCGTCGACGAGCTGCGCCTGGTCGTGTCCCCGGTGCTCGCCAACAACGGCGGGCGACGGCTGTTCGACGGCGACGACACGCTGCGCAGGCTCGCGCTGCTGGAGGCGACGTCGAGCCCGGGCGGCGCGCTCTTCCTGCGCTACGGCCGCACGCCCGGCGCTTGAGGCTCAGGGCCGGTCGAACTCCCCGGCGTGCACGCCCTTGACGAACGCGTCCCACTCCTCGGCGGTGTACACGTGCACCTGGCCGTCCGGGTCGCTGCCGTCGCGCAGGGCGACCGCGCCGTCGGGCAGCATCGCCACCTCGACGCTGCCCTCGTCGTCGTCGGTGCTCACGCTGCTGCGCAGCCACTCGACGTCGTCCGGGACCGGGATCGACGGGATGGCCACCTCGCCGCGCTCGGCGCGCAGCGCGATGTCGGTGCGGTGGTGCGAGCCGGCCAGGTGCACGCCGTCGAGCAGGCGGTAGGCCTCGGCGCGGGCGGCGGCCAGGTCCGGCCCGGTGCCCACCACCGACAGCACCCGGCCCCCCGCGGAGACGACGGCGCCGTCGTCGCGGCGGCGGGTGCCGGCGTGCAGCACGCCCGCCCGGTCGGCCCCGGTGAGCACGTCGCCGAGCCGGGGCTGGCCCGGGTAGCCCTCGGCGGCCAGCACGACCACGACCGCGGCCCCGTCGGCCCACTCCGGGGCCGGCTGCTCGGCCAGCGTCCCGGTCGCGGTGGCGTGCAGCAGCCGGGCCAGCGGGCTGCGCAGCAGGGCCAGCACGACCTGGGTCTCCGGGTCGCCGAACCGGCAGTTGAACTCGATCACCGAGGGGCCGGTCGCGGTGAGCGCCAGCCCGGCGTAGAGCAGCCCGCTGAACGGCGTGCCTCGGGCCACCATCTCCCGGGCCACCGGGCCCACCACCCGGCGCACCAGGTCCTCGGCCAGGCTGGCCGGCGCCCACGGCAGCGGGGCGTAGGCGCCCATCCCGCCGGTGTTCGGTCCGGTGTCGCCGTCGCCCACCCGCTTGGCGTCCTGGGCGGGCAGCAGCGGGACCACGGTCTCCCCGTCGACCAGGCAGAACAGCGACACCTCGGGCCCGGTCAGGAACTCCTCCAGCAGCACCGGCCGGCCGGCGTCGAGCAGACCGGCGGCGTGCGCGCGGGCCACGTCCGGGTCGGAGCTGACCACGACGCCCTTGCCCGCGGCCAGCCGGTCGTCCTTGACGACGTAGGGCGGGCTGAACCGGGCGAGCGCGGCGTCCAGGTGCGCCGGGTTGTCGACCACCACCGCGGCCGCGTTGGGCACGCCGGCCGCGTCCATCACGTCCTTGGCGAAGCTCTTGGAGCCCTCGATCCGGGCCGCCTCCGCGCTCGGGCCGAAGCAGGCGACGCCGGCCGCGCGGACCGCGTCGGCCACGCCCAGCACCAGCGGCACCTCGGGGCCGATCACCACCAGGTCGGCGCGCCAGTCCACGGCCAGCGCGGCGACCGCGGCCGGGTCGAGCAGGTCGACCCCGCGCTGCTCGGCCACGCCGGCCGTGCCCGGGTTGCCCGGCGCGCAGGCCAGCGCGGTCACCTCCGGATCGGCGGACAGGGCCAGGACGATGGCGTGCTCACGGGCACCGGAGCCGACCACGAGGACGCGCACGGGAGCCGATCCTAGGGCCCGTCCGGCCGAACCCGGCGCACGGGTTTGCCGATCGGCCGGGCCCTGGCACGGTGGCGGGATGCCCACCGAGCCCCGCGCGTCCGAGGACGCAACCGCGCCCCGCCCGTCCCCGCCCCGGGCGTTCACCCGGGCGCAGCACCCCCGACGACCGGAGGTGACTCCGCGGTCGTCCGGCCGGGACAGGGTGGGCGCCATGGGACGCGCCCTCCGGGTACTCGCCGTGACCACGCTCGCCGCGCTCGCCGTCGCGACCGCCGCCCCGACCGCGGTCGCCGCCCCTGCGCCGACCCCGGACGAGGAGGGCGCGCAGCCGCTGGTCATCGGGCACCGCGGCGCCTCGGGCTACCGCCCCGAGCACACCCTGGCCTCCTACGAGCTGGCCGCCCGGATGGGCGCGGACTTCATCGAGCCGGACCTGGTGACCACCGCCGACGGGGTGCTGGTGGCCCGGCACGAGCCGGAGATCGGCGGCACCACCGACGTGGCCGCCCGCTCCGAGTTCGCCGACCGCCGGACCACCAAGGACGTCGACGGCGTCGAGTTCACCGGCTGGTTCGCCGAGGACTTCACGCTGGCCGAGCTCAAGACGCTGCGGGCCGTCGAGCGGATCCCGGAGGTCCGCCAGGGCAACACCGTCTACGACGGCCTGTTCGAGGTGCCCACCTTCGAGGAGGTGCTGGAGCTGCGTGCCCGGCTGTCCGACGAGCTGGGCCGCGAGATCGGCGTCTACCCGGAGACCAAGCACCCGACCTACTTCGCCGCCCAGGGCCGGCCGCTGGAGCCGGCGCTGGTCGAGGCGCTCACCGATGCCGGGCTCAACCGCGCCGACGCGCCGGTGTTCGTGCAGTCGTTCGAGACCACCAACCTGCGCGCGCTGGACGCCGAGCTGGAGGTGCCGCTGGTGCAGCTGCTCAGCGCCGAGGGGGCACCGGCCGATCTGGTCGCGGCCGGCGATCCGCGCACCTACGCGGACCTGGTGACCCCGGAGGGCCTGGCCGACATCGCCGGTTACGCCGACGGCATCGGCCCGGAGAAGACCCAGGTGATCGCCCGCGACGCGGCCGGCGCGCTGGGCGAGCCGACCGGCCTGGTCGACCGGGCGCACGCGGTCGACCTGCTGGTGCACCCCTACACGTTCCGCAACGAGAACCAGTTCCTGCCCGTCGACCTGCGCTCCGGCCCGGACCCGACCGCCTACGGCGACGCCCTGGCCGAGTACGCCGCCTACTTCGCCGCCGGGGTGGACGGCGTGTTCTCCGACAACCCGGACACCGCGATCACCGCGCGGCAGCTGGCGAAGGCGCCCGCCTGACCCGCCGTCGTCCACTCCGTCGTTCACCCGGGCGTTCCACGATCGACCCGGGCCCGCCGCCCGACCGTGGCCGCGCGGTTCCGGGCGTCCGGAACGCTGGTCGGCGTGGGACGAGCAAGCTCCTCCGCCCCGGCTGACCCGATCGTGATCGGGCACCGCGGTGCCTGCGGCTACCGTCCCGAGCACACGCTCGCCTCCTACGAGCTGGCCGCCCGCCTGGGGGCCGACTACATCGAGCCCGACCTGGTGATCACCGCCGACGGCGTGCTGGTGGCCCGGCACGAGCCCGAGCTGAGCCTGACCACCGACGTGGCCGCGCGCCCGGAGTTCGCCGGTCGCCGGTGCACCCGGACCGTCGACGGCACCGCGGTCACCGGGTGGTTCGTCGAGCAGTTCACGCTGGCCGAGCTGAAGACCCTGTGGGCGCGGGAGCGGATGCCGACCGTCCGCCGCGGAAACACCCTCTACGACGGCCGCTTCCGGGTGGCGGCGTTCGACGAGGTCCTGGCGATGCGCGCCCGGTTGTCGAGCGAGCTGGGCCGCGAGATCGGGGTGTGCGTCGAGACCAAGCACGAGGCGTACTTCGCCGACCTCGGCCTGCCGCTGGAACCGGTGCTGGCCGACGCCCTGGACCGCGCCGGGCTCGACCGGCCCGACGCGCCGGTGTTCGTGATGTCGTTCGAGGCCACCACCCTGCGCGCGCTGGCCCCGCGCCTCGCCGTCGGGCTGGTGCAGCTGGTCGAACCGGCACCCGGCCCGGTCGACGTGGACACCGACGCCGGCCTGGCCGCCGTCGCGGCCTACGCCGCCGCCATCGGCCCGGACAAGGACCAGGTCATCGGCCTGGACGCCACCGGAGCGTCGGCCGGGCCGACCGGCCTGGTCGACCGCGCGCACGCCGCCGGACTGCGGGTGTTCCCGTGGACGTACCGCAACGAGAACTGCTTCCTGCCGACCGACCTGCGCTCGGACCCCGACCCGGCCCCCTACGGCGATGCGTTCGCCGAGTACGCGGCGCACCTGGTGGCCGGGGTGGACGGACTGATCACCGACAACCCGGACACCGCGGTCACCGCCCGGGCCGCGCTGCACCGGGTCTGACCTCTCCGGTCGTGAGCGCCAACCGGTGCTAGAGCACCGGTTCCCGCGCACGACCGTCGGGCAGGAAGGCGGTCAGCAGCCGGGTGGTCGCGTCGGGGCGCTCCTGGTGCGGGAAGTGCCCGACGCCGGGCAGCACCTCCAGCCGGTGCGCGACGGCCCACCGGGCCGACGTCGTCGCGGTGCGGACCAGCGCCCAGGGGTCCTGGTCGCCGTGCAGGCCCAGCACCGGCGCCTCGACCGGCCGGGACACCGCGGCGGCGAACCGGCGCCCCTCGACCCGGAGCTGCGAGCGCACCGCCCACCGGGCGTACTCCGCGGCGCAGTGCGCCACCCCGGGCACCTGGAACGCCATCCGGTAGCAGCGCGCCGCCTCGGTGAAGTCCGCCGACGCCGCCCAGTCCGGGCCCGACCGGGCGCGCAGGATCCGCTCGACCCGGGCCGCGTCGTCGGCGACCAGCGAGCGCTCCGGCCACCGCGGCAGCTGCAGCCCGAGCGCGTGCCGGGCGGTCGCCCGGCCCTGGCCGCGGGGGTCGCGCAGCACCGCGCGGCGCACGGCCAGCGGGTGCGGGGCGCCGAGCACGGCCAGCGACTCGACCAGCCGGGGGTGCACCGCGGCCACGGTCCAGCCGACCAGCCCTCCCCAGCCGTGCCCGACCAGGTGCGCCCGCGGCTCGCCCAGCGCCCGGACCAGGCCGGCCACGTCCCCGGCCAGCGTCCACAGGTCGTAGCCGCGCGGCGGCTTGTCCGAATCGCCGTAGCCGCGCAGGTCGACCGAGACCGCGCGGTACCCCTGCTCGGCCAGCGCGGTCAGCTGGTGGCGCCAGGTCCACCAGAACTCGGCGAACCCGTGCACGAGCACCACCAGCGGCCCGCCGCCGTCGCACTCGGCGACGTGCAGCCGGATGCCGTTGGCCGAGACCGAGCGGTGCGTCCACGGCCCGGGCAACCGCACCGACGACGGGTCCGGGCCGCGCCGGCGCATCCGCTCAGCGGGCGAGCTCGGGCCGGTCCGGTGCGCCGTCGCCGCGCCCGCGGTGCGAGATCACCTGCGCCGACTCGCGCAGCGAGTTGATCGTCCGCTCCGGCTTGCGGATCTTGCGCACCCGCAGGTAGCCGAGCAGCCCGAACAGCCCCGCGGTCAGCAGCATCACGCCGAACACGATGGCGAACGCACCCGCCCGGTTGAGCCACAGCGCCAGCAGCTCGGCCAGCGTGAAGAACAGGAAGAACAGGCTGAACAGCAGGATCGTCAGCGCGACGACGAAGAAGATGCTGCCCTGCACGCCCTTCTTCACCTCGGCGGTGATCTCCGCCCTGGCCAGCTCGACCTCGGCCCGGACCAGCGTCGAGACGTGCTGGGTGGCCTCGCCGACCAGCTCGCCGATCGACTTGTCGGCGGCCGAGGGGGTCGGCTCGGGCGACAGCGGGATCGACGGGAGCACGGGTGGGACGTCCGCGCGGGTGGAGCTGCTCGGCGTGGACACCGCGGTCCTCCTGGTTGTGGCTCGGCTGCTGTGTGCTCGACTGCGTCGAAGATCGGTCGGAGATCGGCGCCATCCTTCCACGGGGACCCGCCCGACGCCCCGTGAGGCGCGCCGCGCTCACCCGGGGACCGCGACCCGGCTCAGTCGGACGGGCGGGAGCGCAGCCGCTTGATCTCCCCGCGCCGCGACTTCGCGTCCAACCGGCGGCGCTTGGCCCCCTTCGACGGGCGCGTCGGGCGCCGCTGGGGCGGGTCGGCGGCCATCGCGTCGCGCAGCTGGGCGGCCAGCCGGCCGCGGGCGGCGTCCCGGTTGCGCAGCTGGCTGCGGTGCTCGGAGGCGACCACGGTGAGCACCCCGTCGACCAGCCGCCCGGCCAGCCGGGCCAGCGCCCGCTCGCGCAGCGGCTCGGGCACCGACGGCGAGCGGGCCAGGTCGAACGACAGCTCGACCCGCGAGTCGGTGGTGTTCACACCCTGCCCGCCCGGGCCCGAGGCGCGCGAGAACCGCCAGTGCAGCTCCCGCTCGGGCAGCACCAGCGCGCCCCGCACGGGGAGATCGCCATCGGACACCCGACCAGGATGCCCGACGGCGGCCGCCCCGGCGCGCGATTCAGTCCTCGGACTTGCCGTCCTTGAGCCCGGCCGAGATGAGATCCATCACCGACGAGTCGGCCAGCGTGGTCACGTCGCCGACCTCCCGGTTCTCCGCCACGTCCTTGAGCAGCCGGCGCATGATCTTGCCGGAGCGGGTCTTGGGCAGCTCCTCGACGACCATGATCTGGCGCGGCTTCGCGATCGGCCCGATCTCCTGCGACACGTGGTCGCGCAGCGCCTTGATCGCCTCTTCGCCGCCGTCCTTGGCCGCGTTGCCGCGCAGGATCACGAACGCCACGATGCCCTGCCCGGTGGTCGGGTCGGACGCGCCGACGACCGCCGCCTCGGCCACCGTCGGGTGGCTGACCAGCGCCGACTCCACCTCGGTCGTGGAGATCCGGTGCCCGGAGATGTTCATGACGTCGTCGACGCGGCCGAGCAGCCAGATCGCGCCGTCGTCGTCGTACTTGGCGCCGTCGCCGGCGAAGTAGTAGCCCTGCTCGGCGAACCGCGACCAGTAGGTGTCGCGGTAGCGGTCCTCGTCGCCCCAGATGCCGCGCAGCATCGCCGGCCACGGCTGGTCGAGCACCAGGTAGCCGCCGCTGCCGTGGCCCACCGACTCGCCGTTCTCGTCGACGATGGTGGCCGCGATGCCCGGCAGCGGGCGCATCGCCGAGCCCGGCTTGGCCGCCGTCACCCCGGGCAGCGGCGAGATCATGATGGCCCCGGTCTCGGTCTGCCACCAGGTGTCCACGATCGGGCAGTTGCCCTTGCCGACGTTCTCCCGGTACCACATCCAGGCCTCGGGGTTGATCGGCTCGCCGACGCTGCCCAGCACCCGCAGCGAGGACAGGTCGTAGCGCTCCGGGATCTCCTTGCCCCACTTCATGAACGTGCGGATCAGCGTGGGAGCGGTGTAGTAGATCGAAACGCCGTACTTCTGGATGATCTCCCAGTGCCGCCCCTCGTGCGGGGTGTTCGGGGTGCCCTCGTACATCACCGAGGTGGCCCGGTTGGCCAGCGGCCCGTAGACGATGTAGCTGTGCCCGGTGACCCAGCCGATGTCGGCGGTGCACCAGTACACGCTCTCGCCGGGCTTGTGGTCGAACACCGCGTGGTGGGTGTAGGCGGTCTGGGTGAGGTAGCCGCCGGAGGTGTGCAGGATGCCCTTGGGCTTACCGGTGGTGCCCGAGGTGTACAGGATGAACAGCGGCTGCTCGGCGTCGAAGGGCTGGGCCTCGTGCTGGTCGGACTGGGAGTCGACGACGTCGTGCCACCACACGTCGCGGCCCTCGGTCCAGGGCACCTCGGTCTCGGTGCGCCGGACGACCAGCACGTGCTGGATCGAGGGGGTCTCGGCAACGGCCTTGTCGGTGTTCTCCTTCATCGGCGCCGGCTTGCCCCGCCGGAACTGGCCGTCCGAGGTGATCAGCAGCTTGGCGTCGGCGTCCTCGATGCGGGCCTTGAGCGCACCCGGGGAGAACCCGCCGAACACCACGCTGTGCGCGGCCCCCAGCCGGGCGCAGGCCAGCATCGCGACGGCCGCCTCGGGGATCATCGGCAGCTGGATGGCGACCCGGTCGCCGGCCTGCACGCCCAGCTCGGTCAGCGCGTTCGCCGCCTTGCACACCGCGCGCTGCAGGTCGGCGTAGGTGATGGTGCGGGTGTCGCCGGGCTCGCCCTCCCAGTGGAACGCCACCTGCTCGCCGTGGCCGTCGGCGACGTGCCGGTCCACGCAGTTGTAGGCCACGTTCAGCTGCCCGCCGACGAACCACTTCGCGAACGGGGCGTCCCAGTCCAGGACCCGGTCCCAGCGCTTGTGCCAGTGCAGCCGGTCGGCCTGCTCGGCCCAGAACGCCTCGCGGTCCGCCGCCGCCCGGTCGTAGGCTTCGGCCTGGACGTTGGCCTGGGCGGCGAACTCCTCGCCGGGCGGGAAACTGCGGCTCTCGGTGGACAGGTTGCTCAGTGTCGGTTCGGCGGCCATGGAAACCTCCTGGTCCTGGGCGCCCCGGGCACCGCTGCCCGGCGCCGCCCCGCTCCGCGTGCATCGGGCCCGACGCTAGTGGCCCCGACCGCGCCGCGCACCGTCGGTCCGGCCAGGTCCGGACGGTGCGTCGGACGGGCAAGGGGCGGCCGACGAACGGCCGACCAACGGCCCTTCCCTCCCGCCGCCCCCGCACCGGACAGCGCACGGGTGGATGGATCGCGGGGCGATGGCAGCATGAGGCGGGTGACCCCGTCCCGCACCCGCGACCCGCTCGCCCCGCTGCTCGACCTGCCCGGCGTGGCCGACGCCGTGGCCCGGGCCCGGGACGCCGTCGTGGCCGTGCACAACCACCCGGTCAACCGCCGCGGCTGGCCGGCGAGCTCCGCCGAGGCGAGCGTGCGCGCGGCCCGGGCGTCGGCGGCCCTGGACGGGGCGACGCTCGCCGCGGCCGAGGCCGACCGGGCCGTCACCGACCCGGTGGTGGCCGGGGCGATCCGGGCGGCCGAGGAGATCGGCCGGTCGCTCGGTGCCTGGCGGACCGCCCCGCTGCAGGCGATCGCCCGGCTGCACGTGGTGGCCGCGGCCGACCTGGTGCCCGCGGACCGCCACGACGCCGAGCTGGGCCGGCCCCGGCCGGGCGAGGGGATCGCCGCCCGGCTCGGGATGCTGGCCGACCTGGTCGCCGGCGGCACCTCGGTACCGGCCCCGGTGCTGGTCGCCGTGGTGCACGGGGAGCTGCTGGCGCTGGCCCCGTTCGGCACCGCGGACGGCGTGGTGGCCCGGGCCGCGGCCCGGCTCGCCGCGGTGGCCGCCGGGCTGGACCCGAGAGGGCTGGCCGTGCCGGAGGTCGGGCACCTGCGGCACGCCCGCGAGTACCGGGCCGCGGCCGCGGGATTCGCCGCCGGCACCCCGGACGGCGTCGCCGGCTGGGTGAAGCACTGCTGCGCGCAGTGGGAGGCGGGCGGCAAGGAGGGCATGGCGATCGCGTCGGCCCGGCAGTAGCCGGACGAGCAGCAGCCGCCCGAGCGGGGACCGCACAACGAGACGGGCGGCGCACCCCTCCCGGGGTACACCGCCCGTCGCGCGTCAACTCCGGGATCCAGGCGTGCACTACGTGTCGTGGAGTGGCCTCGGCGTCCGGCGTCCCGAAACGCAGGCCCACGACGACATGCCTCCCGCGGCGTGCTGTGCGTGGAGTGCCCGGCGTTCACGCACGGAGCCCCGGTCGGGGAGGGCGGTGCTTCTCTGCCGCACCGACCTTGGCCTTCCGGAAGTCCGCGCCCCCTTTGTAGCCCGTGACCGGCGCCACAGCAAGGGGTCGGCCCCGGTGCACCGGTTCAGGCACGCAGGGTGGTGATCAGCGCGCGGCGGCCCGGTCCCGGCCGAGCCACCGGTGGCCGAACCACCCCGCCGCGACCAGGCCGGCAACCCCCAGCCCGGTCGCCGCGGTGATCCGGTGCGACGTGCGGAACCGGGCACCGAGAGCAACCGGGTGCGCGAAGGTGAGCACCGGCCAGCCGCGCCGCACGGCCTCCCGGCGCAGGGCCCGGTCCGGGTTCACCACGGTCGGGTGACCCACCGCCTCCAGCAGCGGCAGATCGGTGATCGAGTCGGAGTACGCCCGGCAGTCGGCGAGCCGGTAGCCGGACTCCTCGGCGATCCGGCGGGCCGCCGCGGCCTTCGCCTCGCCGTAGCAGTAGTAGTCGATGACGCCGGTGTAGCGGCCCCCGACGACCGCCATCCTGGTCGCCACGGCGCTGTCCGCACCGATCATCGCCGCGATCGGCTCGACGACCTCCGCCCCGGAGGCCGACAGCACCACGACCTCGTCACCCTCGGCGTGGTGCTCCTCGATCAGCGCCGTCGCCTCGGCGTAGACCAGCGGCTGGACGATCTCGTGCAGGGTCTCGGCGACGATCGAGCGCACCTGCGCGACGTCCCAGCCGGCGCACAGCGCGGTGATCCGGCGGCGCAGCAGATCCATCGTGGTGGCGTCGGCGCCGGACAGCAGCAGGAGCAACTGTGCGTATCCACTGCGCAGCACGGCCCGGCGGCTGATCAGCCCCTGCCGGCGGAACGGGCGGCTGAAGGCGAGCGCACTGGACCCGGCGATGATCGTCTTGTCCAGGTCGAAGAAGGCCGCCGCGCGGAAGGCCGACGGGCGGTGCGGGTCGAGCGGGAGCACACTGGACACACTTCGCGAGCCTGCCAGACCGGTGACCTTGGCAGAGCGGGCCCTCACCGGGCCGTCCCGCAGCGGAGAACCTGGCTCGGGGGGCGGCATTATGGGCAGGTTGGGGCTACAGTTGTGCTGTCCGGATGCGTCCGGACGAGGTTCAGCTCGACCCCCCGGAGCTGAACCGATGACGGCCCCCGCCAATCCCCCCTGGCGGGGGCCGTCCCATGCGCCGACCCCTCGGGCTACCCCGTTCGGCCGACCCTCGGCTACCCCGCGTGACGGAATGCCCGGTGGATGCCGGGCCGGGCGCCTGCCGACGCCTCCCCCTCGTGCGCTCCCGACGGCCGCCCGGCACGGGGCGTGGGCGGGCTGCTCCTCCCGGGTGGTGCCGCGGCGTGGTGGGCCGGCACCTCGACGCCGGCCCGGTCGTCTCCCGGGCGGTGCTGATGCTGGGTGCGCCGGCGGCCGTGCCCGTTCCGGCGGTCGCCGGCGCTGACGGGTCCCCAACCAGTCTCCCGCACGGCCCCGACAGAACCTGCTGGTCACCGGCTCACGCCCGGGGGTTGTCCACATCTCCACGGAGTTGTCCACAGTTCTCGATCTTCCCTTTCCGCGCCCCGGCGGTCGGCCGCAGCCTGGGTGCCGGTGCCCGGATCGGCGGGCGCCGCGGAGGCCCCGGGCCCCGCCGTCGGAGGGAGCGGACGTGCAGCAGATCGCGAGCGAACGGCGCGGGCTGGTGATGGTGTCGGAACCGGACCTGCTCGACGCTGTCCTGCGGCTGGCGGCCGCGGCCGGGTGCGAGCTCCAGCGCTGCGTCGACGCCACCCAGGCCCGCGAGGTCTGGGCGCAGGCGCCGCTGGTGCTGGTGGACCGGGAAGCCGCGGTGCGCTGCGCCCGCGCCGCCCTGCCGCGCCGGCCCGGGGTGGTGATGGTGGTCCACGGCGAACCGCCGCCCGAGGCGTGGCCCCGGGCCGTGGCCGTCGGGGCCGAACACGTCGTCAGCCTGCCGCAGGCCGAGTCGTGGCTGGTCGGGGTGCTCACCGAGGCCGCGGAGGGCCGGTCCGGCGGTGGCGCGGTGCTCGCCGTGGTCGGCGGCCGGGGCGGGGCCGGTGCGTCGGTGCTGGCCGCAGCGGTCGCCGTGACGGCCGTCCGCGCCGGTGAGCGGGCGCTGCTGGTCGACTGCGACCCGCTCGGCGGCGGGCTCGACCTGGTCCTCGGCGCCGAGGACCTGGGCGGCCTGCGCTGGCCGGGGATCGAGGTGGGCGAGGGCCGGGTACCGGCCCGCGCCCTGCACGCCGCGCTGCCCGCTCCGCGGGTCGCCGGGCGCGGCGACGGCCGGCTGGGCGTGCTGTCCTGCGCCCGGTCCGAGCACGGCCCGACCCCGTCGGGGGTGCACTCGGTGGTCGACGCCGGGCGACGGGCCGGTGAGATCGTGGTCTGCGACCTGCCCCGCCATCCCACCGGCGCGGCCGCGGCGGCGCTCGCCGCGGCCGATCTCACCGTCCTGGTCGTCCCGGCCGACGTGCGGTCGGCCGCAGCGGGCGCGCGGGTCGCGCAGCTCCTCGCCCAGCACGGCGCGCCGCCTCGCCTGGTGGTGCGCGGGCCGGCGCCGGGTGGCGTGGACGCCACCGAGATCGGCCGGGCCCTGGGCCTGCCGGTGCTGGCCGTCATGCGCCCCGAGCGCGGGCTGGCCCAGGCGCTCGAACGCGGCAGCGCCCCCGGCCGGCCCCGCGG
>JASLAP010000628.1 GCA_030147065.1 Pseudonocardia sp. | reverse complement strand
CCGAGCCCCGGCTCGGTCTACCCGACGCTCTCGCAGCTGGAGGACGAGGGCCTGGTCCGGGTCGAGAAGGTGGAGGGCCGTCGGGTCGTGCACCTGACCGCCTCGGGCACCACCTACGTCGAGGAGCACCGCGCCGAACTGGACGCGGTGTGGGCGTCGGTCGACGCCGCCGACGACGACGGCGCGACCGCGCTCTGGGAGCAGCTGGCCCAGCTGCACGCGGCCACCCAGCAGGTGCTCGGCGCCGGCACCCCGGAGCAGATCACCGCGGCCGGCACGGCGCTGGCCGAGGCCCGCAAGACGATCTACCGGCTGCTCGCCGAGTGACGGCCTGACGCCCTCCCTCCACGGCGCCCCCGGACCGGACGGTCCGGGGGCGCCGTGCCGCACGTGATCACCCACGGCCTCCGGCGGATCCGCGTTCGCCGGTGACCGGCCGGCGCTCACCCCTGGCGGTCGTTCCACCCGAGTGGCCGGCGAGCGGCGAGCTCCTCGTCGTGACCGGCGAAGGCGGCGCCGTCGATCCGCACCGTGTTGTGGAACGAGACGATCTCACCGTCCCGGAAGACCTTGGTCTGGATCGCCCGGGTGGTGCCGGCGCGCGGGCCGGCCGGCACCTCCAGCGTCGACTCCGTGCGCACGACCAGCGCATCCCCGACCTGGCGGCGGGCGACCGGGCGGATCCGGATGCGGCTCCCCCGGTAGATCGTGTCGAAGATCTTCCGGTGCTCGGCGGCGATCACCGCGCGCCCCTCCTGCACCCGGCCCACCACGTCCACGAAGTCCGCGTCCTCGGCGAACCGGGCCGCCCAGGCGTCCGCGTCGCCGGCGTTCCACGCCCGCACCAGCTCGGAGACGACCTCGTCCACCGTCATCGCTATCCTCCTCGTCGACACACTGATCCGCTCATTGGAACAATGTTCCAACTCGGAGGGTACATGGGTACCGAGCTGCCCGGGATCGTGCGGCTGCGGGACCGCCGGGAGGCGCTCACGCTGCGCACGATCCTCGGCGCGGCGCGGGCGCTGTTCGCCGAGCGCGGCTACGCCCGCACGCCGGTCCGGCTGCTGGCCGAGCGGGCCGGCGTCTCGCCGCAGACGATCTACGCCCACTTCGGCTCGAAGGCCGGGGTCCTGGGCGGGCTGGTCGACCTGCTCGACGAGGAGGCCGGGCTGGTCGACCTGGTGGCCGAGGCCGACGGCCTCGACGACCCGGCCGCCCTGCTCGGCCTGCTGGCCCGCGCGGCCCGCCAGGTGCGCGAGCGCTGCGGGGACATCGTCGCGATCCTGCACTCCGGGGCCGCCGCCGACCCGGACATCGCGGCGACCGAGGCCGAGGGGGCGCGGCGCAACCGGGTGGGCGTCGAGATGGTGGTGGAACGCATCCGCGCCGGCGGTCGGCCCGTCGCCGAGCGGGCCGTGGACGTCGCCGTGGCCCTGATGAGCGCCGGGGTGCACGACAGCCTCGTGCGCGAGAGCGGCTGGTCGTACGACGACTACGAGGAGTGGCTGGCCCGCACCCTTGCCGACGCCGTCCTCACGGACTGACGCGTCCGGCCCGACCGCCCTGCGCAGCGCGGGGCGGCCGGGCCGGGGCGCTCAGCAGTCGCGCAGCTCCGGGGACTGGTTGAGGACCTGGCCGCGGGGGCTGATGAACTCGCGGTACACCGGCGAGTCCACCGCGGCCGGCGCGAACGCGGCCACCCGGTGGCAGTTCTGGAAGGCCAGCGCCACCCCGAAGTGGCGCTCCAGCGCGCCGCGGATGGCGTTGCTGGCCAGGGCGCGCAGCAGCTGCCCGCGCTCGGCCTCGGACGGCGGCGGCACCTCGTGCTCGCCGAACGGGGCGTCGGGGCGGGCGGCGCGGTCGTCCGCGGCGGCCGAGACGACCTGCCAGGCGTAGGGCAGCGACTCGCGGACGACGGCGACGAACGTCGCGTCGTCCAGCTCGCCGCGGGCGGCCTGGTCGAGCACCGCGGTGGGGACGTCGAGGGACACGGGACCTCCTGGTGGACGGGAACTGGGCGGGTGGAAGCGCCCCGCGCAGGTCCGACGGGACCGGCACGGGCGAATCGGGACCGGCGGGCGGGAGCTGGACCGCGAGGGCGGGAGTGGTCAGGCCGGGACCGGGCGGCCCGGCACGAAGTCCGGGTCGACCTGGGCGGCCAGGTCGGTGCCGGTCGCCCGGTTGCCCCAGGCGGCCGCGTTGCGCAGGTGGAACTCGACGGTGCCGCGGTGGTAGGCCGCCCAGTCGCGGGGGCGGGCGTCCAGCTCGGCGCGCAGGAGGTCGAGCACCGCGCGGTTGGCCGGTTCCAGCTCGGCGACCGGGGCGGCCGCACCCCGCTCGGCGGCGGTCACCCAGGCGGAGTGGCCCAGCCAGCCCACCAGCGCGTCGCCGACCTGCTCGCGCAGGTAGGCGACGTCGTCCGGACCGGTGACCTTGTTGCCCAGCACCCGCAGCGCGACCCCGTGCGCCCCGGCGTGCTCGGCGTACTGCCGGTAGACCCCGACGCCGCGCCGGGTGGGCTCGCTGACCAGCACGGTCAGGTCGAAGCGGGTGAACAGCCCGGAGGCGAACGCGTCGGCGCCGGCGGTCATGTCGACCACGACGTACTCCCCCGGCCCGTCGACGAGGTGGTTGAGCCACAGCTCCACCGCGCCGGTCTTGGAGTGGTAGCAGGACACGCCCACGTCGGCCTCGTCGAACTCACCGGTGACCAGGTGGCGCACGCCGTTCGCATCCACCGAGCACCGGCGCAGCAGCTCACCGTCGGGGTCCAGGTCGACCAGCCGGGAGCCCTCCCCCGGCGGTGTCGTCTTGATCATCGTGGCGGCCGAGGGGATCCGCGGGTTGGTCCCGCGCAGGTGGTCCTTGAGCCAGGGCAGATCGGCGGCCAGCGCGCGTGGGGGCGGTCCCTCGTGGCCCAGCGCCTGGCCGAGGTGCTGGTTGATGTCGGCGTCCACGGCCAGCACGCGGCAGCCCCGCTCGGCCAGGTACCGGCTGAAC
Organism: Pseudonocardia sp.; assembly: GCA_030147065.1. Lineage (GTDB taxonomy): Bacteria > Actinomycetota > Actinomycetes > Mycobacteriales > Pseudonocardiaceae > Pseudonocardia. Next base: position 12,975 of record JASLAP010000628.1, on the reverse strand, counting down.
AGGGCGGCGGTCGTGGTCTTCCCGCTGCCCCCCTTGCCGACGAACGCTATGCGCACCGGACCTCCCATGATCGTTCCTGACGGTCGACCAAATGATAATCATTACCATCTGTGCCGGACGACCGGGTGCTGGTCACCGGGACCGGGGACCCCGCGTCGGCGGCGGGCCCACCGGGCGTCGATACGATCCCGGACCTCTGCAGGACTCACCCCGGGAGCACAGATGGATCGCACGACCGCCCTCCGCACGCTGCGCGACGTCGGCGCCGCCGCCTGGTTCGGGGGGTCGCTCATGGGCGCGTCCGGGCTGAACGCCGCCGCCGACGAGGTCGGCCCGGCCGACCGCGACCGGATCGCCTCGGCCGGCTGGGCCCGCTGGACGCCGATCTTCCGGGCCGCCGCGGCCGCCCACCTCATCGGCAGCCTGGGCGTGCTCGCCCAGACCCGCAGCAAGGGCGCCGTGGTCGGGCTCGGACTGACCACCGCCGCCCTGGGCGCCACCCTGGGCACCGCCAAGCTCGGCGCGAGCGACGCCTCGACCGAGACCATCCACAAGGTCGAGTGGGCGATCCCGGCGCTGCTGGCCGGCGTCGTCGCGCTCGGCGCGCGCCGCTCGGGCTGATCGCCCGGGCACCGGCCGGACACACCGCGGGCCCGCGTCGCCGATCTCGGCGGCGCGGGCCCGCGGTCGTCCAGGGTCGATCGCCCCGACGGCTCAGGTCTTCGAGACGTCCTTGTCGCTGCGATCGACCGCGCCGCGCCGGTCGGCGGTCGCGGCCACGCTGCCGTCCGGGTGCCGCTTGACCGACACCACGAACTCGTCGCCGTAGGTCTTGCGGCCGTGCTCGACGGCCTGCTCGACCGCGAGGGCGGCCCGGCGGTCGCGCTGCATCATCGGGTCGTGGTGGAGGTCCTTGGCCAGCGCGATGCACAGCACCACCATGACCAGCGCGAACGGCGCCGCCATGATGATGGTGATGGTCTGGATGCCGCTGAGCGCGTCACTCTCCCCGCCGGACGCGGCCCCGACCACCAGCATGATCGCCGCGATGGCGCCCATCAGCACGCCCCAGAAGATCACCACCCAGCGCGACGGCTCGATCGTCCCGCGCTGCGACAGCGTGCCCATGACCACCGACGCGGCGTCGGCACCGGACACGAAGAAGATCGCCACCAGCAACATGGCGATGATCGACAGCACCCCGCCGAGCGGGATCGAGTCGAGCAGGCCGAACAGCTGACCCTCCAGGTCCTGCGAGGCCAGGTCGGTCCCGCTGCGCTGCAGCTCGATGGCGGCCCCGCCGAAGATCGCGAACCAGATCAGGCTGACCGCGCTCGGGATGAGCATCACGCCGACCACGAACTGGCGGATCGTGCGGCCCCGGCTGATCCGGGCGATGAACATCCCGACGAACGGGGTCCAGGAGATCCACCACGCCCAGTAGAAGACCGTCCAGCCGGACAGCCACTCAGCCGTACCGTCACCGCCGGTGGCCGCGGTGCGCGCGGCCATCTGGGCCAGATCGCGGAAGTAGTCGCCGATCGCGGTGGGCAGCAGGTTCAGGATCAGGATGGTCGGGCCGGCCACGAACACCACCGCGGCCAGCACGCCGGCCAGCACCATGTTGATGTTGGACAGCCACTGGATGCCCTTGGCCACCCCGGACACCGCCGAGGCGACGAAGCAGATGGTCAGGAACACGATGATCCCGACCAGCAGCGACGAGCCGATCCCGGGCACGCCGTTGAGCTCCAGGCCGGCGCCGATCTGCAGCGCCCCCAGGCCCAGCGAGGCGGCCGAGCCGAACAGCGTGGCGAAGATCGCCAGGATGTCCACCGCCCTGCCGAACGCGCCCTCGGTGTGCGACTCGCCCAGCAGCGGGGCGAACGCGGAGCTGACCAGCTGCCGGCGGCCACGGCGGAACGTGCTGTAGGCGATGGCCAACCCGACCACCGCGTAGATCGCCCACGGGTGCAGCGTCCAGTGGAACAGCGTCGTGGCCATGGCAACGTCCAGCGCCTGGGGGCTGCCGGCGGCCACCGTGCCCGGTGGCGGGCTGGTGAAGTGCGACAGCGGCTCGCCGACGCCGTAGAACATCAGGCCGATGCCCATGCCGGCGCTGAACATCATGGCTATCCAGGACACGGACCGGAACTCGGGCCGCTCGCCGTCGGCCCCGAGCGGGATCTTGCCGTACTTGCTGAAGGCGAGCCACAGCGCGAACACGACGAACCCGGTGGCGGCGAGCACGAACGCCCACCCGCCCCCGGTCATCAGCGCGCCGAGGACCGCACCGGACACCGAGGACAGCGAATCGACCGAAACGACGCCCCAGACGACGAAGGCCACGGTCAGCACCGCGGCCACCCCGAAGATCACCTTGTCGATGGGGTAGTGCTGGTCGGCGGTGGTACTGGCCGAGTCCGGGGCGATGGGTGGAACCGAACCGGGGGCGGGTGCCCCCGGGGAACTCCCTGGTGTCTGCTGAACCGTCATGGCCGCACGGCTGCGGCTGGTGCGCCGCAACCTCCCCCTCCCACGTGATGGTCTGTCCGTGATGGTTGTCCGTGATGTTGGTCATGGTCAATGGCTGGGGCCACCATGCGACCGCCGCGCGCCACCGTCAACTTCATGTTCGGGACAGAACAGAGCCGTTACCCGAGCGAGGTGCGCACGGCGCGGATCGAGGGGCGACGGCGACACGAACGGGTTGGGGCGACCGGTGATACTGGCCGCGATGAGCGCCGACACGCCGGACCCCCTGCTCGCCAGTCTGCTGGCCGCGGTCGAGGCCGCGCCCGACGACCTCCCGCTGCGGCTGCACGTCGCGGGGCTGCTGTTGGAGCGCGGGCGGGCAGCCGAGGCCCTGCTGCACTGCAGCCGGGCGCTGACCACCGCACCCGGCGACGCCGCGGCGCTCGACCTGCTGCAGCGGGTCACCGCCGCGCTGGCACCGCCCGCCGGGCCGCAGACTCCCCCGACCTCGCCGACCGGCGCGTCCACGCCCCCACCGGCCGGACCGTCCGATCCCCCGCCCGCCGGGCCTGTGGAGCGTCCCTCACCGTTCGACTGGGGGCGGGCCGAGGAGGAGTTCGCCGACGTGCCCGGCCTGCCCGAGCCGGCGTTCGTGCAGGAGGAGGGCGACCCGGTCGTCGACGAGTCCCCGGTGCCGACCGTGCGGCTCGCCGACGTCGGCGGGATGGAGCAGGTCAAGGAACGGCTGGAGCTGTCGTTCCTCGGGCCGATGCGCAACCCCGAGCTGGCCAGGGCGTTCGGCAAGGGCCTGGCCGGCGGGCTGCTGCTGTACGGGCCGCCCGGCTGCGGCAAGACGTTCCTGGCCCGGGCGGTGGCCGGGGAGCTGGGCGCCGGGTTCTCCGAGATCGGGATCTCCGACGTGCTGGACATGTGGGTCGGGCGCAGCGAGCGCAACCTCGCCGAGATCTTCCGGGTGGCCCGGCGGCGGGCCCCGCACGTGCTGTTCTTCGACGAGATCGACGCGCTGGGTCAGAAGCGCTCGCACCTGACCCACGCCTCCAGCCTGCGCAACACGGTCAACCAGCTGCTCACCGAGATGGACTCGCTGTCCGGGCGCAACGACGGGGTGTTCGTGCTCGGCGCGACCAACCACCCGTGGGACGTCGACAGCGCGCTGCGCCGGCCCGGCCGGTTCGACCGCATGCTGCTGGTCCTGCCGCCGGACGCGCCGGCCCGGGCGGCGATCCTGCAGCGCAACCTGGAGCGCCGGCCGCTGTCCGGGATCGACCTGGACCGGCTGGTCCGGGCGACCGAGCACTACTCCGGCGCCGACCTGGCCCACCTGTGCGACACCGCAGCCGAGCGGGCGCTGGCCGACTCGATGCGCACCGGCGAGGTGCGGCCGCTGGCCATGAAGGACCTGCTGGCCGCGGCCAAGGAGGTGCAGCCCAGCACCGGTCCGTGGTTCGCCACCGCGCGCAACGTCGCCCTGTTCGGCAACGCCGACGGCAGCTACGACGACCTGGCCGCCTACCTGAAGAAGAACCGCAAGCTGTGACCGGGCCACCGGACGCCGGCACCACGGCCGCCGAGTGGGCGCAGCGGGTCGAGCACCTGCGGGCGGTGGGACGGCTGGACCGCGCCGAGGAGGTGGCCCGGGCGGCGTTGGCGGCGAACCCGCAGGAACCGGCGCTGCTCGGGGCGCTCTCGGCGGTGCTGCTCACCGCCGACCGACCGGCCGAGGGACTGGCTGCCGCCGAGGCGGCGGTCGCCGCCCGGCCCGACGACGAACGCGCGCACCGGCTGCGGTCGCTGCACCTGACCCGCCTCGGCCGGCACGCCGAGGCGGTCGAGGCCGCGGACCGCTGCGTGGCGCTGCTGCCCGACGAACCGGCCTCGGCCACCGCCCACGCCCGCGCGCTGCAGGGAGCCGGCCGGCACCGGGAGGCCCTGCAGGTGGCCCACCGCGTGGTCGACATGGCCCCCGGCGTGGCCGGATCGCACCTGCTGCTCGCCGACATCAGCAGCGAGCTGCGCGACCGCCGGTCCCGGGCGACGGCCCGCGCGGCCTACGAGCAGACCCTGCGCCTGGACCCGGACAACGTCGTCGCCCGCCACGACCTGGCCCTGCTCGACCTGCGGGCCCGCCGGCCGGCCCGGGCCCTGCGCGGGCTGCTGGACGCGGGCCGGCTGGCCCCCGGCGTGCCCGAGGTGCTCCGCACGGTCACCGCGGTGATGTGGGTGCTGTCCTGGCGGCTGCGCCTGTGGCTGATCGTCGCCACGGTCGGCACGCTGGGCGCCGCCGGCACGGCCACCGGCTCGCGCGTCGCCGGCGCGGTCGTGCTGGTCTCGTCGGCCGGGCTGACCTGGTGGACCGCCCGCGACCTGCCGGCCCGGACGCTGCCGGTGGTCCGCGCCGCGGTCCGGGCCGACCGCCCGCTGACCGTCACCTACCTCGTCCTGGCGCTGTGCCTGCTGCAGTACGTGCTGGTCGTGGCCAGCGGGGCGGGGCTGCTGGCCGCGGTGGTGTGGCTGCTGCTGATCGCTCTGGGCTGGCTGGCGCTGCTGGTCCGGTTCGTCCGGTGGTTGCGGCGCTGAGCAGCGGTCAGCGCCCGCGGCGGCGGGCCAGCACCTCGCGCAGCGGCGGCACCACGACGCCCTCGGCGGCCATCTTGCGGCGGGCCCGGCGGCGGGCGATGAGCACGCCCACCAGGGCGAGCCCCCACACCGCGTACTGCACCGTCCAGGCCGCCCGGAAGGCCTCCGGGCTGTAGCCGCCGGAACCGACCGCGGAGAGCACCACACCGATGCCGAACGCCACCAGCAGGGAGGCCGTGAAGCCACCCACGTTGACGATGCCGACCGCGGCGCCGCGCCGGTCCTGGGGGTTGAAGGTGCGGGCGTAGTCGAAACCGATCATCGACGCCGGCCCGCCCAGCGCCAGCACGACCACCAGCAGCACCAGCAGCGGCCGCGGGGCGGGCGGCGGGATCAGCAGCACCACCGTCCAGACCAGGGCCGTCGCCGCGATCACCGCGAGCACCAGCCAGGACCGGCGCAGCGGGTGCCGGGCGGTGAACTCGCCGAACACCGGCCCGGCCACCAGCCCCACGCCGACCAGCAGGGCCAGCAGCGCGCTCGCCGCCCCGGGCGACATCCCCTGCCCGGCCACCAGGTACGGCACGCCCCACAGCAGCGCGAACACCATGCCGGAGAACTGGGTGCCGGTGTGGGTCCAGAGCCCGAGCCGGGTGCCGGGCTCGCGCCAGGACCGGGCCAGCCCGTCGAGGACCTCGGCCGGTCCGGCGCCCGGTGGCGGCGCCGGAGCACCCGGCGGCCGGTCCCGCACCACGATCAGCACCGCGACCGCCACCGCCACCCCGAGCGCGGCCGCGGACACGAACGCCGGGGTCCAGCCGGGCCCGTGCAGCAGGGCGGCCAGCGGGACCGCGGACAGCACCTGCCCGAGCTGGCCCAGCAGGCCGGTCAGCTGGGTCATCACCGGTACCCGGCGGGCCGGGAACCACGCGGTGACGACCGAGAGCACGCTGATGAAGGTCAACGCGTCGCCCGCGCCGACCAGCACGCGGGCCGCGACGGCCAGCGGCAACCCGGTCGTCACCGCGAGCAGGAGTTGCCCGGCAGCCATGGTCAGCGCGCCGACCGCGACCAGCCGCCGGGCGCCGAACCGGTCCAGCAGCAGCCCCACCGGGATCTGCAGCGCGGCGTAGACCAGCAGCTGGAGCACGACGAACCCGGACAGCGCCGCCGGGGAGGCACCGAAGCGCTCCGCGGCGTCCAGCCCGGCGACGCCGAACGACGTGCGGTGCATGACCCCGACCAGGTAGGCGGCCAGCCCGACGGTCCAGACGAGCCAGGCCAGCCGGGGTACGCCGGACCCGGGCGTCGCGGCGGGCTCCCTTCCGCGGGTGGACGGATCTCCGGTCGCCGGGTGCGTGGTCTCAGCCTGGTTCGTCGCAGTCATCTCGACTGTCCATGCTGCGCCGCGACTCCGGGTACCGGGCCCCGTCTGCGGCCCGGCTCACCCCGGCGGGCCGGTGAGATCGGGCACGTCGGGGCTCGGCGATGGCGCCGCCCCGGAGGGCGCCCGGTGCACGGGCCGACACGTCCGCACCGACCCGCTGCGCATTCCGGGCCCGGGAGCGGGATGCTGTGCACCTGCATCCACGTTGTCCCTGACGGGTGCGCCGACGACGGCGGCCCACCCCGCCGGCCCGACCGGCGGGAGGGACGACGTCCGGTCCGGCGGTGCGGCCGGGAGGCTGTGGGCGCCGGATGATTCGGACAGATGACGGACGAGGCGGAGGTGCGCGGTGCTGGAACCGACTGGACTGTACGAGGTGGCGGCGGATGCGCCACAGCTGGACGGGCCGGTGCTGCTGGTCGCCCTGGAGGGGTTCGTCGACGCCGGCAGCGCGGCGCGGCTGGCGGTGGAGACCCTGCTGGAGGGCCACGACCCGGCGAAGGTCGTGCGCTTCGACGTCGACCAGCTGATCGACTACCGGGCGCGGCGGCCACCGCTGCGCTTCGAGACCGACCACTGGGCGGACTACACCGCCCCCGAGCTGGACGTGGTGCTGCTCTCCGACACCGGTGACACCGACTACCTGCTGCTCACCGGCCCCGAACCGGACGTGCAGTGGGAGCGGTTCTGCGCGGCGGTGGAGCAGGTCGTGCGCCGGTTCGGGATCCGACTGGTGATCAACCTGACGGCGATCCCGATGGCCGTGCCGCACACCCGCCCGATCGGGGTGACCGCGCACGGCACCCGTCCGGAGCTGACCGAGGGCCACGAGGCCTGGTTCGCCACCGCGGAGGTGCCGGGCAGCGCGGTCGGTCTGATGGAGCTGCGGCTCGGGCAGGCCGGGCTGGACGCGATGGGCTTCGCCGTGCACGTGCCGCACTACCTGGCGCGGGCGGAGTACCCGCACGCCGCGCGGGTGCTGCTCGACCACGCCGGGCTGGCCGCCGGGCTGTACCTGCCCACCGGAACGCTCACCCGGGCCGCCGAGCGGGCCGACGCCGAGATCGCCGAGCAGGTCGCCGGGTCCGACGAGGTGGCCCAGGTGGTGCAGGCGCTGGAGCGGCAGTACGACGTGGTCTCCAGCGGCCGCGGCCAGCGCCCGGGCGGCGAGCTGGGCGGGCAACTGCCCAGCGCCGACGAGCTGGCCGCGGAGGTCGAGCGGTTCCTGGCCGACCAGGACGGCGAGACCAGCGAGAACGACCCCGACGACCAGGCGCCGCCGCAGCAGGGCGTGTAGCCGACCCGGCGGATGGTCGCCGAGGGCGGCGCCCACGGTCGGCGCTGCGGCTGATCCGAGTGGCGCATCCCGGCGAGCGCACCCACTCTGGTCATATGAACAACCTTCGGCGCGATTCGCGGAGTCGGCTGGACCTGGTGCACCGGGTCGGTGCCGTCCTGTTCGGCATCGGGTTGGCCACCTTCGGGGTGTTGGGACTGGTGCAGCAGCTGGACTTCTTCTCCACCAGCGGTGCCCCCGTCCTCGGCCTGTCCACCAACGGCCTGCTGTCGGTGATCTCGCTGGTCGTCGCCGTCGTGCTGGTGGCGGGCGGGCTCCGCGGCGGGCGGATGGCGTCGACCGTGCTCACTGTGGTCGGCGCGGCCTTCCTGCTGTCGGGCGTGCTGAACGTCCTGGTGCTGGAGAGCCCGTTCAACCTGCTCGCCTTCCGCATCCCCAACATCGTGTTCAGCCTGGTCTCCGGCGGGTTGCTGCTCATGCTCGGCACGTACGGCCGGTTCACCGGACGGCTGCCGGACGACAACCCGTATGCGCGTGAGCGGAGGACGGCCGACGGCGCCGCCGCGGACGATCCCGACCCGATGCGCTTCACCGCACCGGCGGACACCCGGGCCGTGGCCGAGATGGCCGAGGCCGAGCGGGCCGATGCCCAGCACGCCGCAACACCTGCCCAGACCCTGGCGCTGGGCGCGGCGCGCACGACCCGCCGGGCCGAGGACCGGGTGGCCGCCTGGCGGAAGACCTACCTCCGGTAGCCCCCGGCGGGACGCGACCGGCTCGGGCACCACCCGCAGCCGACGCGGGGACCTCCCGCAGGCAGGGACCAGCGGTCAAGGGGGGTCAGGGCGTCAGGGGGTCAGCACCACCTTGCCGGTCACCTCGCGCTTGTCGATGCGGTCCAACGCAGTCGCGGCGTCGGCGAAGCCGAACGTGCCGCTGATGATCGGGTCGAGCGCCCCGGAGCGCAGGTGCGGGAGCAGCTCGTCCCACTGGCGCGCCACGTAGCCGGGGCGGGGCAGCACGTAGGCCCCCCAGCCGACGCCGACCACGTCGATGTTGTTCAGCAGCAGCCGGTTGACCCGCACGGTCGGGATGTCGCCCGCGGTGAACCCGACGACCAGCATCCGCCCGTCCGGGGCCAGGCAGCGCAGCGAGTCGGTGAACCGGTCCCCGCCCACCGGGTCGACCACGACGTCGACCCCGCGGCCGTCGGTGAGCCCCTTGACCGCGTCCCGGAAGCCCTCCACCAGCACCGTGTCCTGGGCCCCCGCCGCGCGCGCCACCTCGGCCTTGGCGTCGGTGGACACCACCGCGATCACCCGGTTGCCCAGCGCCGCGGCCAGCTGGATCACCGCGGTGCCGACCCCGCCGGCCGCCCCGTGCACCAGCACCGACTCGCCCTTGGCCAGCCGGCCCCTGGCCAGCAGCGTGAAGTGCGCGGTCAGGTAGTTCATCGGCAGGCAGGCGCCGGCCTCGAACGACACCTCGTCGGGCAGCGCGAACACCCGCTCGGTCGAGCACGCGACGACCTCGGCGAACGCCTGCTGACCGGGGAACACCGCGACCCGGTCGCCCGGCGCGAAGCCCGAGCCGTCCGGGGCCCGCCGGACCACCCCGGCCGCCTCCGAACCCAGCACGAACGGCAGCTCGGGCTTGATCTGGTAGAGGCCCTTGCTCTGCAGCACGTCCGGGAAGTTCACCCCGGCCGCGCGGACGTCGACCAGCACCTGGTCGGGACCGGGCTCGGGCTCGGGCACCTCGCCGACCTCCACCGCCGAGGGACCGTCCAACCGCACCACCCGCACCGCGCGCACCATGGATTCCTCTCCGTCGAGCACCTGCGGCCATCATGGTCACGCCGGGCCGCCCGGCGCGAGCCCCCGGGCGCGCGTCACTGCACAGAAAAGGTGCCCGTGATCGCCGCGGTGCGCCCTGTGCCCCCGCCTACCAGGACCGACGTCCGACCCCCCGAAAGTGATCCACCCCGGCCTCCCGCGGCCCACGCGGCAATGACAGTGTGGCCGGGTGCGACTCGTGTTCGGCCCCGACGACCTGGAGGGGTACGCCGCTGTCCGCGACCGGCTGCGACTGCACATCGTCGCCTGGGCCCGGCGGCACGGGCTCGACGTCGAACCGTCGCTGGTGGCCGCGGCACTGGACCACAAGCACGGCGTCGACGGCCGGCTCGGGCACTGGACCCGCACGCACATCGCCGACGCCCTGGCCGTGTGGTTCCCGCGCACCGTCGCGCTGCTCGAGGACGACCGGGAGGCCGTGCCGGCCGCGCTGCACGCCCTGATCGGCTTCCTGGCCGACCAGGACTGGCTGGGCCCCCGCTCGGACCCGCCCGCCGAGCTGCACGCCCAGATCACCGACTCCACCCCGGCCCTGCACGACGCCCTCGACGACGAGCGCAACCACGACCTGGGCACCTTCTGGGCGGTGCAGATGCTGCGCCACGGGGTGCCCACGGCCGACCCGGCCGCGGTCGCCCGGTTCCTGCACCGGGTGAACACCGGCGAGCTGGAGATCGACCGGGCCGCGCTGGCCGAGATCACCCGCCGCCAGCTCGTCGACGACCCGACCGGCGGACCGGCCGGTCCGCACCCGGCGCTGCAGGGCGAGCTGCCCCCGGTGCTGCTGCCCGGCGCCGCCACCATGCTGGCCGCCGCGGACTCCAGCGTCGCGCTGGCCCGGCTGCGGGCCTTCACCCGCTGGGTGCGCGCCGGGCGCGCGGTCACCCGGGACGGCCGGCTGCTGCTCGGCGACGCCCGGGCCGTCGCCGACGCGCTGGACCTCGACCACTTCTCCCGCGACCGCGCCCGCACCAGCGACGACCTGCCCGAGATCTCGCTGCTGATGGCCTGGGCCCGGCAGGCGCGGCTGGTCCGGGTGGTGACCGGGCGGCTGCTGCAGGTCCGCAGCTCCGCGCCGCTGCTGAGCCGGCCGATCGAGCTGTGGCGGCGGGCCTTCGAGGCGATCGGCGGCATCGGCGAGCACTTCGGCGGGAGCAACGTGTTCGGCGCGCCGTCGCTGTTCGGGATGAGCCTGGGCGAGGCCTACCCGACCCTGCTGCGGCTGCTCTACGCCGCCGGCGGCGACCCCATCCCGGTCGAGCTGTTCCACCGGGTCGTGCGGGACACGGTCAACCAGCGGATGGGCTGCGTGGTCGACGACCTGGCCGGCGACGCCGAGCACCGGCTGTGGCGGCGCGACGTCACCGCCCTGCTCGACGCGCTGGAACTGCTCGGCGCGGTGCACCTGGAGGAGAGCCTGGACGGGGAGGACCACGACCACCTCACCGAGCTGGCCGGCCGCGACGACCCCGACCCCACCCTGGTCTCGCTCACCCCGATCGGGCTGTGGGCGGTGCACGAGATGCTCACCGAGCAGGGGGTGCACGCGCCGCTGGTCGGCGAGCTGGCGGACGAGGAGATCGAGTACGTGTGCGTGCGGATGGCCCGGCTGCGCCGCGAGGTCGCCGAGGCCGAGCTCGCCTCCTGGGTGCGCGCCCGCCGCCCGCGGGCGGCGGCCCAGGAGATCCTGCGCTACCTGCGGCGCGCCGAGGACCCCGCGCACCGCGAGCTCGCGGTGTTCGCGCTCTCCCGGGCCGGCACCCCGGCCCGGGAACCGGCGGCCCGGCAGCGCCGCGGGGCGGGCCACCGCGCCCCCGCCCCCGGGCCCCAGCCGCGCTTCGAGTGCGACGCCCGCACCCGACGGGTCTGACCCGGCTCAGCCCAGCGCCGACGCCACGACCGCCTGGGCCTCCTCCTGGATCCGGGCCAGGTGCTCCGGGCCGCGGAAGCTCTCCGCGTAGACCTTGTAGACGTCCTCGGTGCCCGACGGGCGGGCGGCGAACCAGCCGCCCTCGGTGACCACCTTCAGCCCGCCCAGCGCGGCGTCGTTGCCGGGGGCCGTGGTGAGCCGCTGGGTGATCGGGTCGCCGGCCAGCTCGGTCGCCGTGACGTCCTCGGCGGACAGCTTGCCCAGCCGCGCCTTGTCCTCGGCGGTGGTGGCCACGTCGGTGCGGGCGTAGGCGGGCTCGCCGAACCGCGAGGTGAGCTCGCGGTAGTGCTCGCTGGGGGTGCGCCCGGTCCGCGCGGTGATCTCCGAGGCGAGCAGGGCCAGGATGATCCCGTCCTTGTCGGTGGTCCAGGTGCCGCCGTCGCGGCGTAGGAACGACGCCCCGGCGCTCTCCTCGCCGCCGAAGCCGATCGAGCCGTCCAGCAGCCCGGGCACGAACCACTTGAACCCGACCGGGGTCTCGACCAGCGTGCGACCCAGGTCCGCGGCCACCCGGTCGATCATCGACGAGCTGACCGCGGTCTTGCCCACCCCGGCGTCCGGGGACCAGCCCGGCCGGTTGGCGAACAGGTAGCCGATGGCGACGGCCAGGAAGTGGTTGGGGTTCATCAGCCCGTCGGCGGTGACGATGCCGTGCCGGTCGGCGTCGGCGTCGTTGCCGGTGGCGATGGTGTACTCGCCGCGCGCGGCGACCAGCGAGGCCATCGCGTACGGCGACGAGCAGTCCATCCGGATCTTGCCGTCCCAGTCCAGGGTCATGAAGGCGAAGCGCGGGTCGACCTCCGGGTTGACCACGGTGAGGTCGATCCGGTGCCGCTCGGCGATGGCCCCCCAGTAGGCGACGGCGGCCCCGCCCAGCGGGTCGGCCCCGATCCGGACCCCGGCCTCGCGGACCGCGTCCAGGTCGAGCACCGAGGGCAGGTCGGCGACGTACTCGCCGAGGAAGTCGTAGCGGCCCAGGCCGGCCCGGTCCAGCGGGCTGCGGCGCACGTCGTCGAGCTTCGCGGCCAGCAGATGGTTGGCCCGGTCGGCGATCCAGCTGGTGGCGTCGGTGTCGGCGGGCCCGCCGTGCGGCGGGTTGTACTTGAACCCGCCGTCCGCGGGCGGGTTGTGGGACGGGGTGACGACCACGCCGTCGGCCGGGCCGCCGACCCGGGCCCGGTTGTGGCTCAGGATCGCGTGCGAGACCGCCGGGGTGGGGGTGAACGCGTCGTCGCCGTCGGCGAGCACGTGCACGCCGTTGGCCTGGAACACCTCGATCGCGGTCACCCAGGCCGGCTCGGACAGCGCGTGGGTGTCGCGGCCCAGGAACAGCGGTCCGTCGGTGCCCTGCGCCGCCCGGTACTCGCAGATCGCCTGGCTGGTGGCCGCGATGTGGTCGTCGTTGAACGTCGTCTTGAGCGAGGAGCCGCGG
>JASLAP010000566.1 GCA_030147065.1 Pseudonocardia sp. | reverse complement strand
CCGAGCCCGTGGCGGCCGCCCGCCCCCGGCGCGCCCGGCGGGCCGCGTCGCGCCCGGCCGGACCGCCCGCGGACGCCCCCGCACCCGGGGAGGGCGACCCGGTTTGACCCTCCGAGAACCCCTTCCGTACCCTGGAGACCTGCGCCGCAGTCCGCGGTCGGCTCAGCCGGCCGGCGCACCGCGGCACGCACCTGGGAGACCAGGCGCTTCGTCCCCCCGAGCTTTGGAGCAGTGCGTCGATGTACGCAGTCGTCAAGACCGGCGGTAAGCAGTACAAGGTGGCCGTCGACGACGTGATCACCGTTGAGAAGATCAAGGGTGACCCCGGCGCCGAGGTCAACCTGGCGGCCCTGCTGCTGGTCGACGGTGACGACGTCACCACCGACGCGGACGCCCTGGCCGGGGCCGCGATCACGGTCAAGGTCGTCGAGCACACCAAGGGCCCGAAGATCCGCATCCACAAGTTCAAGAACAAGACCGGGTACCACAAGCGGCAGGGCCACCGGCAGCCGCTGACCAAGATCCAGGTCACCGGTATCTCGAAGTCGAAGTCCAAGTAGGGAGACGCAGCCATGGCACACAAGAAGGGTGCGTCGAGCTCCCGCAACGGGCGCGACTCGAACGCCCAGCGCCTCGGCGTCAAGCGGTTCGGCGGCCAGGCCGTCAACGCCGGTGAGATCCTGGTCCGCCAGCGCGGCACCAAGTTCCACCCCGGCGCCGGCGTCGGCCGCGGCGGCGACGACACGCTGTTCGCGCTGGTCGAGGGCTCGGTGGAGTTCGGTTACACCAAGGGCCGCAAGGTCGTCAACGTGGTCCCGGTCGAGGTCTGAGCGCCGGGCACACCCAGCAGTTCCGCCGCGGCGGGCCGTCCGGACTCGGACGGCCCGCCGTTGGCGTGCGGAGGAGAGGAACGGCCATGTCCAGGTTCGTGGACCGGGCGGTGGTGCACGCCACCGCGGGCGCGGGCGGGAACGGCTGCGCCTCGGTGCACCGGGAGAAGTTCCGGCCGCTCGGCGGCCCGGACGGCGGCAACGGCGGCCGGGGCGGGTCGGTGGTGCTGGTGGTCGACGCCGGGGTGCACACCCTGCTCGACTTCCACCACCGCCCGCACGCCGTCGCGCACAACGGCAAGCAGGGGCAGGGCGGGTTCAAGGCCGGCGCCAACGCCGAGGACATGGAGCTGCGGGTCCCGGACGGCACCGTCGTGTTCGACGAGCAGGGCGAGATCGTCGCCGACCTGGTCGGCGTGGGCACCCGGTTCGTCGCCGCCCAGGGCGGCCGCGGCGGGCTGGGCAACGCCGCGCTGGCCTCGCAGGCCCGGCGCGCGCCCGGGTTCGCGCTGCTCGGCGAGCCGGGGGAGACCCGCGACCTGGTCCTGGAGCTGCGCTCGATGGCCGACGTCGGCCTGGTCGGGTTCCCGTCGGCGGGCAAGTCCTCGCTGGTCGCGGCCCTGTCCGCGGCCCGGCCGAAGATCGCCGACTACCCGTTCACCACGCTGGTGCCCCAGCTCGGCGTGGTCAGCGCGGGCGCGGACGTGTTCACCGTGGCCGACGTGCCGGGGCTGATCCCGGGCGCGTCCGAGGGCCGCGGGCTCGGCCTGGACTTCCTGCGCCACATCGAGCGCTGCTCGGTGCTGGTGCACGTGGTCGACTGCGCCACCTTCGAGTCCGACCGCGACCCGGTCTCCGACGTGCAGGCGCTGGAGGACGAGCTGGCCCGCTACACCCCGGCGCTCGGCGGCGAGCTGGCCGACCGGCCGCGGCTGATCGCCCTGAACAAGATCGACGTGCCGGACGCCGCGGAGCTGGCCGAGATGGTCACCGCCGAGCTGACCGAACGGTTCGGCTGGCCGGTGCTGGCGATCTCCACGGCCAGCCGGGCCGGGCTGCGGGAGCTGTCGTTCGCGATGGCCGAGCGGGTGCGCGAGCACCGCGCCGCGCAGCCGGCCGCCGAGCCGACCCGGACGATCCTGCGCCCGGTCGCGGTCGACGACGCCGGGTTCAGCATCGAGGAGGACCCGGAGCTGGCCGGCGGCTTCATCGTCCGCGGCGCCCGCCCCGAGCGCTGGATCCGGCAGACCTCGTTCGACAACGACGAGGCCGTCGGCTACCTCGGTGACCGGCTGGCCCGGCTGGGCGTGGAGGACGCGCTGGCCGCCGCCGGGGCCGAACCCGGCTGCCCGGTCACCATCGGCGATGTGACCTTCGACTGGGAACCCAACACCCCGGCCGGGGTCTCGGTCATGATGGGCCGGCGCGGCACCGACGCCCGGCTGGACCGCAGCGACCGCATCCCGGCCGCCGCGCGCAAGGCGATGAAGGCCGACCGCCGCCGCCACCACACCGACGAGGAGCTGTTCGGGACCCCCGACGATGACGACCGCCGCTGAACCCGCGGTCCGGCCGCGGACCGCCCTGGGGGCGGCGCGCCGGATCGTGGTCAAGGTCGGTTCGTCCTCGCTGACCAGCCTCACCGGCGGGTTGGACCCGCGGCGGCTGGACGCGATCGTTAACGCGCTGGCCCGGCGCCGGACCGCGGGCAGCCAGGTGGTGCTGGTGTCGTCGGGGGCCATCGCGGCCGGGCTGGCCCCGCTCGGGCTGGCGCGGCGCCCGCGCGACCTGGCCACCCAGCAGGCCGCGGCCGCGGTCGGCCAGCTGCAGCTCGCCCAGGCCTACGGGGCCTCGTTCGCCCGGCACGGCCGGACCATCGGGCAGGTGCTGCTCACCGCGGACGACATGATCCGCCGCGCGCACTACCGCAACGCCCAGCGCACCCTGGAGCGGCTGCTCGGGCTGGACGTGCTGCCGGTGGTCAACGAGAACGACACGGTGGCCACCGACGAGATCAGGGTCGGCGACAACGATCGGCTGGCCGCGCTGGTGGCCCACCTCGTCGGCGCGGACGGGCTGGTGCTGCTCTCCGACGTCGAGGGGCTCTACGACGGCGACCCCCGGCTGCCCGCGTCGCGGTTGCTGACCGACGTCGACGCCCCCGCCGACCTGGACGCGGTCCGGGTGGTGGGACCGGGCGCGGCCGGGCTGGGCACCGGCGGGATGGCCACGAAGATCACCGCGGCGGCGATGGCGTCGGCGGCCGGCATCCCGGTCCTGCTGACCTCGGCCGAGCGCGTCGACGAGGCGCTGGTCACCGGACCGGACGGGCCGGTGGTGGGCACCGCGTTCCGGCCGTCGGGCCGGCGGATGTCGGCCCGCCGGTTCTGGCTGCGGCACGCCGCCGACGTCCGCGGCCGGCTGGAGCTGGACGCGGGGGCCGTCGCCGCGGTGGTCGGCCGCCGCCGCTCCCTGCTGGCCGCCGGGATCCGGGCCATCGCCGGCGAGTTCGACGCCGGCGACGTGGTCGACCTGGTCGGCCCGGACGGCGTCGTGGTGGCCCGGGGGGTGGCCGCGTTCGACGCCGCCGAGCTGCCCGCGCTGATCGGCCGCCGGTCCCGCGACCTGGCGCCCGAGCAGCGCCGCGAGGTCGTGCACGCCGACGACCTCGTTCCGTTCTGACCACCCGCCCCGCGCTGGACCACCGCGGAGCGTCATGAGGCGAAGGTCTCGGAGGTCCCGGTGTCGTGTTCCGAAGCGGGTTGCGGGTTCTCGGGCCCGCGGGCAAGGACGTGGACGAAGAGAACCGCGATGAGGACGGCTCCTGCCCACATGGCGATTCGCCACCCGTCGACGAAGGATTCCTGGGCGGCTCGGACCAGTGCCTGCGCGCCGGAGCCCTGGGCGGCCTCGACGGCGTTGGCGACGCCTCGGCGTGCGGAGTCGGCGATGTCGGCGGGAACGCCGTCGAGCCTGGGGGTGATGGCGCTGCGGTAGCCGGCCGAGAGCAGCGCTCCGAGCAGCGCGACGCCGAGCGCGGTGCCGAACTCCCGGGTGACGTCGTTGAGCGCGGAGGCCACGCCTTGGCGTTCCCGCGGCAGAGCACCGGTGATGGCCTCGGTGGCCGGCGGCATCGACAAGCCCATGCCCGCTCCCATGGCCATCATGCCGGGCAGGACCGCGAGGTAGCCGCCGTCGACGGAGACGAGAGTGGCCAGGAGGGTCAGGCCCACGCCGGCCAGCAGGATGCCCGTTGCCGTGGTCGCGCGCGCTCCGACCCGCTCGGCCAGGCGCGGAGCCAGACCGGAGGCGATCATCATCAGCCCGGCCATGGGCAGCAGCGCCACCGTGGACAGCAGGCTCGACCAGCCGAAGACGGTCTGGAAGAACGGGTAGAGGACGACGGAGACTCCCGCCTGGACCCCGAAGACCGCCAGGAGCACCACTGAGCCGCTCGCCAGGCCGCGCTCGCGGAAGAGGCGGACGTCCAGCAGCGGGGCGCGGTGGCGAAGCTCCCAGGCCACGAAGCCGGCGGTGCCGACGACCCCGATGAGCAGGCTGATGACGGTGCTGGGCGCGGCCCAGCCCTTCTCGGGGCCCTCGTGCAGGAAGAAGATGAGCCCGACCACGGCGACGACGGACGCCAGGGAGCCGACCGTGTCGAAGGAGTGCGGTGACGCCTCGCGCGAGTCGGGGACCGTTCGCCACGCCGCGGCGAACGCGACGAGGACGAGCGCGATGGGAAGGACGAACAGGTAGCGCCAGTCCGCCACGTCGATGAGCACGGCGGAGAGGAACATGCCCAGCAGTCCGCCGCCCCCGGCGACGCCGGTCCACACGCCGATCGCCCGGCCGCGCTCCTTCTCCGGGAAGGTCGAGGTGATGACGGCGAGCGTGACGGGCATGATCATCGCTGCGCCCACCCCGCCGAGAACGCGTGCCCCGAGCATGACCTCGGCCGAGGGGGCCAGACCCGCGACCACGTTCGCGACGCCGAAGACGGCCAGGCCCGCGAGGAGCATGGGCTTGCGCCCCCACCGGTCGCCGACCGCGCCGAGCGGCAGCAGGAGGGCGGCCAGGCTGAGGACGTAGCCGTTGATGATCCACAGGACCGTGCCCTGCGAGACGTCGAAGTCGACGGCGAGGTCCGGCTGGGCGACGTTCAGCCCGGTGACCGAGGCGATGACAGCCATCAACGCGATGGAGACCGCGATGAGGATCGAACGGCGTCGGCGGGCGTCCGGGACGAGCGCGCCCGCGGAGCCACTCGGGTCAGGATGTCCGCGCGGTGGCCGGTTCGTGTTCATGATCTCCTTCCAGGAGGCGTGGAAGATCCACGCCGCAGCGAGTGCGCGGCGGCGGAGGGGCGATGACCCGTCAGGGCCGGGTAGGGAGTCGCCGTGCGTGGGGCGACACCACGACGTAAGCACGGGTTGCGACTCCGGCATAAGATCGTGCTCATGACGCAAGGCGATGGCGACCTGGACGGCCTGGTGCGCAAGCGCATCCGCGCCCTGCGGGTGGCGCAGGGCTGGTCGCTGGACGAGCTGGCCACCCGGGCCCGGCTGAGTCCGTCGTCGCTCAGCCGGATCGAGAACGGCCAGCGCCGCCTCGCCCTGGATCAGCTCGTCACCCTGGCCCGGGCCCTGGACACCTCTCTCGACCAGCTGGTCGAGACCGACACCGACGACGTGATCGCCAATCCGGTGCTCGACGGCGCCCACGGGTCGATGCGGTGGCCGATCAGAGCGGAGCCCGGGATGACCGTCACCCGCCAGCGGATGACGAGGCCGCCACCGGACGACCCCGCCAGGATGCGCGCGCACCCGGGCCGGGAGTGGCTCGTCGTCCTCTCCGGCACAGCCGTGCTGATGCTGGGCCACCGCCGGTTCCGCGTGGAGACCAACCAGGCCGCCGAGTTCCCGACCATGCTCCCGCACGCGATCGGTACTGCGGGCGGACCGTGCGAGATCCTGGGCATCTTCGACCGCGAGGCCCGTCGCGGGCACCGCACCGACGAGACCGCCCGGCCGGACGCGGACCGATCATGACGACCGGGTGACGTCCGGGTCGCCGAAGCGCAGGCGATGTGCTCGGCGGAGGCCACCGTCTGGCACAACGACGGAAAGGGCGACTCGACGATCCAGGAGAACTCAGCGGTTGCCGGGAGTGACGGCGGGCCACCAGACTCGGGGCGGTGATGGCGGCGGACCGGGCGTGCGCCCGGATGGTGGAGGCGTTGCGGGCCGCCGGCCGGATCCGGACGCCGGCCGTCGAGCGGGCGTTCGGCTCGGTGCCGCGGCACCTGTTCCTGCCCGAGTTCGCGCTGCACGAGGCCTACGCCGACGAGGCGGTACCGGTCCGGTTCGCCGACGGCGCCGCGACCAGCTCGGCGTCCCAGCCGTCGATGATGGCGATCATGCTGGAGCAGCTGGAGCTGCGGCCCGGGCAGCGCGTGCTGGAGATCGGGGCCGGCACCGGCTACAACGCCGCGCTGATGGCGACCATCGTCGGCAGCGCGGGCGAGGTGGTGTCGGTGGACATCGACCAGGACCTCGTCGACGCCGCCGACGGGCACCTGGCCGCGGCCGCCCCGCAGCTGGCCGCGGCGCAGGCCGGCCCGATCCGGCTGGTCACCGGGGACGGGGCGGTCGGGTTCGCCGAGCGGGCGCCCTTCGACCGGATCGTGCTCACCGTGGGCAGCGACGACGTGCGGCCGGAGTGGCTCGACCAGCTCGCCCCCGGCGGGCGGCTGCTGCTGCCGCTGGCCGTGCGCGGCAGCCAGCTCTGCCTCGCCCTCGACGTCGGCCCGGACGGCCTGCTGCGCAGCGACTCCGTGCAGAGCTGCATGTTCATCCGGCTGCGCGGCATCGGGTCGGCGCCCAGCCGGATCGTCGCGCTGGGCCGTACCGGGGTGTCGGTGGAGAACCCGGCCGACGGGCCGATCCCCGATCCGGACCGGCTGACCGCCGCGCTGGCCGAGCCGGGGGAGCTGGTCCGGGCGCCGTTCCCGTTGCGCCAGGCGGACGTGTGGGACGGGTTCGGGCTGTGGCTGGCGCTGAGCGAACCGACCTCGTGCCGGCTCGTCGGCACCGCGGACGAGCCGACTGCCGGGCTGGCCGACGAGCTGCTGCCGGTCGGCTCCGGGGCGGCCACGGTCGCCCTGCCGGCCACCGGGGGGCCGCCGGGGTTGGCGGCGGTCGTGCTGACCGCGGACGGCCACCAGGCCGTGCGCCCGTTCGGCCCGGCCGGGCCGGAGCTGGCCGCCGCGCTGATCGCGTCGATGCGGGCCTGGGCGGTCGTGGGCCGGCCGGGTGCGCCGGACTGGCGGCTGACCGTCGAGCCGGGCCGGGTCGCGGAGCCCGCGCCCGGCGTGGTGCCCAAGCGGTACTGCACCGTGCTGGCCGAACTGCGGCCCCGGTAGCCGCGGGCCGCGGCGGCGGTCAGGACGCCGGTTCGAGCACCACGAGCGGGATCTCCCGGGCGGTCCTGCGCTGGTAGCCGGCGTAGTGCGGGTAGCGCTCGGTGATCTGCGGCCACATCCGGGCGCGGTCCTCGGCCCCGGCGATCCGGGCCCGCATCGGCTGCCGCGGCCCGCCCCGCACCGCCACCTCGACCTCCGGCCGGTCGCGCAGGTTCAGCAGCCAGGCCGGGTTGCGGTCGTCGCCGCCGCGGGAGGCGACGACGACGTAGCCCGCGCCCTCCCGCAGCGGCGCGGTGAGCAGCACGCGGCGGGGCTCGCCGGTGCGCCGCCCGACGGTGGTCAGCTCGACCACCGGCATCTCGTCGAACTGGCGTCCCACGCGGCCCCCGGAGATCCGCAGCACCAGCCGGTGCACGGCGTTCATCGCCTTCATCGACCGGTCGCTGGGCACGGGCGGAGCGTAGGTCAGCCGGCCGGCCGCCGCGCGTCGTCGACCTGCTCCGCGGCGGCTCCGATGAGCGGGTGGACGCCGGTCAGCTCCACCGACAGGTCCCAGAGGCGCCCGGCCACCGCCGGGTCGTCGGCCGGCGGGCGGATCGGCTCGGCGTCCGGCCGGGCCGGTCCGCGCCGCGGCCCGGGTCCGATCATGGCGCCGCCGGCCAGGCCGGGCGCGGTGGCCGCGTGCACCAGCGGGGCGGCGCCGGCCTCGGCGCTGCGGCCCAGCACCAGGCCGAGCAGCCGGCCCACGACCCGGGCCGGGACCGTCGTCGCGCTGCCCGGCATCGAGGTCCGGGCGACGCCGGGGTGGGCGAGCAGGCTGCGGACCGGCGAGCCGGCGGCCCGCAGACGGCGGTCCAGCTCCACCCCGAACACGGTGTTGGCCAGCTTGGACCGGATGTAGGCGCGGCCCGGCGAGTAGCTCCCGGCGTAGGACACGTCGGTCACGTCGAGCCGGCCCCAGGAGTACATGTCCGACGACACGGTCACCACCCGCGGGTCGGTTCCCGCGGCCAGCCGGGGCAGCAGCAGCCCGGTCAGCGCGAAGTGGCCGAGGTGGTTGGTCGCGAAGTGGCTCTCGTGGCCCTGCGCGGACCGCCGGAGCGGCTGGGTCGCGATGCCGGCGTTGTTCAGCAGCAGGTCCAGCGGGCGGTCTCCGGCGAGCAGATCGGCGGCGAAGGCGCGCACCGAGCCCAGGTCGCCCAGGTCGAGGCGGCGCACCTCGAGGTCGGCGCCGGGCAGCTCGGCGAGCAGGTCGCGGCGCACGTCGGCGCCCTTGCCCGGGTCGCGCACGGCCAGCACGACGGCGGCGCCGCGCCGGGCGAGCTCGGCGGTGGCTGCCCGGCCGAGGCCGCTGCTGGCGCCGGTGACCACGGCGGTGCGGCCGGTCAGGGGCAGGGGGTGCACGGGTACCTCCGGAAGAATCGGATGGGCTATCCGCTTCACCGTAGCAGGGAAGTGGATGAACTATCCGTTCGGATTCCGGATCCGGATCGCCTACGATCGAGGGGTGCCCCCCGCCCCCCTGCGCGCCGACGCGGCGCGCAACCGCGCCCGGGTGCTGGCTGCCGCCCGGGCCGCGCTCGCCGGGGGCGACACCGCGCTGCCGCTCAACGAGATCGCCCGCCGCGCCGGGGTCGGGGTCGGCACCGTCTACCGGCACTTCCCGAACCGGCAGGCGCTGCTGGAGGCGGTGGTCGACGAGCAGTTCGACCGGCTGCTGGAGCAGGCGCGATCGGCCGAGGCCGACCCGGACCCGGGCGCCGGGCTGGCCCGGATCGTCCGGGCGGCGGTGCTGATGGAGATCGGCGACGCCGGCTTCGCCGAGGTGTTCGCCGCCCCGGACGACGCCGACGCGGGCACCGCGGCGAAGAAGGCCGAGCTGGCGGCGACGTGCGAGCGCGTCCTGGCCCGGGCGTGCGCGACCGGAGCGGTCCGCCCGGACCTGACGCCCGCCGACGTCCAGCGACTGGTCTGCGGGATCGGCTACGCCGCCCGGCTCGGTGGCGGCGACCCGCGGGACCGGGCCGGCCGCTACGTCGACCTGGTCGTCGCCGGCATGCGGCCCCAGCCCGACTCCTGAACCGCCGGCCTCAGCCGTCCAGGGCCAGCGCGAACGGCAGCACCGCGGGCGCCCCGGCCAGCCGCAGCGCCCGGGCCGCGACCGTCATCGTCCAGCCGGAGTCGACGACGTCGTCGACCAGCAGCACCGGACCGCCGGCCGCGCTCAGGTCGGGCGCGTCGGACAGCGCCCCCCAGACCGCGGCCAGCCGCTGCGCGGAGTTCGCCGCGCGCGGCGGCGGGTCGCCGACCGGCGACAGCGTGCCCAGCAGCGGCAGCCGGCCGATCTCGGCGATCCGCCGGGCCAGGTGGTCGAGCTGGTGCGGTCGGCGCCGCGACCCGATGCCGACCACGCCGACCGGGCGCTGCTCCCAGTCCCAGCCGGCCAGCACCCGCACCACGGCGTCGAGCAGGTCCTTGGTCACCGGCACGTCCGGCGCGTCCGGGCCGACGAGCTCGCGCAGCCGGGTGCCCCAGCCGATGTCGGACAGCCGCCCGATCACCCGGCCCTCGGCGGCCTGCTCGCCGGCCGGGATGCGGCCGGACACCGCGATGTCCAGCTCGGCCATCCCGGAGGGCCACTGCCGGCGCGGCGGCACCGGCACCCCCGGCCTGGTCAGCCGCTCGCCGGCCGCCTCCGCCGCGCCCGCCTCGACCCCGGTGGACCAGGCCGGGCCGGCGCAGTTGTCGCAGCGCCCGCACGGGGTGGCGTCGGCGTCGTCGAGCTGGCGGCGCAGGTAGACCAGGCGGCACTCGGCGGTGTTCAGGTAGTCGAGCATCGCCTGCTGCTCGGCCTTGCGGGCCTGGGCGATCCGCTGGTGGCGCTCGGCGTCGTAGAACCAGTCCTGCCCGGTGGCGATCCAGCCGCCCTTGACCCGCTTGGCCGCGCCGTCGCTGTCGAGGACCTTGAGCAGCATCTCCAGCCGGGTGCGGGACAGGTCGACCCGGGTCTCGATGGCCGCGGTCGACAGCGGCTCGGGCCCGAGCACGGACAGGGTGTGGCGCACCACCGGCTCGGGCGGGAACGCCAGCGAGGCGAAGTAGGCCCAGATGTCGCGGTCCTCCACGCCGGGCAGCAGCACCACCTCCGCCCGGTCGACCGCGCGCCCGGCCCGGCCGATCTGCTGGTAGTAGGCCACCGGCGAGGCCGGCGCCCCGAGGTGCACGACGAACCCGAGGTCGGGCTTGTCGAAGCCCATCCCCAGCGCGCTGGTGGCCACCAGCGCCTTGACCCGGTTGGCCAGCAGGTCGCCCTCGGCGGCCAGCCGCTCGTCGGGCTCGGTCTTGCCGGTGTAGGCGGCCACCGGGTGCCCGCGCTCGCGCAGGAACCCGGCCACGTCCTCGGCGGCCTGCACGGTGAGGGTGTAGACGATCCCGGCCCCGGGCAGCTCGTCGAGCTTCGCGGCCAGCCAGCCCAGCCGCTGGGCCGGGGTGGCCAGCGACACCACCGACAGCCGCAGGCTCTCCCGGTCCAGCGAGCCGCGCAGCACCAGCGTGCCGTTCGCGCCCTCCCCGCCGGCACCGCCGGCACCGCCGCCCGCGCCCAGCCCGAGCTGCTCGGTCACGTCGGTGACCACCCGGTCGTTCGCGGTGGCCGTGGTGGCCAGCACCGGGATGCCGGCCGGCAGCTCGGCGATCAACGTCCGCAGCCGCCGGTAGTCGGGGCGGAAGTCGTGGCCCCAGTCCGACACGCAGTGCGCCTCGTCGACCACCAGCATCCCGGCGCTCGCGGCCAGCCGGGGCAGCACCCGGTCGCGGAAGTCCGGGTTGTTCAGCCGCTCCGGGCTGACCAGCAGCACGTCCACCTCGCCGGCGTCGACCGCGGCGTAGGTGCGCTCCCAGTCGCCGGTGTTGGCCGAGTTCACCGTGACCGCGCGGATCCCGGCCCGGGCCGCGGCGTCGATCTGGTTGCGCATCAGGGCCAGCAGCGGCGAGACGATCACCGTCGGCCCGGCGCCGCGGCCGCGCAGCAGGGCGGTGGCCACGAAGTAGACCGCCGACTTGCCCCACCCGGTGCGCTGCACGACCAGGGCCCGGCGGCGGTGCTCGACCAGCGCCCGCACGGCGGTCCACTGGTCCTCGCGCAGCCGGGCGCTCGGCCCGGCCAGCGTGGCCAGCACGGCCTCGGCGCGCTCGCGCAGCTCCTGGCCGGTCAGGTGTTCGGTGCTCGTCACGGGTCCCATGGTGGACCCGGGACCCGACAGTCCGGCAGGGGCACCCTCGCGGGTGTGGACAACTCCCCGGCGGGGAACCTCCAGGCCATGAGCAGCCTCTTCCGCAGCCGCCCCTTCGCGATCCGCCGGTGCACCCGGTGCACGCGGGCCGCCGTGGTGGTCGTCGGACCCACCGAGCGCAACGCCGCGGTCGGGGCCTGCCTGGACCACCTGGAGTGGGTGTTCCTGCTCGACGTCGACGAGTGGACCGGCCGGCGCCGCGCCGTGTGACGCATTCCCGAACGCCGTTCCAGGACCGCTCTGGGCGGATCCGGCCCCGCCAGGGCAGGATGAGGGCCGTGAACGCCCACCAGTCGCCGCTGTTCGGCTCCGTGGCGGACGTCGTCGAGCGGCTGGCCGGCGTCGGCTACCTGGCGTCGACGGCCGTGGCCACCACCGTCTACCTGGCCGACCGGCTGGGCAAGCCGCTGCTGGTGGAGGGCCCGGCCGGGGTCGGCAAGACCGAGCTGGCCAAGGCGGTCGCCGGGGCCACCGGCTCCGGGCTGGTGCGCCTGCAGTGCTACGAGGGCATCGACGAGGCCCGCGCGCTCTACGAGTGGAACCACGCCAAGCAGCTGCTGCGGATCACCGCGGGCCAGGGCCGGGAGTCCTGGGACGACACCCGCGACGACGTGTTCTCCGAGGAGTTCCTGCTGCCCCGCCCGCTGCTCACGGCGATCCGCCGGACCGAGCCGACGGTGCTGCTGGTCGACGAGATGGACAAGGCCGACGTCGAGGTCGAGGGCCTGCTGCTGGAGGTGCTGTCGGACTACCAGATCACCATCCCGGAGATGGGCACGATGACCGCCCTGCGCCGGCCGTTCGTGCTGCTCACCTCCAACTCCACCCGGGAGCTGTCCGAGGCGCTCAAGCGCCGCTGCCTGTTCCTGCACCTGGACTTCCCGGACGCCGACCTGGAGCGCCGGATCGTGCTCAGCCGGGTCCCCGAGCTGGCCGAGTCGCTGGTCGACTCCCTGGTCCGGACGGTCCGCGTGCTGCGCGGGCTGGAGCTGCGCAAGTCCCCGTCGGTGGCCGAGACCATCGACTGGGGCCGCACGCTGCTCGCGCTGGGCCTGGACACCCTCGACGAGGAGACCGTCCAGGCCACCCTGGGCGTGGTGCTCAAGCACCAGTCCGACGCGGTGAAGGCCGCCGCCGAGCTGCGCCTCAACTAGCGCCCGACGTAGGCGGCGAGGTGCTCGCCGGTCAGCGTGGAGCGGGCGGCGACGAGGTCGGCCGGGGTGCCCTCGTAGACGATCCGGCCGCCGTCGTGCCCGGCGCCCGGACCGAGGTCGATGATCCAGTCGGCGTGCGCCATCACCGCCTGGTGGTGCTCCACGACGATGACCGACTTGCCGGCGTCGACCAGCCGGTCGAGCAGCCCGAGCAGCTGCTCGACGTCGGCCAGGTGCAGCCCGCTGGTCGGCTCGTCGAGCACGTAGATGCCGCCCTTGTCGCCCATGCGGGTGGCCAGCTTGAGCCGCTGCCGCTCGCCGCCGGACAGCGTGGTCAGCGGCTGGCCGAGGCTGAGGTAGCCGAGCCCGACGTCGGCGAGCCGGCCCAGGATGGTGTGCGCGGCCGGGATGCGGGCCTCGCCGGCGCCGAAGAACTCCGCGGCCTCGGTCACCGACATTGCCAGCACCTGGCTGATGTCGCGGCCGCCGAGGTGGTAGTCCAGCACCGCGGCCTGGAACCGCTTGCCCTCGCACACCTCGCAGGGGGCGGCGACGCCGGCCATCATGCCCAGGTCGGTGTAGACGACCCCGGCGCCGTTGCAGTTCGGGCAGGCGCCCTCGGAGTTGGCGCTGAACAGCGCGGGCTTCACACCATTCGCCTTGGCGAACGCCTTGCGGATCGGGTCGAGCAGTCCGGTGTACGTCGCGGGGTTGCTCCGCCGGGAGCCGCGGATGGCGCCCTGGTCGACGACCACCACGCCGTCCCGGTCCGCGACGGAGCCGTGGACCAGGGAGCTCTTCCCCGACCCGGCCACCCCGGTGAGCACCACCAGCACGCCGAGCGGGATGTCGACGTCGACGCCCCGGAGGTTGTGCGTGTCCGCGCCGCGCACCTCGAGGGCACCGGTGGAGGTGCGCACCGCGGACTTCAGCGCGACGCGCTGGTCGAGGTGCCGGCCGGTCAGCGTGCCGCTGGTCCGCAGCCCGTCGACGGTGCCCTCGAACACGACCTCCCCGCCGCCGGTCCCGGCGCCCGGACCGAGGTCGACGACGTGGTCGGCGATCGCGATCGTCTCGGGCTTGTGCTCCACGACGAGCACGGTGTTGCCCTTGTCGCGCAGCTGCAGGAGCAGGTCGTTCATCCGCTCGATGTCGTGCGGGTGCAGGCCGATGGTCGGCTCGTCGAAGACGTAGGTGACGTCGGTGAGCGCGGACCCCAGGTGGCGGATCATCTTGGTGCGCTGCGCCTCACCGCCGGACAGCGTCCCGGCCGGCCGGTCGAGGGAGAGGTAGCCCAGCCCGATCTCGGTGAACGAGTCGAGGAGGTGCCGCAGCCCGGTGAGGAGCGGGGCGACCGAGGCGTCGTCGAGTTCACGGACCCAGGCGGCGAGGTCGCTGATCTGCATGGCGCAGAGGTCGGCGATGTTCTTGCCCGAGATCATCGAGGACCGGGCCTCCGGGGTCAGGCGCGTCCCGTCGCACTCCGGGCAGGTCTGGAAGGTGATCACGCGCTCGACGAAGGCGCGGATGTGCGGCTGCATCGCGTCGACGTCCTTGGCGAGCATCGACTTCTGGATCTTCGGGATGACGCCCTCGTAGGTGAGGTTGATCCCCTCGACCTTGATCTTGGTCGGCTCCTTGTACAGGAGGTCGTCCAGCTCCTTCTTCGTGAACTCCCCGATCGGCTTGTCCATGTCGAAGCCGGCGCCGGCGAAGATCCGGCCGTACCAGCCGTCCATGCTGTAGCCGGGCACGGTCAGCGCGCCCTCGGCCAGCGACTTGCCCTCGTCGTACAGCGCCGTGAGGTCGAAGTCGGAGACCGAGCCCATGCCCTCGCAGCGCGGGCACATGCCGCCCAGGTAGACGGCGTCCTTCACCACGGCCTTCTCGACGCGGCCGCCGGACTTCTCCGTGCTCATCACCCCGCTCGCCCTGCGGGTCGGGACGTTGAACGAGAACGCCGTGGGCGGCCCGATGTAGGGCGTGCCGAGCCGGCTGAAGAGGATCCGCAGCATCGCGTTGGCGTCGGTGGCGGTGCCGACGGTGGAGCGGGGGTTGGCGCCCATCCGCTCCTGGTCGACCAGGATCGCCGTCGTCAGCCCCTCCAGCAGGTCGACCTCCGGCCGGGCCAGGGTCGGCATGAAGCCCTGCACGAAGGCGCTGTAGGTCTCGTTGATCAGCCGCTGGGACTCCGCTGCGATCGTGTCGAACACCAGCGAGCTCTTGCCGGAGCCGGAGACGCCGGTGAACACCGTCAGCCGGCGCTTCGGGAGCTCGACGCTCACGTCCTTGAGGTTGTTCACGCGCGCGCCCAGCACGCGGATCAGGTCGTGCCGGTCGGCGACGTGCGGCGGGGACGACGGCGAACCCGCCTTCGTGGCCTTGCTCATCGTGTGACGGTACGCGACCGGCCGTCGGGCCCGGTCAGCCGAGGCGGCCTCGTGTCCGGGGCGGCGCTGAGCGATGCTGCCGCCGTGCCCACGGAGGACGAGGCCACCGCCCACCACGAGGCCGGCCACGCCGTCGCCGCCGTGACCTTCCGCCGCTCGGTCGCCCAGGTGTCGATCGAGCGGGACGAGGTCACCCTCGGTCGGGTCCAGCTCCCGGGGCCGGTGCTGGACC
>JASLAP010000537.1 GCA_030147065.1 Pseudonocardia sp. | reverse complement strand
CGGCGCTTGGAGATGTACTGGACGACCCCGTCCGGCACCAGGTACCAGACCGGGTGGCCGCCGGCGACCCGCCGCCGGCAGTCGGTGGAGGAGATGGCCATGGCCGGCACCTCGACCAGGGAGACCGCGCCCTCGGGCAGGTGGTCGTCGCCCAGGGTGTAGCCCGGGCGGGTGACGCCGACGAAGTGCGCCAGCTCGAAGAGCTTGTCCAGCTTCTGCCAGGACAGGATCTGGGCCAGCGCGTCGGCGCCGGTGATGAAGTACAGCCGGGCGTCGGGGTAGTCGACGCTGAGGTCGGTCAGGGTGTCGGCGGTGTAGGTGGGGCCGCCGCGGTCGATGTCGACCCGGCTGACCGAGAACCGCGGGTTGGACGCGGTGGCCACCACCGTCATCAGGTAGCGGTCCTCGGCCTTGCTGACCTGCCGCTCCGACTTCTGCCACGGCTGCCCGGTGGGCACGAAGACGACCTCGTCGAGGCCGAACCGGTCGGTCACCTCGCTGGCCGCCACCAGGTGGCCGTGGTGGATCGGGTCGAACGTCCCGCCCATCACTCCGATCTTGCGCTGCACCGCCGCAGCGTAGACAACCCGTCGTCCCCGTGCGCCCTCCTCACCCGAGGACGTCGGCCAGTCCGAAGGCCGCGAGGACGCGCGGGTCCTGGAAGACCACCACCCGGGAGACCAGGCCGGCGCGGACCGAGAAGACCTGCAGGGTGTGCAGCCGGTGGGTTCCGCCGTCGGGGAGGTAGGCGGCCAGGGCCGGCTGGCCGTTGGCCGCGGCCGGGAGCATCCGCCAGCCCGTCCCGCGCCGGGTGAACACGTGCGCGATGAACCGGCCGTAGTCCTCGCGGCCGCGCAACCACAGCGGGACCGGGGGCATCTCCAGCACGACGTCGTCGGTCAGCAGGGTGACCAGCGCCGCGACGTCCGCGGCCTCGAAGGCCCGCACGTAGGCCTCGACCGCGGCCCGGGTGGCCCGGTCGCCGGGCTCGCGGACGTCGTCCTCGGCGGGCGCGGTGCCGGCCAGCGTCGCCCGCGCGCGCTGCAGGGCGCTGTTGACCCCCGCCACCGAGGTCCCCAGCTGGGCGGCGACCTCGGTCGCGCTGAACTCCAGCACCTCGCGCAGCACCAACACCGCCCGCTGGCGCGCCGGCAGCAGCTGCAGCGCCGCGACCACGGCCAGCCGCATTCTCCCCCGGCGGGTCGCGGCGCCGTCGGGCAGCAGCGCGTCGGGGAACGGCTGCAGCCACGGCACGTCCAGCGCCGGCACGAGCTCCGCCTCCGGGTCCGCACCCGGTGCGCCGAGCCCGGACGGGAGCGGGCGCCGGGCCCGTCCCTCCAGGGCGCTCAGGCAGGCGTTCGTGGCGATCCGGTAGAGCCAGGTGCGCACCGAGGCGCGGTCCGGGTCGTAGCGACCGCGGGCCCGCCAGGCCCGCAGCAGCGTCTCCTGGGCCAGGTCCTCGGCCTCGTGCACGGAGCCGAGCATCCGGTAGCAGTAGGCCACCAGCTCGCGGCGGTGCGGCTCGGTCCGGGCCGCGAAGTCGGCCTCGGCGTCGATGCTGGTCACCGCGGCATCCTCGTCCCCGGACCGCGGCACCGGACAGACCCCCGATGAGTCGCGCCGCCCCCGCCGGTACGTACGGCGACCGCGCCACCGGGGCGCGGACCGAGGGAGCCGGCATGGGACGCGTGATCGTCGTGGAGTTCGTGACGCTGGACGGGGTGGTGGAGGACCCCGACGGGTCGTGGGGGGCACCCGGTGGCGGGTGGGCGTTCCGGCACGGCCCGGAGGCGGTGATCGGCGACAAGTTCGGGCTCGGGCCGCTGCTGGGCAGCGCCGCCCTGCTGTTCGGGCGCCGCACCTGGGAGCTGTTCTCCCGGCGCTGGCCGGGCCGCGACGGCGCGTTCGCCGACGCGATGAACGGCGCGGACAAGCTGGTGGCGTCGAAGTCGCTGACCGACGTCGGCGCCTGGGCCAACTCGACGTTGATCGACGGCGACGCGGTCGCCGCGCTGCCCGGGCTGGCCGCCGAGCGGGACGTGGTCGTGATCGGCAGCACGGGCCTGGTGCACGACCTGGCCGCGGGCGACCTGGTCGACGAGTACCGCCAGCTGGTGTTCCCCACCGTGCTGGGCGCGGGTGAGCGGCTGTGGCCGGCGGGCGGGCCGGGCGTCGAGCTGGAGCTGGTCGCGGTCGAGCAGCGCGGGCCGGCGGTGCTGATGACCCACCGGCGGGTGCGCGGGTAGCCGCACGCGCCCCGGGTCAGCGCGGGTAGGCGTGGCGGAACTGCACGCTGATCCGGGGCGCCGCGGCCCGCACCTTCGGCACCGCGTGCTGCCAGGTTCGCTGGCAGCTGCCGCCCATCACCAGCAGGTCGCCGGGACCGGGCAGGAACCCGATCCCCTCGCCGCCGCCGGCCGGGCGCAGCCGGAACGGCCGCACCGCGCCGAGGGACACCAGCGCCACTGTGGCCGTGGGCAGCTCGCGGGCCACCCGGTCGCCGTGCCAGGCCACGCTGTCCGCCCCGTCGCGGTAGAGGTTCGCGCCGACCTGGGTGAACTCGACGCCGTACCGGGCGCCGAGCAGGTCGGCCATCTCCACCAGGACCTCCGGCGGGGCGGGCGCGGAGCCCCGCTCCCAGCGGTGGGTCAGCCGCGGCTCGGCGACGATCCGGTCGTACATGCGGACCTGCCGCTGGGCGTTCCACGGGACCTCGTCGAGCAGCTGGGCCAGCAGCGTGTCGGCGCCGTGCAGCCAGCGCGGAACCACATCGACCCACGCGCCGTCGGCGAGGTCGTGGCGGCGCAGCCGGGCGAACGCCGGGTCGGGTCGCACGGATCCGCCGGCCCCGTCGAACAGGGACGGCTGCCACGCCAGGTCGGTCGCCATACCTGCAGGCTAGCCGAAATCGAACATCAGTTCGAGACCGTTCCCGGGAGGCGGGCGACGGCGTCGGCCAGGAAGCGCAGCTCGCGCCGCATCGCCGCGCGCTCGTCCTCGGTGTGCCGGGCCACCGAGTGCCGGTAGCTGACCGCCGAGGCCAGCAGTTGGGCCGCCGGCTCGACGTCGGCCGCGGGCGGCGGGCCCGGGGCCGCGGCCAGGATGACGTCGCGGATCTGGACGACGATCCGGTCGAACCGGGCGTGCAGGGCCTCCAGCACGTCGGGGTGGGTGTCGGCCTCGCGCCACAGCAGGTGCGACAGCACCGCCGAGGACTCCAGCGCCCGGTCCAGCCGGTCCACCAGCCGGTGCAGGCTCTCGGCGAGGTCGCCGACCACGACCACGTCGTCGATCGCGGCCCGCTCGTCGGGCAGCCGCTCCACCAGGGCGGCCAGCAGATCGGGCTTGCGCTTGAAGTAGTAGTGCACCAAGCCCTTGGGCACCCCGGCACGCTCGGCGATGCGCGAGGTCGGGGTGGCGTCGAAGCCGGCGGCGGCGAACAGCTCCTCGGCGGCGACCAGGATGCGCTCGCGGGCGGAGTCCGCCGGAGGGGACGGCTCGGTCATCTCCGGCACCCCGTCCCGCTCGCGCACCCGCTCATCATGGCGCCGGGGCCGCAACGCCGCCGGGCGGCCGCGCCGGGGTTCCCCCGGTCGTGACCGCCCGGCGGAGCGGAGCTGCGGATCGGTGCGCGGCGCTCAGTGCTGCCC
>JASLAP010000523.1 GCA_030147065.1 Pseudonocardia sp. | reverse complement strand
GACGAGCTGGTGCCCTACCTGGGCGGGCACGACCGCTACCGGCCCGAGTGCGAGCTGGCCTACCACAACCAGCTGATGGTGATGCTGTGGTCGAGCCTGGCCACCAAGGACGCCCGGCTGGCCACCCGGGCGCTGGGCCGGATGCGGCCGATCCCGTCGGCCACCTCCTGGGCCACCTACGTGCGCTGCCACGACGACATCGGCTGGGCGGTCGGCGACGTGGACGCCCGCGCGGTCGGCTACGACCCGGTCGCCCACCGCGACTTCCTCAACGCCTTCTACTCCGGGCGGTTCCCGCTGTCCTACGCCCGCGGGGAGCTGTTCGGCTACAACCCGCGCACCGGCGACGCCCGGATCTCCGGCTCGGCCGCGGCGCTGTGCGGGATCGACGACGCCCGCGAGCGCGGCGACGCGCAGGCCCTCGACCTGGGCATCCGCCGGCTGCTCCTGCCGCACGCGGTGGCCTTCGGCTGGGGCGGGGTGCCGCTGCTCTACATGGGCGACGAGCTGGCCCAGGGCAACGACGCCGGCTACCTCGACGACCCGGCCTTGGCCGCGGACAACCGGTGGCTGCACCGCCCGTTCTTCGACGAGGCCGCCGCGGCCCGCCGGCACGACCCGGACACCGTCGAAGGGCGGGTGTTCGCCGGGCTGCGCGCGCTGGCCGCGGCCCGCCGGGAGCTCCCGGCGCTGCACGCGGCGGGGGAGTCCGCGGTGCTGGAGCCGGGCTCTCCGCACGTGCTCGCCTGGCGGCGCCGGCACCCGCGCAGCGGCTGGTTCGTCGGCCTGGCCAACTTCGCCGAGCACGAGGTCTCCGTCGACGCCGCCGCCCTGGCCGGCTACGGGGCGCTGGAGACCGTCGCCTCCGCCGACGGCCCGCCGCAGTTCCGCGACGGCCGGCTGGTCCTGCCCGGGCTCGGCTTCGCCTGGCTGGCCGAGCCCTGACCGGCCCGGCCGCGCCGGTGCCCGGCCACTCCCACCGTCAGCGCTGCTGCTGGCTCAACCGGGACTGGATCACCGACTGCAGCCGGGTCAGCCCGGCCACCCCGAGCGCCCCGACCTGCGACTCCATCTGGCGCACCACGGCCGGGTCGTGCATCACCTTCTCGCTGGACTGCAGCAGGACGGTCCCGGCGCCGGTGAAGTCGAACTGGCGCTCCTCGCCGGAGGTGATCCCGAGCATCCCGGCGCCGGCGCCGAGGAAGCCGGTCATCCAGCGGGCGTCGTAGTGGTGCGACGGGGACGGGCAGTCCGCCCAGCCCACCAGCGCCTGCGGGTCGACCCGGATCGGCGGCTCGGCGAAGATCACCGGCCCGGAGCTGGACGCCAGGAACGTGCCGTCGCCGATCAGGGTGAGGAACCCGGGCACGATCGACTGCTTGAGCTCCAGGGTGGCGTCGAAGGCGAGCAGGTTGGCCGCGCGCAGGGTGAGGTTGCCCTGCTCGAGGTTGTAGGAGTTGATGTCGTAGCCGCGGTCGCCGAGCAGCAGGTGCCCGGCACCGGTGGCCACCACCCAGTCGCCGGTGTAGAGCGGGGCGGAGAAGCGCTGGGCGACGAAGCCGCTGACGCTGGCCGCGGTGAGCGGCTCGAACCGGATGCCCGGCCCGCGCGGCGCCGGGTAGTAGGCGATCATCCGCCCGGTCTGCATGAACAGCTGGCCGTCGAGCCGGCGGCAGTAGGCGTAGTGGTTGCCCGGCACGTTGTCGTTGTCCGGCAGCGTGTCCGGGTTCAGCGGGGTCGGCGGAGTGCTCACGGGGTCCTCAGATCTTCTGCTCGGAGGCCTGCACGTAGACCGTGCCGGTGCCGGACATCTTCAGCTGGACGGCCTCGCCCGACCCCTTCCCGACCGCGTCGCGCCAGCTCGCGTTGAGCGACACGTCGGCCTGGACCTGGCCGACGTGGGCGACGTAGGCCTGCGGGTCGACGGTGGTGGGCACCCCGGGCTGCACCGGCAGCGCGATGGTGCCGCCGTGGGAGAGCACCGCGACGGTGCCGTAGCCGTGCAGCTGCGTGGTGAACAGGCCCTGCCCGCTGACCGCCCCGCGGACCGCGCCCCGCAGCCCGCCCTGCTGGCCCAGGAAGACCACCGTGGACTGCAGGGCGGCGTCGTGGGCGACCAGCCGGTCGGCCTCCACCGACAGCGGCCCGGACCCGTCCATCTCGATGATCGTCACGTACAGGCCCTTGAAGCCGTAGTACACGGTGCCGGTGCCCTCGGCGGCCATCATCGACACCTGCTCGCCGGCCATCATCCGGCCGGCCATCCCGCCGACGCCGCCCGGCCCGGCGTGCACCGGGGCGAAGCCGACGTCGCCGGTGTAGGCCAGCATCGCCCCGCGGCGGGCCAGCACCTCCCGGCCCGGGGCGACCTCGGCCGCGACGACCTTGGCATTGA
Source organism: Pseudonocardia sp. (assembly GCA_030147065.1). Lineage (GTDB taxonomy): Bacteria > Actinomycetota > Actinomycetes > Mycobacteriales > Pseudonocardiaceae > Pseudonocardia. The sequence goes on along the minus strand of JASLAP010000523.1, from coordinate 14,053 downwards.
TCTGCTGGAAACCCACCTCAACGCTCCTCGGGCTGGATGTAGACCACGCCCTGCCCGTCGAACCGCAGCGAGAACGCCTCGCCGGAGCTCTCCCCGACCAGGTTGCGCCAGGACACGTCGGTCACGAACGTCTGGTTGAGCTGGCCCCGGCTGGCGATGAACGCGTCCGGGTCGACCACCAGCGGGTACTGCGGGCTCACCTCGAGGGCGATCGGCGGGCCGCCCGAGGACAGCAGCGCCACCGGCCCGTTGCCGGTGACGGTGGTGGTGAACAGTCCCTGCCCGGACGAGGCGCCGCGCAGCCCGGCGAACGCGACGTCGGTGCGCAGCCCGTCGGCGAGGGCGAGCAGCTGCTCGGACTCGACCTTGAGGGTGTCCCCGGTCAGCTCGATCACGATGATCTCCATCGCGTCCTGGGCGAACCACACCGTGCCCTGGCCCGAGCAGCGCATCAGGTCGACCGACTCGCTGGTGGCCCGGCGCTTGAGCGCGGCGCGGAACCCGTCGCCGCCGCCCATCCCGGCGCTCTTGAACGAGACGTCGCCGGTGTAGGCGACCATCGACCCGGTCGCCGCGCGCACCTCCTTGCCGTGCAGCTCGACCTCGAGCACCCGGGACCCGTTGAGGCGGAAGCTCTGCATGGCGCGGATCATCGCACTGCGGCTCGGCGCGGTCGATCGCGGTTCCGCCGGTGGCGCTTACACGGAAACCGAACGTGTTCGCGCGTGCCCGACGAGCGACGAACGGCGAACGTCGTCCCCGCTGCGGTGAGCGGCGTTTGCCGCCCCCGCCTCCCGTGGAAACCTGCGATCATGGACCAGAACGCGGACCAGGACACCCCCGCGCACGTCGAGTTCGTGCACCGCAGCTGGCCCGCGGACCCGGAGCAGCTGGTGCTGATCCGCCGCGAGCTGGCCGGTTGGCTCGCGCCGCTGTCGCTGACCGAGACCGAGACCGCCGACGTCGTGCTGGCCGTGGACGAGGCCGCGGCGAACGCCGTGCGGCACGCCTACGGGCCCGACGAGTCCGGCGTCGTCGAGCTGACCCTGTGGACCGAGCCGGGCACCCTGAGCATCGAGGTCGTCGACCACGGGAACTGGCGCCCGCCGGCCGAGCGGCCGACCGAGGGCGGCCGGGGGATCCCGCTGATGAGCACCATGTCCGAGGCCGTGCTCATCCACTACGACGACCGCGGGTCGCGGGTCCTGCTGCGCCACCGGATCCCGACCGACGCGCCGGTGCACGGCGGGTCCGTCCCGGAGGCGTCGGGCGCCTGACCCGGCCGGCGTGGTGCACGGCGTGCCCACCCGGGTACCCATCCGCATGACCCCACGCGAACGACGTACCCGCGCCGACTACGAGCGCGGCCTGCCCGACTACCACGACCCCACCGCCGGCATCGGCGGTGCGGCGCCGGCGCAGAGTGCGCTGACCCTGCGCGCGGTCCTGGCCGCGTTCGGCCTGGTCTTCTGCGCCGGTGCGGCCTGGTTCGGCTTCGCCGCCGGCTTCCCGGCGATCGGCTGGGTGATGGTGGTGGTGGCGGTCATCGCCCTGGTCGACCTGGGCTGGGTGCTGCACCGCAAGCGCCGCGGCGAGCCGGGCTGACCCGAGTCAGTCGCGGGCCGCGGCCGACTCGGCCCGCAGCAGCTCCCACAACTGCTCGACGTGCTCCGGCCCGGTGCCCACCGACCCGATCGCCACCCGCAGCACGTACCGCCCGCCGACGGTGGTGTGCGTGACCAGCGCCCGTCCGGAGGCGTTGATCCGCTCCAGCACCCGTCGGGTGGCCGCGTCGTCGGCGTCGTCGCCGCGGCCGGTGACCACCCGCAGGCACACCAGCGCCAACGACGGCGGCGCCGCCAGGGCGAACCCGGGATCGGCGCGCACCCACCCGGCCAGTCCGGTGGCCAGCGCGACGTGCCCGCGGATGTGCTCGCGCAGCCCCGCCAGCCCGACCCCGTGCACCACCGTCCACAGCTTCAGCGCCCGGAACCGCCGGCCCAGCGGGATCTGCCAGTCCCGGTAGTCGACCACCTGCGCCGACTCCGAGGCCGCGTCGCGCAGGTACTCCGGGGTGATGGACAGCGCGTCGGGCAGCGCGGTGCCCGACCGCACCCACAGCAGCGAGGCGTCGAACGCGGTCAGCAGCCACTTGTGCGCATCGGTGCAGAACGAGTCGGCCCGGTCGACGCCGTCGAGCAGGTGGCGGTGCTCCGGGCAGAGCGCGGCCACCCCGGCCCACGCCGCGTCGACGTGCAGCCAGGCGCCCGGCCCGCCGTCGCGGTGGCCGGCCAGCACCCCGGCGATCCCGCCGACCGGGTCGACCGCGCCGGTCCCGGTGGTGCCGACGGTCGCGCAGACCAGCACCGGGACGAGTCCGGCGGCCCGGTCCGCGGTGAGCGCCGCGTCCAGGGCGGCGGGCGACATCGCCGCCGTGTCCGGGTCGCCACCGACCACCCGCAGCGCCTCGGCGCCCAGCCCGGCCACCCGCACCGCCTTGGCCAGGCTGGAGTGGGTCTCGGCGGTGACGTAGACCCGCTCGCGGCCGGTGACCCCGTGCTCCCGCCAGCCCGGCCGGGCCCGGTGCAGCGCGGCCAGCAGGACGACCAGCGCGGCCGAGGAGGCCGAATCCTGGATCGACCCGCCGCCACCGCCGCCGAAGGTGAACCCCGCGTCCAGGCCCAGCTCCACGGCCAGTCCGTCGAGCAGCACCTGCTCCAGCTCGGTGGTCGCCGGACCGGTCGACCAGAGCATCCCCTGGCTGCCCAGCCCGCCCGAGAGCAGGTCGCCCAGCAGCGAGTGCAGCGAGGCGTTGGCCGGGAAGTAGCCGAAGAACCGCGGGTGCTGCCAGTGCGTGGTGCCCGGCACGACCACCCGGTCCAGGTCGCCGAGCAGCTCCGCCAGCGGGCGCGGCCGCTCGGGCAGCGGCCCGTCCAGCGCCGCCCGCACCTGGCCCGGCGCGATCGCCGGGCGGACCGGCAGCTCGGCCAGCCCGGCCCGGTAGTCGGCCACCCAGTCGACCACCGCCCGGCCCAGCCGGCGGAACTCCTCCGGGTCGAGATCGGCCATCAGGGCCGCTCCGGCGGTGCGGCGGTCGTCCGGCGGGTGATCCGATCGTCGGTCATGGCGCCATCATCCGGCCTGCGTCATCCGGCGTCGCATCATCCGGCGCCGCCCTCACACCGCCGGGTCGCCCGCGCTCGCCGCGCCGTACTCCGAGCGCAGCGCGGTCTTGAGCACCTTCCCGCTGGGGTTGCGCGGCAGGGTGTCGACCAGGGTGACCTCGCGCGGGCGCTTGTAGGCGGCCAGGTGCTCGCGGCAGAACGACTCGATCTCCGCGGCGGTGGGCGGGTCGGCCGGGTCGCGCGGGGCGATCACCGCCAGCGGCGCCTCGCCCCACTTCGGGTCGGGCACCCCGATCAGCGCCACCTCGCCGACCTTGGGGTGCCCGGCCAGCACGTTCTCCACCTCGGCGCAGTAGATGTTCTCCCCGCCGGAGATGATCATGTCCTTCTTCCGGTCGACCACGTAGAAGTAGCCGTCGGCGTCCTGGCGGACCAGGTCGCCGGAGTGGAACCAGCCGCCGCGGAACGCCTCGGCGGTCTCGGCGGGCTTGTTCCAGTAGCCGCTCATCACCAGCGGCCCCCGGTAGACGATCTCGCCGACCTCCCCCCGCGGCACGTCGTTCATCTCGTCGTCGACCACCCGGACCTCGACGTTGAGCATCGGCGTGCCCACCGAGCCGATCTTGCGGATGGCGTCCTCGCCGCGCAGCACGCAGGTGACCGGGCTGCACTCGGTCTGGCCGAACGCGGTGGCCAGCTCGGCGTCCGGGAAGGTCTCGATGATCGTGCGGAGCAGCGTCGTGGACGCCGGTGCCGCGCCCCAGGACAGCCGGCGCAGCGCCAGCTCGCGGTCCCTGATCCCGGGCACCGAGACGATCGCCTGCCACTGCGCCGGCACGAAGAAGCAGGAGGTGACGCCCTCGCGCTCGAGCAGGTCCACCATCGCCACCGGGTCGAACCCGCCGGACGGGCTCAGCACCGTGGTGCCCCCGCCGACCAGGTTCAGGTACAGCCCGGCCACCCCGGCGATGTGGAAGAACGGCGCGCCGGACAGCCCCACCCGGTCGGAGCTGTTCACCCCGAGGTGGACCAGGTTGCTGTAGGAGTGCAGCAGCAGGTTGCGGTGGGTGAGCACGGCGCCCTTGGGCCGGCCGGTGGTGCCCGAGGTGTACATGATGAAGGCCGGCTCGTAGTCGTTGACGTCCAGCTCGACGTAGTCGGGCGACGCCGCGGCCATCGCCGCCTCCAGCCCCTCCCCGTGCTCGGACTCCCCGTTCATCACCAGCACGGTCCGGGTCGGCACGTCCGGGTCGCGCTGCGCCCCGGCGACGACCGGGGCCAGCACGGCGTCGACGACGACGGCCACCGCGCCGCTGTCCACCAGCTGGTAGGCGACCTCGTCGGCGACCAGCCGGAAGTTCAGCGGCACGCAGATCCCGCCGGCCCGCAGCACCGCCGCGGTCGCCTCGACCAGCGGCACGGTGTTGAGGCCGAGCACCGCGACCCGGTCGCCGGGCCGCACGCCGCGCTCGACCAGGGCGTTGGCGATCCGGGTCACCCGGTCGTGGAAGCCCAGCCAGGTGCTGGTCGTGTCGCCGTCGCGGAACGCCACGCCCTCGGGGTCGGCCCGGGAGAACCGGGCGACGATGTCGCTCATCGTCATCCCGCGCCCGGTGACCGCCGCCGCGGCCCGGTGGTCGGTGGGGGATCCGCTGGTCGTGGAGGTCGTCGTCGACATGGCGTCTACTGTGTCGCCAACCGGACGTTCGTACAAGAGCCTCCCGGACCGGGTCCGGCCACCCGCCACGGCGCCCGCGGCGTGGCCGGTCTCACGCTGGCCGGACGCGGCGAACCGCGGGCCGAGGGCGCATGGTCGAGCGGTGGGTGTGGACACCGGTGCCGGGACCGTGCAGCGCGGGCGGCTGCGCCTGCTCCAGTTCGCCGCGCTCACCAGCAACGGCGACCGCTTCGCCCTGGCCCCGCTGCTGGTGCTGATCGGGCTCGACCTGGGCGCGTCGCTGGCCGCGGTGGCCGCGGTGGCCAGCGGGTACTTCCTGGCCTACGGGCTGATGCAGCCGGTGTGGGGGATGGTCAGCGACCGCATCGGCCGGGTCCGGGTGATGCGGCTGGCGCTGCTCGGCGCGGCGGCGGCGGGGCTCGGCTCGGCGCTGGCGCCGAACCTGGCCGTGCTCGGGCTGACCCGGGTGCTGGCCGGCGCCAGCTTCGCCGCGATCATCCCGACCACCCTGGTGTACGTGGGCGACATGTGGCCCGCCCCGGTGCGCCAGCGCCCGCTGTCGGACCTGCTCACGGCGTCCTCGTTGGGCATCGCGACGGCCACCGCCGGGGCCGGCGTGCTCGCCGACCTGGTCGGCTGGCGGGCGGTGCCGGCGCTGACCGGCGTGGTCGCGGCGGTGCTGTGGGTCGCGCTGGCCCGGTTGCCCGAGCCCGACCGGCTCCCCGCGTCGGGCAACCCGCTGCGCTCGGTCGGTCGGGTGCTCTCCTCGCGGTGGGCGCTGGTCGTGTTCGGGCTGGTGTTCGTGGAGGGCGCGGTCGTGCTGGGCGTGCTGACCTACCTGCCGGCCGCCGTGCAGGGGCTGGGGTACCCGGCGGCGGTCGCCGGGCTGGTGGCGGCCTCCTTCGGGTTCGGGGCGCTGGCCTGGTCGCGGGTGGTGCGCGCGCTCGTCGGGCGGCTGTCGCCGCCGGCCATCGCGGCCGTGGGCGGCGCGCTGCTGGTGGCCGGCTGGGCGGTGCCCGCGGTGGCGGTCACGCTGCCGACCGTGGCGGTGGCCGGGGTGCTGGTCGGCGGCGCCTGGGCGTTCCTGCACACCACCCTGCAGAGCTGGACCACCGAGGTGGTGCCGACCGAGCGGGCGACCGCGGTCGGGCTGTTCGCCGGGATGCTGTTCCTGGGCAGCGCGGCCGGCACCGCGGCGGCGGGCGTCCCGGCCGCGGCCGGGGCGTTCGGGCTGGTGTTCCTGGTCGCCCTGCTGATCGCGGTGCCGCTGGCGGTGGCCGCCGCGGTGGCCCGGCGCGCCTACGCGCGCACCTCGCGGTAGCGGTCGCGCAGGGTCTGCTTGACCAGCTTGCCGGTGGGGGTGCGCGGCATGTCGTCGGTGAACACCACCCGGCGCGGGGCCTTGAACGCCGCGATGTGCGCCTTGACGTGCTCGATCAGCTCGCGCTCCAGGGCCGGACCGGGCTCGGCGCCGGCCGCCGGGGACACCACCGCCAGCACCGACTCGCCCATCTCCGGGTCCGGCACGCCGATCACCGCCACGTCCAGCACCGCCGGGTGCAGGGCCAGCACGTCCTCGGCCTCCCGGGGGTAGATGTTCACCCCGCCGGAGATGATCGTGAAGGCCTTGCGGTCGGTGAGGTAGAGCCAGCCCTCCTCGTCGACGTAGCCCAGGTCGCCGGTGGTCGCCCAGGTCTCGTGCTCGGGGTGGCGCGCGGCCCGGGTCTTCTCCGCGTCGTTGTGGTACTCGAAGGAGACCGTCTCGCGCTCGAAGTACACCGTGCCGACCTGGCGCGGGGCGAGCACCGCGCCGGTCTCGTCGTCGCAGATCCGGACGTCGCCGAGGATGCCGCCGCGGCCCACCGAGCCCGGGTGCTCCAGCCACTGCGCGGAGTCGATGAACGTGATGCCGGCGCCCTCGGTGGCCGCGTAGTACTCGTGCAGCACCGGGCCCCACCAGTCGATCATCGCCCGCTTGACCTCCGGCGGGCAGGGCGCGGCCGCGTGGATGGCGACCCGCAGCGACGACACGTCGTAGCGGCGGCGGACGTCCTCGGGCAGCTTGAGCATGCGCACGAAGTGCGTCGGCACCCACTGGCTGTGGGTGACCCGGTACCGCTCGATCGCGGCCAGCGCGCCCTCCGGGTCGAACCGCTCCATCACCACCACGGTGCCGCCGATGGCCTGGATCGTGGCGCTGAACCGCAGCGGCGCGGCGTGGTAGAGCGGCGCGGGGGACAGGTACACGGTGTCGGCGTCGAACCGGTACATCATCCCGAACACCGCGACGTACGGGTCGCCGGGCTCGTCGACCTTGCGCTCGGGCAGGGCCGGGCGGATGCCCTTGGGACGGCCGGTGGTGCCCGAGGAGTAGAGCATGTCGGCCCCGCGCGGCTGGTCGGGCAGCGGTTCGGCCGACAGCCCGGCCAGTGCGGTGTCGTAGTCGTCGAAGCCGGGGACCGGGCCGTCGTAGGCCAGCCGCACCTCGACCCCGGGAACCAGCCCGCCGACCTCGGCGGCCAGCGGCGAGGCCGACACCACCAGGGCCTTCGCCCCGCTGTCGGACACCACGTAGGCGACCTCGTCGGCGGTCAGGTGGTGGTTGACCGCGGTGACGTAGAGCCCGCTGCGCTGCGCGGCCCAGTACACCTCGAACACCCGCGGGCCGTTGGTGGCCAGCAGGGCGACCACGTCACCCCGGCGCAGCCCGGCCTCGTGCAGGTGCCGGGCCAGCCGCGCCGAGCCCTCGTCCAGCTCGCGGTAGGTCAGGACGCGCCCGGACCCGGCCATCACCACGGCGGGCTTGTCGGGGGTCACGGCGGCATGGGTCCCGGGGAACATCGTGTGGGTCTACCACGATCGCGGGCCCGTCCGATACGCCCGCCGATTCGCCCGCCACGGCCGTCCCGAGCGGTGATCGACTGTGGCGGTGGCGGCCGATATGGGGTACTGATAGCGCCCGTGGACATCAACGGCAGCGTCGCACTGATCACCGGAGGCGCCTCCGGGCTCGGCCTGGCCACCGCGCAGGCCCTGACCGCCGCGGGGGCGAAGGTCGTGATCATCGACCTGCCCGGCTCGAAGGGCCAGGAGCGGGCCGAGGAGCTGGGCCCCGACGCCCGGTTCGCGCCGGGCGACGTGCGCAGCGAGGCCGAAGTCGTCGCCGCCCTGGACATCGCCGACGGGCTGGGCCCGCTGCGGGTCGCGGTGAACTGCGCGGGCACCGGGAACGCGATGCGCACGGTCGGCAAGACCGGCCCGTTCCCGCTGGCGGACTTCACCCGGATCATCGAGATCAACCTGATCGGCACGTTCAACGTGCTGCGCCTGGCCGCGGAGCGGATGCTCAAGCACGACCCGGTGGGCGAGGAGCGCGGGGTCATCGTCAACACCGCCTCGGTGGCGGCGTTCGACGGCCAGATCGGGCAGGCCGCCTACTCGGCGTCCAAGGGCGGGGTGGTGGGCATGACCCTGCCGATCGCGCGCGACCTGGCCTCGATGGCCATCCGGGTGGTCACCATCGCCCCCGGGCTGTTCGACACCCCGCTGCTGGCCGGGGCTCCGGAGGAGGTCAAGGCCGCGCTGGGCAAGCAGGTGCCGCACCCCGCCCGGCTGGGCGCACCCGCCGAGTTCGCCGCGCTGGCCGCGCACATCGTGGCCAACCCGATGCTCAACGGCGAGGTCATCCGGCTGGACGGGGCGATCCGGATGGCGCCGCGCTGACCCCGCCCCCGCCGGGGAGCCGCACCACGACCCGCTCGGGGATGCGCAGGTTGACCCGCGGCTCGTAGACCACCTGCTGGTCGGGCACGGTCGCGCCCGCGGCGACCAGCGCGTCGAGCACGCCGGCCGCGAGCGCCACGGCCTGCCGGGCGCCGGGGCAGGCGTGCCGGCCGGCCCCGAAGCCGAACAGCCGTGGCTCGCCGGCTCCGATGGGGTCGGCTGCTCCGGGAGGGGCGGTCCCGGAGCTCAGCGGATCGGTGGTCGCCGCGGCGAGCGCCACGACCACCCGCCGCCCCGCCGGCACCGTCCGGTCGCCCACCGCCAACGGCCGCTCCGCCAACCGGGTGGTCAGCTGCACCGGAGCATCCCGGCGCAGGGTGTCGACGAGCAGCGCGTCGATCCCGACCCCGCGGGCCAGGCCCAGCACCGCGTTGCCGACCAGCCCGGCGGTGGCGTCGAACGCCTGGAACAGCACCCCGATCGCGTCCACCGGCAGGTCACCGTCGGGCTCGGTGTGCGCCAGCAGCCCGGCCAGCCGGTCGGCGGCCGCACCGGCCCCGGTGGCCGTCGGCGCGCCGAGCGGCGGCGCGAGCCCGCCCGCCAGCTCGGCGACCGCGGCCACCGCGTCGTCGGGGTCCGCGACGCCCATCGCCTCGGCGAGCACGGCGACCGGCACCCACCGGGCGAGCGCGGCCATCACCTCCAGCTCGCCGGCCCCGGCCAGCCGGTCCGCGGCCCGGTCCGCGGCCGCTCGCCGCAGCGCCCCGGGGTCCAGGTCGGCCAGCAGGGACACGGTCGACGCCCGCCGCCGGGCGTGCTCCGGCCCGTCGGTGAACCGGGCCATGCGGCCCTGCAGCCCGCTCACCGGGCGGGCCGGGTCCGCGGTGAACCCGACGACGGCGTCGGGGGAGCCGAGCACCGCGGCGACGTCGGAGGCTGCGGCCACCACCCACCGCCCGTCCGGGGTGGGGTGCGGCCCGCGTCCGCGCAACTCGGCGTGGCGGGGACCGGGGTCGGGGAGTCGGGCCAGCTCGTCGATCACGGGCGGACGGTAGGCCGGCTTCTGTTCGGCCCGGGCCGAACCGTCGGGCTGCCAGGATGGCGGCATGGTCCTACGGGTGGCCGACGCGAGTCGGGTGAGCGAGGTGGCCGCGGCGCTGGCGTCCCCGGCCCGGGCCGCGATCGCCTGCCTGCTGCTCTCGGGCACCGCGCACACCGGCCGCGAGCTGGCCCGGCACGCCGGGATCGCGCCCTCCACCACCAGCGAGCACCTCGCCCGACTGGTCGACGCGGGCCTGGTCGCGGTCGAGGTGCAGGGCCGGCACCGCTACTACCGGCTGGCCGACCGGGAGGTGGCCGGGCTGCTGGAGCGGATGCTCACCGCGCTGCCCGGCCCACCGCCGGACACCGGCCCGATCCCCCCGCCCGCGCTGCCGGCCGGGATGGCCTTCGCCCGGTCCTGCTACGACCACCTGGCCGGGCGGCTCGGGGTCGCCGTGCACGACCGGCTCGTCGCCGTGGACGCGGTCCGGATCGGCCCGGACGGCGCGGTGCTGACCGCCGAGGGGCTGGCGCTGCTGGCCGGGCTCGGCGTCCCGGCCGACCGCGAGCGCACCCGGCCGCTGGTGCGCCAGTGCCTGGACTGGTCGCAGCGCCGCCACCACCTGGCCGGCACCGTCGGCGCCCGGCTGCTGGAGACCATGATCGCGCGGGGCTGGGTGCGCCGGCACCGGACCCGCCCGCGCGAGCTCACGCTGTCGCGGAACGGCCGCGACGCCCTGTGGACCCACCTGGAGATCGAGGTCGCATGAGTACCGACACCACCACCACCATCGCGGTCCGCGAGCGGTTCCGTGCTCTGCACGCCGACGGCTTCTTCGTCATGCCGAACCCGTGGGACGTCGGATCCGCGCGGATGCTCGCCGGGCTGGGCTTCCCCGCGCTGGCCACCACCAGCTCCGGGCACGCGGCCACCCTCGGCCGAGTCGACCAGCAGGTCACCAGGGACGAGCTGCTCGCCCACGCCGCCGCCCTGGTCGCCGCGGTCGACGTGCCGGTCTCGGTCGACGCCGAGCGCTGCTTCGCCGACGACCCGGCCGGGGTCGCCGAGACGGTCCGGCTCATCGCCGAGACCGGCGCGGCCGGCTGCTCGATCGAGGACTACGACCCCGCCGCCGGGCGGATCGAGGACCGCGACGCGGCCGCCGCCCGGGTGGGCGCGGCCGCCGAGGCGGCCCACCGCGCCGGACTGGTGCTCACCGCCCGGGCCGATCAGCACCTCTACGGGGTCACCGACCTGGACGACACGATCGACCGGCTGCGGGCCTACCGGGACGCCGGGGCCGACGTCGTGTACGCGCCCGGCCTGCGGGCACTGCCCGACATCGAGCGGGTGGTCGCCGCGGTGGGGGTCCCGGTCAACGTGCTGGCGCTGCCCGGGACCCCGGCGCTGGGGGAGCTGGCGGTGGCCGGTGTGCGCCGGGTGTCCACCGGTGGCGCGCTCGCGGCGGCGGCCCACCGCGCGGGGGAGCGGGCCGCCCGCGAGCTGCGCGACGAGCTGGGGAGCGTCGGGGGAGGCTGACCGCGCGGGCCCGGTCAGGCGCTGCGCCGGGCGGGCGCCTCGGGAGCGGCGGGCAGGCGGTCCACCGACGGAGCGCCCGAGCCGCTGCAGCGCAACTGGGCGACCGCGGTGCCGCGGGCGGTGAACCGGTTGTGGTTGCGCAGCCGGCCGTCGGGGCGGACGTGCTTGAGCTGGCGGCAGCCGCCGCAGATGCCGTAGATGCCGTGGCGCGGGTGGAGCCGGGGACTGACGTCGTCGGTCACGGTTCGCTCACATTCCGGCGGAGTGCGGTCGTGCTGCACCCCACCGCTGACGGGTCGGCGACGCTGCCGGGGAGCGGGAACGGTAGCGGGCGCGGCGCCCGCGCGGTCGCGGCGGGTGGTCGGGCGGGCGCGCAGCGGCTTTGCTAGAGCACCTGTATCCGCTGGTCGGCGTGGTGCACGGTGATCTCGGCGAAGCGGGCCCTCCCGGTGCCGTGCCCGACGTCGCTGGCCGCGATCAGCTCGACGGCGGTGACCCGGGGCGGGACCGGGCCGACGAACCGCTCGTGGTCGGCGTGCACCCACCGCGACTCCCGGCGCCACCGGCCCAGCCCGATCGGGCCGCGCCGGACCGGGACGTGGGTCTGCCGGCCGGCCCAGCGCGGTGCGGGGCAGCCGAAGGCGTCCTGCTCGGGGCGCAGGGCGGTGCTCCAGAACCAGCTCAGCCGGTGCCCGTCGGCGAACCGCACGGCGAGGCCGAGCAGGTCGTGCGCGCCGAAGGCGTCCTCGGGACCGGGGGCGGGCAGCGCGTCCACCCGCCAGCGCCAGTCCAGCACCGTGTCCGGCCGCAGCGCGACCCCGTCGGCGCCGCCGACGGGCTTCACCAGGACGCCGGCGTCGTCCCGGCTGAGCACGTCGATGCCGGCGTCGGGGCCGGGGAGCTGGCGGAACACCTCGCCGGGACCGGTGTCGGGCAGGTAGGACCAGCCGGCCGGCGGGATGACCGGGTCGAGCAGCCGGGCGCGCTCGGCCGCGGCCAGCCCCGGATCGGCCAGCGCCGGGCCGAGGCCGGCCAGCCCGTCGACCGGGTCCACCCCGGCCGGCCAGCGCAGCACGGTGACCGCCAGCCCGCCGCGCCCCCGGCGGTGCGGTGGGTCGCCGGGGGCCGCACCCGACAGGTCGGCCCAGGCCCCGCGGTGGACGCACAGTTCCAGCGGGCCGGACCGGTCGGCCACCACCGTCGCGGTGTCCCGGGGGCACCCGAAGACCCGACCGCCGGGCACCCGTCCCCACAGGTGGCGCCTCGGCCCGCCGGCGCACCCGCCGGCCCGGTCGACCCGCCCGGAACCGAGCAGGGTGACCCGGTCGCCGCGGCGGACGTCGAGCCCGGTGGGCGTCCAGGGCGCCCGGTCGGCGGGCAGTTCCAGGTGCACGGCGGCGGGCCGGGTCATCGGGCCACCCTGGCAGAGCCGCCGCCGCGGCGGGCCCGTTCCGCGGATTCCGCGGGCCCGCCGGACTATCGGTGCCCGATCAGTGACTCTGGTGGTAGGCCTCGAGCACGTTGGACGGGATGCGGCCGCGCTCGGAGATCTTCATGCCCTGGCTCTGCGCCCATTCACGAATGGCCTGGTTCTGCTCACGGTCGGTGCTCGGCCGGGCGGCCGGGGTGCTGCTCGAACGGCGGCGGCCACCCGCCCGGCGGGCCGCGGAAATGAACGGGGCGAGCGCCTCGCGCAATCTGGCGCTATTGGCCTTGGACAGGTCGATCTCGTAGGCCCGGCCGTCCACCGCGAACTCGACCTGCTCGTCGGCCTCGCTGCCGTCCAGGTCGTCGACCAGGGTGACCGTCGTCTGCTTCGCCACGTGTACTGCCTTTCACAAGTGTGAGGTCCCGCAGCGCGCGTGCCCGGACGCGCCCCGGCGCGGCCCGGTGGGATACGCCGCACGGGGTGGGGGTTCCGAACAGGATCTGCGCTATTACCGAGGTCGATAATAATCGATCCCGCGGCGCATTGTCGATGCGGGTTCCCGGTTTGCCCGCCGGACGGTCGCGGCAGGGCGCTGGGCAGGCGTTTCGGCGGCGAATGCGGCGGACGACCACCAGTCGTGCAGCGCCGGCGGGGCGGTCGCGTCCACCCGTTCTCCGGGTCGCGGAACCGCCAGTCGGACATCGTGGCGGGCGGCCTCGGCGCGCAGCCGTTCCACCGGTTCGGCCCAGCCGTGGAATCCGAGGTCGAAGGTGCCCCAGTGCACCGGCACCAGCAGCCCGCCCCCGGCCCCGAGGGCGAGGTGGGCCCGCACGGCCTCCTCCGGGGTCAGGTGGATGTCCGGCCACAGGTCGCTGTAGGCCCCGATCGGCAGCAACGTCAGGTCGAACGGCCCGAGCCGGTCCCCGATCCCCCGCAGCGCGTCGTGGAAGCCCGTGTCGCCGCCGAACAGCACCCGGTGCCGCGGCCCGGCCAGCGCCCAGGATGACCACTGGGTGGTGTTGCGCACCAGTCGCCGCCCGGAGAAGTGCCGCGACTCCACGCAGGTGATGGTCAGCCCGCCGATGGCCACGGCCTGGTCCCAGTCCAGCTCGACCACCCGCGACGGCGGCACGCCCCAGCGGCGCAGGTGAGCACCCACCCCGGCCGGGACCAGGAACGGGGCCCGGCCCAGCGCGGCCAGCGCGCGCACCGTCGCCACGTCGAGGTGGTCGTAGTGGTCGTGGGAGATGACCACCGCGTCGACCGGCGGCAGGTCGGCCAGCGGGGCGGGCACCGGGTGCAGCCGGCGCGGCCCGACCCGCGGCGAGGGGGAGGCCCGCTCGCTCCACATCGGATCGGCGAGGACCCGGTGCCCGTCCAGCTCGATCAGCGCGCTGGAGTGCCCGAACCAGGTGACGGCGAGCGCCCCGGCGGGGCCGGTGGCCGGCGGGCGGGCCAGCGGGACCGGGGAGGCCGGGCGCCCGGCCTCCCCGCGCCGCGGCGCAGCACCGCCGCGG
>JASLAP010000387.1 GCA_030147065.1 Pseudonocardia sp. | reverse complement strand
CGTCGCGATGAGGTCCGACGATGCCGCGGCCCACAGGACGGCGTAGAAGATGACGCCCGCGACACCGATCGCCGTGCGCGTCGCGGCGTTGCGCGGACGCTGAGCGATGTGGTGCTCGCGCTTGTCGCCGGTGATCCACGCTTCGAGGAAAGGGTAGATGGCGACGACGACGATGAACAGACCGAGCACGGCCACCGGCACCAGGATGCCGAAGGACCAGGTGCGATCTAGGAACACGAGGTCCCAGTTCGACGGGGCGAGACGCAGCGCGCCGTCCGCGAAGCCGATGTACCAGTCCGGTTGCGTTCCGGCGGACACGGGCGACGGGTCGTACGGGCCGTAGTTCCAGATCGGGTTGATCTGGAAGAGCGACGCGATCAAGACGATCGTGCCGAACACGATGAACAGGAAGCCGCCCATCTTCGACATGTACACCGGCATAATCGGGTAGCCGACGACGTTGTCGTTCGTGCGGCCGGGGCCGGCGAACTGGGTGTGCTTGTTCACCACGAGCAGCACCATGTGCAAGCCGAGGGCGGCGACGAGGATGGCCGGCAGCAGCAGGATGTGCAGCACGTAGAGCCGCGGGATGATCTCGGTGCCGGGGAACTCGCTGCCGAACAGCGCCCACTGCGTCCAGGTGCCGATCACCGGGACCGAGAGGGTGATGCCCGAGGCGATCCGCAGACCGATGCCGGAGAGCAGGTCGTCGGGCAGCGAGTAACCGCTGAAGCCCTCGAACGTGCCGACGAAGATCAGCAGGATGCCGATGACCCAGTTGGCCTCGCGCGGCTTGCGGAACGCGCCGGTGAAGAAGGTGCGGAACATGTGGGCGAACATCGACGCGATGAACAGCAGCGCCGCCCAGTGGTGGACCTGGCGGACGAACAGCCCGCCGCGGACCTCAAGGGAGATCTCGAGGGCGCTCTCGTAGGCCCGGCTCATGTGCACGCCGCGCAGGTTGTCGAACGGCCCGTCGTAGATGACCTCGGTCATCGACGGGTCGAAGAACAGCGCGAGGTAGGTGCCCGACAGCAGCAGCACGATGAAGCTGTAGAGGGCGACCTCACCGAGCATGAACGACCAGTGCGTCGGGAAGACCTTGTTGAACTGCTTGCGCATGCCGGCCGAGGGGTGGTACCGCTGGTCGACCTCGTCGAGGGCGCGGCCCAGCCGCCCGGATCCCGCGCTGCTGGTCGGTGTGGTCAGCGAGCTCATACGTCCACGTCTCCCAACTCCCAGAAGGCCGGACCGATGGGACTGGAGAAGTCACCGGTGGCAACGAAGAAGCCCTCGTCGTTGACTGTAATCGGAAGTTGCGGCAACGGCCTGGCGGCCGGACCGAAGACCGGGCGGGCACCGTCGTCGGCGAGGAACTGCGACTGGTGGCACGGGCACAGGATCCGGTTGGTCTGCGACTCGTACAGCGACGTCGGGCAGCCCAGGTGGGTGCAGATCTTGGAGTAGGCGTAGTAGTCGCCGTAGTTGTAGTCCTCCAGACCGGGCCGCGCGGTGACCGGGGTGCCGGCCCGGAAGCGGATCAGCATCACCGGGGCGTCGGACGCGCGCAGCGCGTGCAGCAGGGCCTCCTCGTCGCCCCGATCGGACTCCCGGAACGGGAAGACGGTCATCATCGAGCCCGGGTCCTGGTCCTCCGGGCGGACCAGGGCGATCTCGCTCGGGTTGCCGGTGTCGTAGCGCAGGTAGACGGTCTCGCCGTCGACCGGCGCCCACGGCGTGGTCCACAGCGCGGCCTGGTCCCCGCCCTTCCACGGGTCGCGCACCAGCGGCCCGACCGCGGCGACGCCGAGCCCGAGACCGAGCACGGCGGCGGCCCCGCCGGCCGCCCGCTTGATCAGCGACCGGCGGCCGATGTCGGTGTCCTTGCCGGCCGCGGCGATCTGGGCGACCACGGTGCGCCGGGCGACCTGGTCGGAGGCCCCGTCGTGGCGCTGCTGCACCGAGACCTCGTCCGGGAAGAACTTCTTGACGTAGTGGATGACCGCGATGCCCAGGGCGAGCACGGACAGCCCGAACAACCCGCCGACGACCGGGGTGTACAGCGCGTACACCTGGTAGCCCTCCTCGAACGGGCTGCGGTACTCCCAGGGCCAGAAGATGAACGCCGCGATGAAGCCCAGCCCGGACAGCAGCGAGAGCGCGAACCAGCCGGCGACGACGCGCTCGGCGCGCTTCTCGGCGCGGGTGCCGCGGATCGGCCACGGCGACTGGTTGTGCACGATCTCGACGTCGTCGAGCTCAGCGGCGAGGCGGGCCAGCCGCTCCTGCGACATGTCCTCGACATCGGCCGCGCTCACCTGCTCGGGGCGCGAAGACCCGGTACCCCTGCTGGGGGGGTTGTTCGACACGGTCATGACTTGGCTCCCAACCACAGCGCCAGCCCGATCATCGCGCCCATGCCGACGAGGAAGACGATGAACCCCTCGGCGGTCGGGCCGATCCCGCCCAGCGGGTTGCCGCCCACGCTGTTGTTGGCGCCGGCGACCGACTTGACGTAGGCGATGATGTCGCGCTTCTCCTCGGGGGTGAGCTGGCGGTCGGAGAACTTGGGCATGTTCTGCGGGCCGGTGAGCATGGCCGTGTAGATGGCCTCCTCGGACGCCGGGTCCAGCGAGGGGGCGTACTTGCCCGAGGACAGCGCCGCGCCGCGGCCGGTGAAGTTGTGGCAGGACGCGCAGTTGAGCCGGAACAGCTCGCCGCCGCGGGCCGGGTCCGTCCCGCGCAGGGCCAGGCCCTGCTCCGCGGGCAGGGTCGGGCCGCCGCCGTTGGCCTGGATGAAGGCGCCGAGGGCGTCCAGGTTGGACCGGCCCTCCTCGGTGTCCGGGTTGAACTGCGGCAGCGGCGGCTTGCGCATCGCCTGGGCCTCCTGGCGGGCCAGCGGCATCCGCCCGGTGCCGACCTGGAAGTAGACCGCCGCGTCACCGACGCCGACGAGGCTCGGGCCGCGGTCGACGACGCCCTGCAGGTTCGCCCCGTGGCAGGTGATGCAGGCGTTGTTGTAGAGCTGCTGGCCCTCGGCGATCAGCGCGCTGTCGGTCTCCTGCGCGACCGCGGTCTGCGGGGTCGGCGCGGCGAGGGTGTAGAGGCCGCCGGCGGCCATCAGACCCATGCCGAGCGCGACGACCCCCGCCAACCTGCGGCGGAAGCGGCTGCGCGGGCCCCGGGCCGGGGTCGGGGGTGTGGTGGTGGTCATCGTGTGCGTACTCGCCCTCGACGTCGTCGGTCCGGTCAGCGGATGAAGTAGATGACGGCGAACAGGCCGATCCACACCACGTCGACGAAGTGCCAGTAGTACGACACGACGATCGCGGCGGTGGCCTGCTGCGGGGTGAACTTGCTGAGCTTGGTGCGGATCATCAGGTAGACGAAGGCGACCAGCCCGCCGATCACGTGCAGCCCGTGGAAGCCGGTGGTCAGGAAGAACACCGTGCCGTAGGCGGTGGAGGCGATCGTGGTGCCCTCGTGGACCAGCTCGTAGTACTCGTAGCCCTGGCCGACGACGAACACGGTGCCCATCAGCAGGGTCAGCATGTACCAGCGGCGCAGCCCGAACACGTCCCCGCGCTCGGCGGCGAACACGCCGAACTGGCAGGTGA
>JASLAP010000358.1 GCA_030147065.1 Pseudonocardia sp. | reverse complement strand
GGAGAACCATGTCCCGCAGGTCCCGTGCCGTGCTGTGCACGTCCGCGCTCGCCGCCCTGGCCGTCGCCGGCTGCACCAGCACCGCGCCCGTCCAGAGCACCGGGGAGGGCGGCGGTGGCGGCGGCCCGATCGCGGTCAGCGCGAGCGACACCGCCTGCGAGGTGGCCGCGGCCGAGGCCCCGGCCGGGACGATCACGTTCGCGGTGCACAACACCGGGAGCAAGGTCACCGAGTTCTACCTGTACGGCACCGGCGACCGGATCATGGGCGAGGTCGAGAACATCGGGCCGGGGCTGACCCGCCAGCTCATCGTCGAGGTCCCCGACGGCGGCGAGTACACCACCGCGTGCAAGCCCGGCATGGTCGGCGACGGCATCCGCTCGGCGTTCGCGGTGACCGGCAGCGCGGCCCGGTCGGTGGACGAGGACACCAGGCTGGCCGAGGCCACCACCGGCTACCACCGCTGGGTCACCTCGCAGATCGAGGCGCTGGTGCCCAGGACCCAGGAGTTCGTCGATGCGGTCGAGGCCGGCGACGTGGAGACGGCCAAGGCGCTGTTCCCGGTCTCGCGGACCTACTGGGAGCGGATCGAGCCGGTCGCCGAGTCCTTCGGCGACCTGGACCCGAAGATGGACGGCCGGGAGGACGACGAGCGCGACCCCGGCGTCGAGTTCACCGGCTTCCACCGCCTGGAGAAGGACCTGTGGGTGGACGGCCTGCAGCCGGACTCGGCGGCCATCGGCGACCAGCTGATGACCGACATCGCCGACCTGCAGTCCCGGGTCGCCACCATCGAGCTGACCCCGGTGCAGCTGGCCAACGGGGCCAAGGAGCTGCTCGACGAGGTGGCCACCGGCAAGATCACCGGCGAGGAGGACCGCTACTCGCACACCGACCTGTGGGACTTCAAGGCCAACGTGGAGGGCTCGCAGGGCGCGGTGGCCGCGCTGCGCCCGGTGATCGACGAGAAGGACCCGACCCTGGGCCCGGTGCTCGACGAGCGCTTCCGGGCCGTCGACGAGCTGCTGGAGACCTACCGCGTCGGCGACGGGTACCGGCTCTACACCGAGCTGACCCCGGACGACATCAAGAAGATGACCGACGCCGTCGACGCGCTCGGCGAGCCGGTCAGCCAGGTCGCCGGGGTCGTGACCTCGTGAGGCGGCGGTGACCGGGCTGTCGCGGCGGCGGCTGTTCGGCTGGGCCGGGGCCGGGGCCGCGCTGGCCGGGGTCGGCGCGGTGGCCGGCTGCTCCGCCCCCGCCCCGGCCCCCGGCGCGGTGCTGGAGCCCGTGGTGCCCTTCCGCGGCCGGACGCAGGCCGGGATCGTCACCCCGGCGCAGGACCGGCTGCACTTCGTCGCCCTCGACCTCACCACCGACGACCGCGAGCGGGTCCGCGCGCTGCTGCAGAAGTGGACCGCGGCGGCCGAGCGGATGGTGGCCGGCGCGGAGACCACCCCGGGCGGCGCGGTCAACCGCAACCCGCAGGCCCCGCCGGACGACACCGGGGAGGCGCTGGGGCTGCCCGCGGCCTCGCTCACCCTCACCTTCGGGGTCGGCGCCGGGCTGCTGGAGAAGCTGGGGCTGGCCGACCGGATGCCGCCCGGGCTGGCGCCGCTGCCCGCGTTCACCGGCGACCAGCTCGACCCCGCGCTGTCCGGCGGCGACCTGTGCATCCAGGCCTGCGCGCAGGACCCGCAGGTGGCCGTGCACGCGGTGCGCAACCTGGTGCGGATGGGCTTCGGCACCACCTCGGTGCGCTGGTCGCAGCTGGGGTTCGGGCGCACCTCGTCGACCTCGACGGGGCAGGACACCGCGCGCAACCTGTTCGGCTTCAAGGACGGCACCCGCAACCTCAAGGCCGAGGACCCGGCCGCGCTCGACGAGCACGTCTGGGTGCGGCCCGGGGACGGCCCGGCCTGGCTGGACGGCGGCACCTACCTGGTGGCCCGGCGGATCCGGATGCACGTCGAGATCTGGGACCGGACCTCGCTGGCCGAGCAGGAGGCGATCATCGGGCGGAGCAAGGGCGAGGGCGCTGCGCTGGGCCGCGCCGCCGAGTTCGACGAGCCCGACCTCACCGCCCTGGGCCCGGGCGGCGAGCCGGCCGTCGCCGTGGACGCGCACATCCGGCTGGCCGCACCGGAGGAGCTGGGCGGCGTCCGGATCCTGCGCCGCGGCTACAACTTCGTCGACGGCACCGACGGCCAGGGCCACCTCGACGCCGGGCTGTTCTTCGTGGCGTTCCTGCGCGACCCGCACGCCCAGTTCGTGCCCATGCAGAGCGCGCTGGCGAAGACCGACCGGCTGATGGAGTACATCGAGCACACCGGCTCGGCCGTGTTCGCCTGCCCCGCCGGCCTGGGCGAGGGCGACTACTGGGGCCAACCCCTCCTGGAGTCGTGAGTGAGAATCATGGCTATAGCCATGATTGTCACTCACGACCCTGGTCGGCGTAGCGCTCGGCGGCGGCCCAGACCAGCTGGGCGTAGGGGACCGAGCGGTTGTAGGTGAGCACGCCGTCCCACCAGCCCTCGCCCGAGGCGGTGTCGCGGCCGCCGGCGCACAGGTAGCCGGCGGCGGCCAGCGCGGCGTCGTCGATCTGCTGGGGGTCGCGGACGCCGTCGCCGTTGCCGTCGGCGCCGTAGCGCTCCCAGGTCCCGGGCAGGAACTGCATCGGCCCGACCGCGCGGTCGAGCACCGCATCGCCGTCGAGGCGCCCGCCGTCGGTGTCGGGCACCTCGCGGGTGCCGTCGGTGCCGTCCAGCGGCACCCCCACGATCGGCGGCCGGGCCACCCCGTCGGCGTCCACGTCGGCGCCGCCGATCCGCCCGTGCCGGGACTCCACCCGGCCGATCCCGGCCAGCGTCGCCCAGGACAGCCCGCACTCCGGGGTCCGCTCGCGCTGGGCCAGCTCGGCGGACCCGTAGGCGCGCACGACCCGGGCCGGCAGCCCGTGCACGTCGGCGACCCCGGCCGCCCAGGCGGTCAGGTCGACGTCCGCGGGCAGCGCGGCGGGCGGCGGCAGCGGGGTGTCCCGGTCGACGTTCGCCGGGGTCAGCCCGTCGCCGCGCTCGCGCGGCTCGCCCCCCACCCCGTCGAGGCCGGCCGCGACCACCAGACCGCCGGCCACGACCACCGCCAGCAACAGCCCCATGGCGCCGACCAGGACGCCGAGCACGAGGGTGGCGGAACGCCTGCGGTCGGGCACCCCACCACGTTACCGACGGTGAGCGCGGGGCCGCCCGGGGCTCAGCCCGGCCAGTGCGCGCGCCAGTCGTCCGCGTCGAGGGCGTGCGGGTCGGCGCCGGTCGCGGACGCGGCCTTCTCCGCGGCCCGCACGGTGTCGGCGAACCGGCGGGCGGCCCCGCGCAGCTCGGCCTCCGGGTCGATGCCGGCCAGCTTGGCCGCCGCGGCCAGCGCGAACAGCCGCTCCCCCACGCCGCTGCCGGTCGGCAGCAGGTCGGCGGGCAGCCCGGCGCGGGCGGTGCGGCTGGTCAGCTTGGCCGCCAGGGCCACCGCGGGCTGGCCGAGGGGAACGCCGTCCACGCTGGACCCGCGCTGCTTCTCCGCCCGCTTGAGCTCCTCCCAGCGGTGTTCCTGGCGCTCGGCGGTGTCGACGACCTCGCTCCCGGCGAAGACGTGCGGGTGCCGGCCGACCAGCTTGGCGACCAGCTCGCCGGCCACGTCGTCGACGTCGAACGGGTCGGTCGGGTGCTCGGCGGCGACCCGGGCGTGGAACAGCACCTGCAGCAGGACGTCGCCCAGCTCCTCGCGGACCGCCGGGCGGTCGCCGTCCTCCAGCGCCTGGTAGAGCTCGTAGCACTCCTCGACGAGGTACTGCAGCAGCGACTCGTGGGTCTGCTCGGCGTCCCACGGGCAGCCGCCGGGCGAGCGCAGCCGGTCCATCACCGCCACCGCGTCCAGCAGCGCGTCCCCGGCCCGGCGCGGCGCGGCGACCACCCGGTCGACCTCGGCGGCCAGCGGGTGGCCCGGGTCGGTGGTCAGCAGCAGCTCGAAGTCCGCGCCCGCCGACCAGGGCTGCGCGCCGAACTCCGCGGCCACCCCGGCCGGCACGGTGGCGTCGGCGTGCAGGACGCCGGCCGCGCGCAGTGCGGGTACGGCGGCCGCCGGCACGTCACGCGGCCGCCGCGCGGGCAGCACGACGAGGGTGCGCGGCACCGCGGGCTCAGCCCGCGGCGGCCGGCGTCAGGATCGAGCCGCTGCGCTCGTCCTCGGCGACCACGCGCAGCTGGATCGGGTCCCACACGCCGTAGCGGGGGTTGACGTTCACGCCCACCTCGTCGGCGACCGGCTGCAGCAGCCGCTCCCCGATCGCGACCAGTTGCTGCTGGCTGATGGAGCTCACCGCCTCCGCCGGGGTCGCCGCGTCGGTGCGCCGGTCGACCACCCGGAACACGATCCAGGTGCTCTGCTCCGGGCTGGGCTGGAAGCTGACGACGCTGCCCTCCGGGGCACCGAACAGCACGGTGGCGGCCGCGTCCGGGGTGGTGGCGGCCTGGTAGACCTGGCCGCGGGCCGAGGTCTGCTGGTTGGCGAACAGCGCCTCGGCCTCCGGGCCGCCCGCGGCCAGCCGGGCCGCCACCCGGTCGGCCTCGTCCTGCGAGGTGGCGGCGACCAGGTCGGCGGTGACGCTCAGGCCGCCGACCTCGCGCCGGGCCAGCTCTGCGGCGATCAGGTCGTCGCGGACCCGCTCGCGCAGGGTGTCGGCGTCGTAGAGGGAGGACTCCAGCACCGCGTCCGCGCCGCCGTTCTCCGCCAGCTCCGCCTCGACCTGCGCGTCGGTGACCGAGATGCCCTCTTCGGCGGCGCGCCGGGTGAGCAGTTCGTGCAGCACCTCGCGGGTGACGATGCTGCGCGCGACGTCCGCCGGGTCGCCGCCCTGCTCGGCCAGCTGGGCGAGCTGGTCCGGCTTGGCCAGCGCCGTCTCCACCTGCGACTGCACGGCCTCCAGCGGCACCGCCTCGGACCCGACGATCACCGCCGAGCCCGCCTGGTTCGGGCCACCGCACCCGGTGGCCACCACACCCGCGGCCAGCACCGCCACGACGACCCGCCCCACCTGCTCACGCACGTCGGACACCCTCTCACGCCGCTCCCCGGCGCCGGTCGCGCGGTCGGCCGGGCGTCACCCCCGGTGTGGGGTGTTCGACCGACACGCCACTGCGACCGGTGCCCTACTTTTGTGCTCGCCCCGCCAGCGCGGGACGGGGTGCGGCCGGTACTGGAGGGGCCCGGCCGCGCCCCGATTCCTCGCCGACGGGCAGCTACTCCTGTTCGCCGAGATCACCGAGGTCGACGATGCC
>JASLAP010000342.1 GCA_030147065.1 Pseudonocardia sp. | reverse complement strand
CTCTACTCGACCTTGCCGCACTACATGGTGCCCCGGGTGATCCTGCCGGCGGACGCGCTGCCCACCACGCGCACCGGAAAGATCCACCGCGCCGCGCTGCCCGCCCCGGACTGGTCGGCGCTGGTCACCTCGACCCCGCCGCGGACCCCGACCGAGCAGGCCATCGCCGACGTGATCGGGGCCGAGCTGGGCCTGGCCGCCGTCGGCCGCCAGGACAACTTCTTCGACCTGGGCGGGCAGTCGCTGCAGGCCACCCGGATCGTGGCGCGGCTGCGCGAGGCGCACGGCATCGAGCTGACCGTGCGCGAGGTCTTCGAGCGGGGCACGGTCGAGCGGCTCGCCGCCGCGCTCGGGCCCGGCCGACCCGCAGTCGCCCCGCGGCCGACCGGCGCGCCTCGGGTCCTGTCGTTCGACCAGCGCCGGATCTGGCTGGAGGACCAGCTGCGTCCGGCGGTGGCCTACAACCTGCACGGTCGCCATCGTCTCGTCGGCGAGCTGGACGTCGCCGTGCTGGACCGGTCGATCGCCGCGATCGTGGCCCGGCACGAGACCCTGCGCAGCCGGTTCCCGCTCGTGGACGACCAGCCGGTGGCCGCGGTCGACGAGCCGGACCCGGCCTGGGCGGTCACCGTCGTCGACGTGTCCGCCGAGCCGGACCCCGGCCGGGCCGGGCGCGCGCTGGCCGACGCGCAGGCGACGATGCCGTTCGACCTGGCCACCGGCCCGCTGTTCGCCTGCCTGCTGGTCCGGCTGGGTCCCGCCGAGCACCTGCTCAGCATCACCGCCCACCACATCGTGGCCGACCAGTGGTCGATCGGGTTGTTCCTGCGCGAGCTGTCGGCTCTCTACCAGGTCGGCGGCGACCCGGCGGCGGCGGAGCTCCCCGAGCTGCCGGTGCAGTACGGCGACTACGCGGCCTGGCAGCAGGCCCGGCTGCGCCTGGAGGACCTGGCCGCGCCGCTGGACTACTGGCGGCGCCGCCTGGACGGGGCTCCTTCGGCCGTCGACCTGCCGGTCGCACGGCGGCGCTCGCCGGCGCAGGGGGCGTGCGGCGGCCGGGTGCGCGCCGCGCTGACCGCCGACCGGACCGCGGCCCTGCACGCACTGTGCCGGGCGACGGCGATGACACCGTTCGTGGCCCTGCTGACCGCCATGGCCGCGGTACTGGGCCGGTGGTCGGGCCGGGAGGACGTGGTGATCGGCGCACCGACCAGCACCCGCGGCGACGCCGGGATCGATCGGCTGATCGGGTTCTTCGTCAACACCCTGCCGCTGCGCGTGGACCTGTCCGGCGACCCCACCTTCGCCGAGCTGATCGGCCGGGCCCGGCGGGCCACCATGGACGGCTGGGCCCACCACGGCGAGCTGCCGTTCGACGTGCTGGTCACCCAGCTCGGGCTGCCCCGCGACCCGACCCGGACTCCGTTGTTCCAAGCCCTGCTCAACGTGGTGGAGACCGCGGAGAACGAGTGGCAGCTCCCGGGCGTGCGGGTCGAGCAGGCCGAGTCGCCAGCCCAGCCCCCCATGGTAGACCTGACGCTGACCGCGTACCAGTCCGGCGACGCGCTGCGCCTGGACCTGGACTTCCACGCCGACCGCTATGCCGCCGAGACCATGAGCGCGCTGCTCGACCAGGTGTGCTCCACGCTGGTGGCGATGGCCACCGACCCCACCCGCCCGGTGGCGACGCCCACCCGGGCGGTCGCCGCCGAGGCCCCGCTACCGGTCCGCGGGCCGAACCGGGCACCGGCCCGGCCGACCCCGGCCGACCCGGAGCGGATCGCCCTGGTCGACGCTGCTGGCTCCTGGACCCTGGCCCGGCTGCACGGGGCGGTCACCACGGCGGGGCGCCGGTTGGCCGAGCGACCGCCCGGCGATGTGGCCGTCGTCCGCCGCCTGCACGGCGGGTTCGCCGCATCCGTGCTGGCCTGCGCCGCGGCCGGCGCGCCGTGCTCGGTGCTGGCCGCCGAGGACGTCGACGCGCTGCGGCCGGCGTTCGGCATCCTGCTCGACCCCGACACCCTGCTCGACCCCGGCGCCCTGCCGGAAGGCGGCGGTACGCCGCGCGGCGAGCCGGTCGCCGACTGGGCCGCGGAACACCTCGCACCGACCGCAGCGGACCGATTCGCCGTGCTCGGCGGCACCTCCAGCCAGCTGGCGTCGGCCGCCTTGACTGCGCTGGCCGCCGGAGCGGTGCTGGAGGTGCCGGACGAGGCCGCGCTGGACGGCCCGGCGGCGACCGTCGACTGGCTGGCCCGACGGACGATCAGCGTGCTCCACCTGTCCCCGCCGGCGCTGCGCGCGCTGGCCACCGCTGATCCGGTGGTCCCGCTGCCCGCGCTGCGCCGGGTGGTGGTCGAGCACGCCGGCGACCTGCTGGGCCACGACATCGACCTGGCGCGTCGGCTCGCGCCGGGCTGCCGGGTGCTGGGCACCTACCGATCCGGACCAACCGGCCGCCCGCTCGCGGTGAACGCCGTGCCGGACGAGGCGACCGCGGAGTCGGCGCCGCTGCGGATCCCGCTCGGCCGACCGGTCGAGCTCGGGGGTCTGCTGCCGGTCACCGCCACCGACGCGCCGGCCGAGGTCGGCGAGGTCGGCGAGCTGCGCGGCACCCGCGGGCGCACCGGTGACCGCGGCCGGCTGCTGCCCGACGGCACACTCGAGCTGGTGCACAGCGCCGGGCCGGGCTCGGTCGACGAGGCCGACCCGGTGGAGGCGGTGGCCGCGCTGCGTGACCTCCCCGACGTGGACGACGCCCTGGTCACCGAGTACCTCGACCTGGACGGCCGGGCCCGGCCCGCCGCCTATGTCGCCACCCGCAACCGCGAGCTCGACCTCGGGCTGCTGCGCCGGCACCTGACCGCCCGGCTGCCCGAGCACCGGATCCCCCGCCAGGTCGTCCTGCTCGACCGGATGCCGCTGACCGCCGACGGCGACTACGACCTGGCCGAGCTGCCGGACCCGGCGTGGGACAGCACGTCGGTGGACAGCTACGTCGCCCCGCGCACGCCAACCGAGCAGAAGCTGGTGGATATCTTCGAGGAGATCCTGGACGTCGAGAAGGTCGGCGTGCACGACACCTTCTTCGAGCTCAACGGATTCTCCCTGCTCGCGACGCAGCTCGCCTCGCGGGTCCGCGAGACCTTCGCGGTGGACCTGCCACTGCGCGAGGTCTTCGCCACGCCGACCGTGGAAGGCCTGGCCCAGCTGGTCGTCGAGGCGCAGCTCGCGCTGGTCGACGCGACCGCGATGGAGGCGCTGCTCGACGAGCTCGAATAGACGGGACCGGCAGGTGGCTGCGGTCGCGCGTGGCTGGCCGAGCCCTGATCGCGTGACCAGGATTCGCCGGTGCGCGCCGTGGTCCTCGCAACCGCGTCCGGCCCCTAGGGAGCGTCCTCAAAGCCACATCTTGAGGGTCGCCAGGTCGATCATCCCCTGGTAGGAGATGGCGGTCTTGTCGTAGCGGGTAGCGATAGCCCGGTACTGCTTGAACCGGTTGAAACTGCGCTCGACCACGTTGCGCGTTGTCGAACGCGTCGCCGACGCTGCTCATCGAGGCGACGACACCGGAGGTGCGCAGGGTGCGGCCGAAGTCGATCGAGGTGTACTGCCTGGGCTCAACTGGTGGTTGCAACACCGGCTTGGTGGAGCGACTGTAGTTGCTCGTCGAGAACTTCGGCTGGCGTCTTCCAGACCAGGACTTTGCGGGGTGTGCTGTTGACCGCCGCCTGGACGGCGAGTAGGTCGTCGTGGGTCCAGCGGGACAGGTCGGTGCCTTTGGGGAAGTACTGTCGCAGCAGGCCGTTGGTGTTCTCGTTCGTGCCGTGCTGCCAGGGCGAGTGCGGGTCGGCGAAGTAGACGGCGATGCCGGTGTCGACGGTGAACTAGGCGTGCGCGGACAACTCCTTGCCGCGGTCCCAGGTCAGCGAGCGCAGTAGTTCGGCGGGCATCGAGGTCATCGTCGTGGTGAGGGCGTCCTTCATCGCGATGGCCCCGTAGCCGCCCAGAGCGGGTCCGTTCTTGACCGGCGCGATGGTGCCGTAGCCCTAGAGTCGGGGGAAGGTGCACGAGGAGTGTGTAGCGGCTGTTGCGCTCTACGACGGTGCCGATCGCGGACCGGTTCAATCCGATGGTGAGGTCGCCCTCCCAGTGACCGGGGACCGCCCGGTCCGTGGCCTCGGCGGGCCGTTCGCTGAACACGACGTCGGCGGTGACGTGGCCGTGCGGCTTGTTCCGCGACAGTTCCCGTGGTTTGCGCAGCGCGCGGCCGGTGCGCAGGCAGGCCACCAGCTCACGCTTGAGCGCGCCGCGTCCCTGGATGTAGAGCGCCTGGTAGATCGCCTCGTGGCTGATGCGCATGTCGACATCGTCGGGGAAATCGAGAACCAGCCGCCGCGAGATCTGCTCCGGACTCCAGGCCGTGGCCCAGCGCCGATCGGCGCGGTGCGGCTTGTTCAGCCCCTTCCCGGTCGTTGGCGGGCCGGCCACGACGGTTCCATCGGGATGCTGCAACTGCCCGCTCAGCCGGGTCTGGACGTAGTCCTGTAGCCGTGGATTGCTTGCCAGCTTCGCAGGCTTGGGACGCCGCGCCGCGGTCTGCGCCTTCCATTGCGCGACACTGGCCCGGTAGTCGGGCTTGCCGCCGC
>JASLAP010000329.1 GCA_030147065.1 Pseudonocardia sp. | reverse complement strand
GACGAGGATGGTCACGGCGCGGTCCCGGGGGTGTCGAAGATGCGGCTGTTGGCGGTACCCGGCGACGGCGCGAGCACCTGGTCGCCGGTGAGCAGGACGGGGTAGAGGTCGACCCCGCTGGACAACCCGAGAACGATCTTCTCGGCCTGCTGCTGGTCGACCGCGAGCACGAGCGCCGTGCCCGGCGTCTCGGCGTCGGCGCCGGCCACCGCGAGGACCGTCACCCGGTCCAGCAGCAGCCGGGTCACCTGGGTGTTCGGCGCCTCCAGGGCGAACCCGTCCCCGCGCGGGGTCGCGGGTGCACCGGGGCCTCCAGCGGAGGTGAAGGTCTCGAAGAGCGCGATCTCCGCGCCGGGCTGGAGGTAGCCGGCCCAGTCCGCGGAGTTGGCGAAGTGCTGCAGGGACACCGGCAGCGCGACCTTTCCGGAGGGGACGGCCAACCCCGCGGTGACGGGCGCGACGGCGCCGCGCGGGCCGAGGTTGGTCGTCCGCAACAGCTCGTGCGGCTCGATCGCCCGGGAGGTGACCAACCCGGCGGCCTGGCCGGCGTCGGCGAAGGCACCGACCGGCACCGCGCCGCGGGGGAAGGCGACCGTCTCCACCAGGCCCTGCCGCTGGGCCTCCGCGAAGTCGACCCCGGCCGGGATGGCATCGGCCGCGACCAGGACGTCGACGGCCTCCTTGCCGGCCAGCGCCCGCGCGTCGGCGCCGGAGACGTACTGCCACAGGGCGGCGGTCCCGGCGAGCGCGAGCAGCACCGCCGCCACTATCAACACGATTCGACGTCGCACGAGCAGGGTCACCCTTTCCGTGGTGGTTGGGTCCAGGGGCGATCGGTCAGCCGAGGAGCTGGACGACGTTGGCGCTGCGGTTCGGCGGGGACGGGAGCCCGATCGGCCCGGGGGTCGGCTGCAGGCCGCGGAGGAACACCCCGGAGATGCAGGTGGCGTTCCCGGCCGGGCAGGGCAGCCGGCCGGTCAGGATGGATTCGTGGTCCTTCGAGCTGACCAGCTTCCAGCCGGTGAAGTAGAACGCGGCGTAGCCCACGACGTCGTAGACGACGTTGTTGCCGCTCCCGGTGAGGGTGTCGTAGACCGGGATGTAGACGAGCTCGCCGAGCCGGTCGGTCAGGTAGCCGTCGGTGCAGACCGTCGGCGGGCTGTTGCCGGGCTTGCCGGCCATCGAGGCGCCCGCCGTCGTCGTGACCACGCAGCCGTCCCCTGAGGTCGGGGAGAGGAAACCGAAGTTGCCCGGGGCGGTCTGTCCCGACTCGCTGTCCGAGCACGGCCCGTCGGCCTTGTGCAGTTCGATCTCGGACTCCCACGGCTGCATCGCCGCGTTGCCCGCGTCGAGCAGCGACTCCGGGGCGAAGCTGTCGCCGTGGTCGGCGTAGTACAGGTCGACGACGCACTGCGACACGATGATCGGCAGGACGCTGACGACGGGGGCGGCCGGTGACCCGTAGCCCGCCCGGGCGCAGGCACCCAGCCCGACACCGTCGTAGTCCGCCATGCCCGGGAGAGCCCTGGCGAAGAAGGGCGCGACGAGGGTGTCCTCGGTCGTCCTGGTGCTCGTGTGCACCTCGACGTAGGGCGGCGCCCCGGCCGGCGGCCCGTCGCAGGACGCCCGCGACCCGGTGACCGGCGCAGGGCAGCTCCCCAGGCCGGGTGCCGTGCCGCAGACCACCGCGTCGGACCGCCCGTCGAGGGCGCTCGCACCGGCCAGGTCGGCCAACCCGCTGTCGCACGGCTCCGCCGGCGAGGTGTCCAGCCCGCGCACGCAGGACTGGGCAATGGCCACCGCGGCCGCGTCGGCGCCGTTCTGCAACTGCCGGCGCTCGCTGTAGAGCGCCGCGATGTCGATCGCGATCGCCGCGCAGAAGAAGAGCACGACAGAACCGCCGAGCGCGGTCAGCACCGCTATGATGCCCCGGTCACCGTTCAGTTCGCGCATTGCCGGGCCGCCGTTCCACTGATCGTCACACCGTTGAAGAACGGCCCGATGAGGGGCGTGATGGGTTGGAAGTCCACCGTCGTCACGGTCATCGAGGCTCGGGCACTGCCAGGGGGCGCGGTGTTCGGGCAGGCAGTAGTTCCGGAATAGCTGACGGCCAGCGGAGCTACGAGCGAGTTCACCGCCGACTGGGCCGTGGCGACGGTGCCGCCGGTGGCCAGTGTCCGGGTTCCTTCGGCGGCCGCGTCGGAAAGCGTGAGCTGCACGTTGAAGGCCCGAGAGAAGTCGATGATGCCGCAGAGCAGCAGCGCGAACAACGGCAGGACCAGCGCGAACTCGACCATGGCCGCCCCGCGGTCGGCACCGTGCCGGCCCATTCGCCACATCGCGCGACGCCCTTTCGGAGAAGGAGGGCGCCGACCCCGGTTCCGGGGTCGGCGCGGCACGGATCAGCTCAGGCCGGTTTACTCACAGCGCGTTCGTGACTTCGGTGAACATCGCCGCTACGGCCGGTCCGAGGAGGAAGATCGCGGCGATGACGAGTGCGGCTACGCCGGCCAGCAGCAGCCCGTACTCGACGGCGGTGGCTCCCCGGTCCTCGTTCTGGAGGCGGGCCTGCAGGAAGGAGAAGAAGAGCAGCATGGGGGCACCTTTCACGGTGGGAGCCGGGGCGGACTACCCGCTCCGATGGAATCTGCCGGTTTCTTTCCCGGTCAATCCGTCTCTCGACCCGCGGGTACCGGATCTGAGCGATTCGCCCGGGCGATAACCGATGTGATGACGGAACTACCGTCGGTCACCACGATCAGCTCGGCAGCCACCCGCCCGTGCAGATCCCCAACAGGGCTCCGAGCAGCATGAACGGGCCGAACGGCAGCTCCGTGGACCGGTCGACGCGCCCGGCCGCCAGCAGCACCAGCGCGACCAGCGCGACCAGCAGGAAGCCGGCCAGCGCGCCGCCGAGCAGGACGTCCCAGCCCAGCCAGGCCAGGTGCAGCCCGAGCACGCCGGCGAGCTTGACGTCCCCGAAGCCGAGCCCGGCCGGGTTGACCAGCGCGAGCGCGAGGTAGAGGCCGAACAGCGCGACCATCCCGGCGGCGGCGCGCAGCAGCGGCTCGGCGTCACCGGCGACCGCGGCGGCCGGGCCGAGCAGGACGACGCCGGCGGCGAGGGAGCCGAGGACGAGCGGATCCGGCAGGCGCCTGGTCGCCAGGTCGACCGCGCCGAGCACGACGCCGAAGGCCCCGAGGACCAGGAACGCGGGCAGCGCCGCGTCGATCCCGAGCCGCCACACCAGCACGGCGTCCACGACGGCCGTTGTGATCACGACCGGCACCGCGTTGCGCCGGCAGATCGCCCCGATCGGGACGGCTGCCCGCGGCGGGACCGGTCGGGTCATGCGCTGGAGCGTGGCACGCAGGTCCCCCGCCCGGGGCGGACCTCACCCGGAGGGGTCGCTCACCGACCCGGTCGTCGGTCGTGGCTCTTCAGCGGAGCCGTCCGGGCAGGCACGGGGAAGGCGGCCGTCGCGACGACGGCCGCCTCCCCGATGGGGTCGCGGACCTGCGGGTTCAGGACCTGGTGAGGTGGGCGATCACCGCATCGAACTCCGCGGTGGGCGAGAAGTCGACGTAGGCGCAGTCGGTGAGGGCGAACGGCGCGTGCCCGGGCGCCCAGTAGAAGGCCTCGCCCGCCTCGTAGGTGCGGTCGCCGCCGGGCACCCGCATGAGCAGCCGGCCCTCGAGCATGTAGCCCCAGTGCGGGCAGGGGCAGGAGTCGCCCTCCAGGCCGACGAGGGCGGGCCCGAGGTCGGTGCCCTCGGCGAGGCGGATGAACGAGGCGGTCATCTCCCCGACCCGGGTCAGGCGGACCTCGACGTTGTCGTCCTTGATCACGACCGGGACGGTTCCAGGGGTGAGGGTCTGCATCGCTGCTCCTTGGGAACGTACGGAACGGTACGCGCCGGAGGGTGTCAGCCGGGTGTTCCCGGAACGTTCCTGATCATCGGAGTCGGGCCGGACCGTTCGCGAGTGCGGTGCAGCGGGCCTCGTCGAGCCGCTGGCCGGCCGCGCCGAACCCGGCTGCCGCCGCCGCGAAGTGCGGTGCCGCCGGTTCGCCTGCCGCCTGCGCCCGGTGCCCCCGGACCTCCTGGAGGGCCGCGTCCCAGCCCGGCAGCCGCATCACGACCTCGGCCAGCCACTGCGCGCTCGACTCGTAGTCGGCCGCCCGGTCGAGGTCCCCGGCACGGGCCGCGGCGATCGCCCCGGGGACGACGAGGGTGATCCGGCAGCCGGGACAGGTCTCCAGCGGCCCGCGCACGGAGTCCTCGGCGTCGTCGAGCACGACCAGCGCCGCGTCCGGGTCCGCGGCCGCGGCGATCCGCGTCCCGTAGATGCGGTCGAGCAGGTGGAAGCCGACGTCGGACTCGCGGGCGACGGCGAGGGCCTCGTCGAGCAGCGCGTCGGCCCGCCGGAGGTCGCCCCGGTACAGCGCGACCTCCGCCAGGCGCTGCAGCGCGAGGGACTCCCCGACAGCGCCGCCGCTGGCCCGGCTGAGCCGGGACGCCTCGGCCAGGTCCGTCTCGGCCTCGGTCAGCCGGCCCGACAGCAGCAGCGCCTCACCGCGCAGGGTCACCGCGTACGCGCGGCCGCGGGCCGCGCCGAGCCGCTCGGCCTCGGCCGCGAAGGCATCGGCGAAGGCGATGACGTCGGGGTACGGCCGGGCGCCGTAGAGCAGGCGCTGGTTGATGCACAGGTGCCCGTCGAAGACGGCGGTGGCCAGCTCGGGCAGGGCCGCGGTCTCGAGGAGGTCGGCGTGGACGCTGGCGCGGAGCTCACCGCGGGCGTGCGCCGCCGCGGCCTGCGCCCACGAGGCGATGACCAGCGACGGCGCGTCGCCCGACTCCAGCGCGAGCCGCCGGCTCTC
>JASLAP010000286.1 GCA_030147065.1 Pseudonocardia sp. | reverse complement strand
CTCGACGCCGAACGGGAGGCCAGGCTGGCGGCGGAGCGCGAGCTGACCGCGGCCGGGCAGCGGGCGGCTGCGGAGTCCGAGCGGCGCGCGCGGGCCGAGGCCGAGCTGGAGCGGCGGCGGGCCGAACGGGACCGGCCGGCGACCCTCGGCGTCGAGGAGCTGCGGGCGCTGGTGGCGGCGGTCGTCCGGGACGGCGGGACGGCGCCCGCTCCCGAGGCGTGACCGCTGGCGGTACGGCGCGGCGGTGAGACCGCGACCGGCCCCGGACCGGGCGGTTCGGTCCGGATCGGCCGGGTCGGCCCGGTGTGGCTACGGTCCGCGCGTGGACCTACTGATCTGCGAGGAGATGCTCCTGCTCGCCCTCGACGACGAGAAGGGCACGACCACCTGGTTGAGCGGCTGGACCGCGCTCAGCGGCGGGGTCCTGGTCGACGCGCTCGCCGCCGGGGTGCTCGCCGTGCGGGACGACCGGCTGCACCCGGGGACCGAGCCGGAACACCCGCTGCTGCGCCGGGTCCACGCCGCGGTGGCCGCCCGGCCCGACCTGACCCTGACCGACTGGCTGCACCGGCTGCCGGCCGAGGTCGACCCGTTCCTGGAGGCCGTGGCCGGCCGGCTGGTCGAGCGCGGGGTCCTCACCGAGCGGCACACCACGATCATGGGGCTCGTCCCGACCACCCGGTTCCCGGCCGTCGACCCGGAGCCCGAGCGGGCGTTGCGCGCGCGGCTGCGGTCGATCCTGGTCGACGGGGTCGAGCCGGATCCGCACGACCAGCTGCTGATCGCGCTGGTGGAACCGGCCGGGCTGCTCACCACGGCGGTCGAGGACGACGACCGCGCGGTCCGCCGCGAGGCCCGCAGGCGCGGGAACGAGCTGGCCGGCCGGCCCATCGCCCAGCCCGGTGCCGGGGCGGCGGTCGACGCGGTCACCGCGGCCGGTCGGGGAACCGCCATCGCGGCGATGATGGGCGCGGTGGCGGCGACCACGACGGTCACCTACTCCTCGGACGACTGAGCACGACGGAATCCGGGCACCCGGGCCCCGGGCCGGGTGCCGGCGGTCAGACCAGCGGGCTGGCGGCCAGCACCCGGACGGCCTCGGCGACGGCGGCCCGCCGGGCCACCCGCACGGCGGTCTCGATCGGGCGCAGCGCGGCGCGGCGGGCCTCGGCCGCCGACGCCGACAGCGCGCCGCCGGGCTCGTCCATCGACGCCGCGCCGAGGATCGCCTCGACCTCGTCGGCGTGCTGGAGCACCCGCAGCGCCTGGGCGGGCATCCCGGCCGGCCACAGCGACGCCGGCCGGGCGCGCAGCGCCGCGGCGATCTCCTCGCGCACCCCCGGGCGGTGCCGCGCCACGCCGAGCGAGGTCAGCAGCGACGCCGACCGGCGCACCTCCTCGCGCAGGTCGCGCTCGGCCTGCCCGAGCGCCACGAACTCGGCCGGGGGGCCGTGCTCGGGCACCGGGTACACCGTCCAGCGCAGGACGCCCTCGGCGACCCGGGCGGGGATCACGCCGAGTCCGGCGTCGCCGAACACCACGCCCTCCCCGGTGGCGGTGGCGTGCCGGCTGAACAGCCCGGGGCCGGGCAGGCCGCGCACGTCGCCGGGCGCGGGCAGCACCAGCCGGCCCGGGCCGCGCGGGGTGGCCTTGCGCAGGGCGGCGAGCAGGAAGGCCACCGACGACACCGGCGTGCCGGGGGCGGCCAGACCGGTGGCCCGGGCGGTCGGCGGGTCGACGGCCTGGACGTCGTGGGCCTCGGCCCACGGGCCGAGCGCGTCCAGCACGTCGTCGGGCGCGACGGCGCCGACCAGCCAGGCCGATGCCCACACGGTGAACGTCGCGGAGGGGCGGGGCACGGGGTCAGGCTAACCAGACCGCGCACCGCACGGCACTCCCGCCGCCCGGCGCCGCGCCGAGCATTCCCGGTGATCCGCCGAGCGGTGCTGCGACGCTCCTCGGCCTGCGGCGCCTTCCGCCGGACGGCCGAGTGCCCGGCGTGTCGGCCCGGGGCGGTCGCCGTGGCCCCGGTACAACGGCGCCATGGCTCCCCCCGACCGCCGTGCCGCCGACTACCGGGGCGTGTTCCGCGCCGACGGCACCCGCAACGTGGTGCGCCGGCAGGTCCCCGAGGTGCCCGCCGAGCCCGGGCTGGTCGCCGAGGACCCGGCCAGCGGGTTCTGCGGCGCCGTCGTGGCCGCCGACGTGCGGCAGGTGACCCTGGAGGACCGGCACGGCCGGCGGCGGGTGTTCCCGCTGCACCCGGCGGCGTTCCTGGTCGAGGGCGTGCCGACGACCCTGGTGCCGGTGCGGGCCGCGGCCCCGGCCGCGGCGGCGCGGTCGGCGTCGGGCTCGGTGAAGGTGCGCGACCTGCGGGCGCGCACCGCCCGGGCCGCCCGGATCTGGGTGGAGGGCCTGCACGACGCCGAGCTGGTGGAGCGGGTGTGGGGGCACGACCTGCGGGTCGAGGGCGTGGTCGTGGAGCCGATGCACGGCATGGACGACCTGAGCGCCGCGGTCGCCGACTTCGGGCCGGCCCCGCAGCGGCGGCTCGGGGTGCTGGTCGACCACCTGGTGGCGGGCTCGAAGGAGACCCGGGCGGCGGCTGCGGTGGCCGGGCCGCACGTGCTGGTCACCGGTCACCCCTACGTGGACGTGTGGCAGGCGGTGAAGCCGTCGGTGGTGGGGATCCGGGCCTGGCCGGAGGTGCCCCGGGGCACCGACTGGAAGACCGGGGTGTGCGCCGCGCTGGGCTGGGGCGAGCCGGCCGAGGGGGCGCGGCGGGTGCTGGGCTCGGTGCGCAGCTTCCGGGACCTGGAGACCCCGCTGATCGGGGCGGTCGAGCAGCTCATCGACTTCGTAACGGTGTGAGCACTGCTCGCAGCCTTCTGGCAGGATCGACGCCATGAGCGCCGCGGTGATCTGGCTCGTGCTGGGCCTGGTGCTGATCGCGGCCGAGGTGCTCTCCGGCGAGTTCGTGCTGCTGATGCTGGGCGTGGCCGCGCTGGTGGCGGCCGGGGTGTCGTTCGCGGTCGCCGGGGTCGCGGTGGGGGCGATCAGCTTCGCCGTGGCCGCGGTGGTGCTGGTGTTCGCCGCCCGCCCGGCGCTGCGCCGCCGGCTGGACCGCGGCATCGAGCACTCCACGATGCACACCAAGGCGCTGGTCGGGCGGAGCGCGGTCGTGGTGTCCAGGGTCGACGGGCACGGCGGCCGGATCCGGATCGGCGGCGAGCTGTGGTCGGCGCGGGCCTCGGACGGCCACGAGGTCATCGAGCCGGGCGCGGCGGTGACCGTGCTGGACATCTCCGGCGCCACCGCGCTCGTCGTCGGGCGGGACTGAGCAGCCGCGCCGCCCCCGCGCCTGCCGGTGCGGGTGCCGGCAGCGCGGGACAGGGCGGGACAGGGGAGGAGTACGGGGTGGACGCGAACGTGGTGTTGCTGGTCGTCGTCGCGGCGCTGGTGCTGCTGGTGGTGGTGTCCCTGGTCAAGGCGGTGCAGATCATCCCGCAGGCGACCGCGGCGGTGATCGAGCGGCTGGGCCGGTTCAAGGGCACCGCGGACCCGGGGCTGGTGTTCCTGGTGCCGTTCATCGACAAGGTGCGCGAGCGGATCGACCTGCGCGAGCAGGTGGTGTCCTTCCCGCCGCAGCCGGTGATCACCCAGGACAACCTGACGGTGAACATCGACACGGTGGTCTACTACCAGGTCACCGACCCCAAGGCGGCGGTCTACGAGATCAACGACTACATCGTGGGCGTCGAGCAGATCACCACCACGACGCTGCGCAACGTGGTCGGCGGGATGAGCCTGGAGGGCACCCTGACCTCCCGCGACGAGATCAACACGGTGCTGCGCGGGGAGCTGGACGAGGCCACCGGGCGGTGGGGCATCCGGGTGGCCCGGGTGGAGATCAAGGCCATCGACCCGCCGGCGTCGATCCAGGAGTCGATGGAGCGGCAGATGAAGGCCGACCGGGAGAAGCGGGCCACCATCCTCACCGCGGAGGGCCAGCGGGAGTCGGCGATCCGCAGCGCCGAGGGCCAGAAGCAGGCCCAGATCCTCACCGCGGAGGGCGCCAAGCAGGCCGCGATCCTCAACGCCGAGGCCGAGCGGCAGTCGGCGATCCTGCGGGCCCAGGGCGAGCGGGCCGCCCGCTACCTGGAGGCGCAGGGCGAGGCCAAGGCGATCGAGAAGGTATTCGCCGCGATCAAGGCCGGCAAGCCGACCCCCGAGCTGCTGGCCTACCAGTACCTGCAGACCCTGCCGGAGATGGCCCAGGGCGACGCCAACAAGGTGTGGCTGGTGCCCTCGGACTTCGGCAAGGCCCTGGAGGGCTTCACCAAGATGCTCGGCGCCCCCGGCGAGGACGGGGTGTTCCGCTTCCAGCCCTCGGCCGCCGACGACGTGGTGTCGCGCCCCGAGCAGGACGACGAGTCGATCAAGGACTGGTTCGACACCACCGGCGACCCGGCCATCGCCAAGGTCGTCGCCGACGCCGAGGCGCAGGCCCGCCAGGAGGTGCCGGCGCTGGGCAGCCCGCCCGCGCCCGCCCCGGAGCTGGGGTCGGTCCCGGGCCCGGCGCACCTGACCGCGGGGGGCGCGGCACCGGCCTCGGACGACGCCGACAACTCCCCGCCGGCCGACGGGTGGTCGGACGGCTCGCGCCGCGGTTACCCTGCGCCACCGACCGCCTAGCCCCGGCCGCGATTCCGGTCACCATTCCGGTGGCGGTATTCCGTCACCGGTCGCGGATTGTCCGTGAGCGGTCGGGTGGCTTTCCGCGAGCGGCGCGGGAATTGCGTCGGGCGGTCCGGACAAGCGGGCGGTCAGCTCAATCGGAATCCGAACGGCAGTTCGAGCCGGTGCCGGGCCAGCAGGGCCGGGTCGGCGAGCAGGTCGCGGGTGGGGCCGTCGGCGACCACCTCACCGTCGTCGATGACGACGCTGCGCGGGCACAGCTGCAGGGCGTAGGGCAGGTCGTGGGTGACCATCAGCATGGTGGTGCCCAGCCCGAGCAGCACCTCGGCCAGCTCCCGGCGGGCCACCGGGTCCAGGTTCGACGAGGGCTCGTCGAGCACCAGGATCTCCGGGTGGCAGGCCAGCACGGTGGCCAGCGCCGCCCGCCGGCGCTGGCCACCGGACAGGTGCAGCGGCGAGCGGTCGCGGTGCCCGCTCATCCCCACCGTGGCCAGCGCCTCGTCCACCCGGGCGCGCAGGGCGTCGCCGGTCACCCCGAAGTTGGCCGGGCCGAACGCCACGTCCTCGGCCACGGTGGGCATGAACAGCTGGTCGTCGGGGTCCTGGAAGACGATCCCGACCCGGCGGCGGATCTCCTGCAGGGTGTCGCGGGCCACCGGCAGCCCGGCCACGGTGACCGTGCCGCGCCCGGCGGTGAGGATGCCGTTGAGGTGCAGCACCAGGGTCGTCTTGCCGGCCCCGTTCGGGCCGAGCAGGGCGACCCGCTCGCCGGGGGACACCGTGAGGTCCACCCCGTTGAGGGCCTGGTGGCCGTCGGGGTAGGCGTAGGCCAGGTCGAGGACCTGCACCGAGGGCGGCGCCGCTCGGGCGGAGCCGAGCAGGCCGGCCGCCGGCTCGGGGGTGCTCACGTGCTCAGCCACCCGGTCACCGCCAGCGCGGCGGCCACCGCCACCGGGGCCAGCCCGGTCAGCCAGTGCCGGCGGGTGGTCACCGCGTCGGACAGCGGCGGCATCCGCCCGGTCCAGCCGCGCGACAGCATCGCCAGGTGCACCCGCTCGCCGCGCTCGTAGGACCGCACGAACAGCGCGCCGACGCCGCGGGCGGTGGCCCCGACCTGCCAGACGAACCGCGGGTCGTCACCCCGGGAGATCCGGGCCAGCCGCATCCGGCGGGCCTCGCCGGCGATCACGTCCACGTAGCGCAGCATCAGCGTGGCGATGGTCACCACCAGCGACGGCGCCCGCAGCCGCTGCATCCCGACCAGGACGTCGCGCAGGTCGGTGGTGGCGGCCAGGGTGAGCGAGGTGAGCACCCCGAGGGTGCCCTTGACCAGGATGTTCCACGCGCCGAGCAGGCCCGGCTCGGACAGCGTCAGGCCCAGCCACTGCACCCGCGGGTCGGGCCCGGTGAACGGCAGCAGCACCGCGAGCACCACGAACGGGGCCTCGATCAGCGACCGGCGGGCCATCCAGCCCGGCGGGATCCGGGCGATGGCCCACACCGCGGCGAGCAGCAGCAGGTACCCGCCGAACACCCCGAACGCCTCCCGCGGGGTGACCACCACGCACACCACGCCCAGGAACGCCGAGACGATCTTGACCTCGGCCGGCAGCCGGTGCACCGGCGAGTCGCCGGGCAGGTGCAGCGGGTGCGCGTGCCCGGCGCCCACCGGTGCTACCGCTCGTCCGGTGGGGTCCGGTCGCCGGCCGGGCCGGTGCCGGTCCGACCGTCCGCGTTCCGGCCGTCGCCCGGGCGGCGCAGCAGCCAGAACAGGCCGCCCGCCACCACCAGCGTGACCAGCACGCCGACGATCCCGGCCGGTCCGACCGTGCCCTCGCCGCCGCCGACGGCGTAGTCGGCCAGCGGGCCGTCGGCCAGCGGGTGGTCCGCGGCGTTCTGGGCGATGCAGGTGCCGTCGAGCTGCTCGCCGTCGGCGGTCTCGGTGACCGCGCACCCCTGCAGGGTGACGGTGTCCAGCCCGTCGGGCGACGAGCTGGCGAAGTAGGACAGTCCGCCGGCGATCAGCAGGCTGACCAGCAGGAACCCGACGAGGAAGCCGGTGGCGCGGCGCTGCGGGGCGGGGGCGGTCATGCCGGCCGGCCCTGCGCGGCGCGGCGCGGGGCGAGCGCGGGGGCGTCGCCGCGCAGCAGGTGCACCAGGTCGGGGCGGACCGCCGCGACCGCGCCCACGGTGGCCGCGGTGATCACGCCCTCGCCGATGCCGATCAGCACGTGCAGGCCGGTCATCAGGGCGAACACCGTGCCGAGATCGGCGCCGCCGGCGCCGCCGACGGCGTACTGCACGACGAAGGCCAAGGCCGCGGCGACGGTGTTGAGCAGGGCCGCGACGAACGCGGTGACCAGCAGGCCGGTGCGGCTGCGGCGGGCGAAGCGGCGCAGCGCGACGGCCACGCCGTAGCCGACGAACACCCCGACCAGGGCCATGTTGACGATGTTGGGGCCGAGCGCGGTCAGCCCGCCGTCGGCGAACAGCAGGGCCTGCACGGCGAGCACGATCGCGATGCACAGCGCGCCGACCCACGGCCCGACCAGGATCGCGACCAGGGCTCCGCCGAGCAGGTGGCCGCTGGCCCCGGGCAGGATCGGGAAGTTGATCATCTGGACGGCGAACACGAACGCGGTGACCAGCCCGGCCATGGGGGCGGTGCGGTCGTCCAGCGTGGCCCGGGCCCGGTGCGCGGCCAGGGCCAGCCCGGCGACCGCGAGCAGGCCGGTCGCGGCGGCGGTCGGGGCGTTCACCAGCCCGTCGCTCATGTGCATGGCGATGATCACATGCGACTCCTCGTGCCGGGCGCGGCGGCACCCGTCCGGGTGGGCCGCGACCAGGCTAAGCGCCGCTCATCGGCTGTCGCAAATGATTCGCGACAACGCCACCGTCCGCCCGGCCAGGTCGTGAGCAGGCCAGGAGCGGGTCACCGGCAGGTGGTGCGGGTCAGCGGCCCGCCGCCGCCATCGCGCTGCGCTTGACCCGGCCGGTGGGGGAGAGCAGCCGCCCGACGGTGACGTCGATGCCGCGCACCGCGAAGGCCTCGGTGCCGGCGATCTCGTCGAGCAGCCGGTCCTGTTCCTCCTGCAGGGCCTGCCGGTCCTCGGCGGTGAAGTCGCGGTTGGCGCGGAACGCGGCCAGCGGTTCGGGCAGCCCGAGGAACTCGCCGAACTGCAGCAGCCGCATCCACAGGTCCAGGTCCATGGTCAGCGGGCGGTCCGAGCGCCAGCCACCGGCGGCGAAGAAGTCCTCCCGGCGGAACAGCACGCTGCCCGGCTCGCCGATCGGGTTGGCGCGGCTGCGCACCACCCGCCGGGCCACCTCGACCCCGGTCCGCACCCCGGTCAGCCCGGACAGCCCGCGGCGCGGCACCACGACCCGGCTCTGGTCGTCGATCATGTGCCGGCGGGCGGCCACCACGGCCAGCCCCGGGTCGGTCTCCATCGGCCCGACCTGCAGCTCCAGGCAGCGCGGGTGCAGCAGGTCGGTCGGGCGCAGCACCTTGACCAGCGGGGCCCGGCTGAGCTGCACCGCGCGGTTCCAGTTCTCCGCGCGCGGCACCACCGAGGGGTTGCGCTCCACCCGGATCCGGACGTCGCCCGCCTTGCGGGCGACCGCGTCGGCGCGGTCGGGGCTGGCGTTGTCCAGCACCACGACCTCGAAGTCGCGGTAGGTCTGGTCGAGCACGCTGCGCACGGTCTCGGCGAGGTAGGGCTCGCCGCGGTCGACCGGGATGCAGACGGAGACGCTGGGCGCCGGGACCAACATCGCGGGGTCTCCTCGACTGGGCGGGCTCCGTCGCGGGCCCGGGGGCGACGACGGCGGGAACGGTCGGTTCGACCGTATCGGCCCGGGCGGTGGGGCCCGGTCGCGGCACTCCACGGATGGTCGGGCCGGGCCGAGGGCACCCTCGGCGATCGCCCGGACCGACCATCCGTAGAGTGCCGCAGGACGGAGACAGCGCGGTTCCGACGCGTTCGGGTGACAGAAACGTTCGGAAACGGACTCGGATGCCGTGCCGCTTGACGTAACGCGACGAATGGCCCGGCAGATAGGCCAGTGATGACGATCGAACCCGATCCGCGGTTGCAGGCAGTGACGGTAGGACGGCACGAGGACACCGCGAACGCGGTGGGGGGAGAACGGTGATGCGGCGCAACGGTAACCCGCGGGTGTCCGTGGTGGTGCCCACCCGCAACGAGGCACGCAACCTGGAGGTCGTGCTCCCGGCGATCGCCGCGGTGCGTCCCGCTGTGCACGAGGTCATCGTCGTCGACGGCAACTCCGTGGACGGCACCAT
>JASLAP010000215.1 GCA_030147065.1 Pseudonocardia sp. | reverse complement strand
ACCAGGTGTGATTCTGCTCTCGGCGAACCCGTCGCCGCGACCGACCGCGCCGGTGGCCACCCCCGCACGGCCGGTCCCGGCGCCGCCCGCCCCGGCCCGGACGACCGGTCGGGCGGCCGGGCCGGGGCGGGCGGCGCCGGGACCGGCCGTGCGGGGGTGGCCACCGGCGCGGTCGGTCGCGGCGACGGGTTCGCCGAGAGCAGAATCACACCTGGTGGGGCCGGCTGCCGGGGCGTCGGCATGGCGCCGTTGACCCCCGCCCGCGCCGTCCCGCCCGGCGGCCCGGCCGGGGGGACGGGCGGTCCGACGGTGGCCGAGGCGAGTCGCTTGTGCAGCGACGTCGCGGCCAGTTCGCGGCGGGCCGCGGCCAGGTTCGAGCGGCCCCGGTCCAGGCACAGGTAGATCATCAACTGCTGCCGCGGATCGCCGAG
The DNA here is from genome assembly GCA_030147065.1 of Pseudonocardia sp. Taxonomy (GTDB): domain Bacteria; phylum Actinomycetota; class Actinomycetes; order Mycobacteriales; family Pseudonocardiaceae; genus Pseudonocardia. The sequence continues at coordinate 14,211 of JASLAP010000215.1, read as the reverse complement.
CACCGGCCGGACGAGGTGGTAGGACCGCAGCGACGTGATCATCAGGTCGTCCAGCCCGTCCCCGGCGACGAAGGCCAGGAATCCGGCCGCGGACCCGCCGAGTTCCATGACCGCACCGGGTGCGACGCTGCTCGTCCCGACCTCGTCGAGCAGCCTTCCGGCGGCCCGGTCGGCAACGCACGAATACGTCGCACCCGGTAGTTCCAGCAGTTCCTGGAGCACCTCGCGGAACGTCACCACAGCAGATTCCTCCGCAAAGCACGACATCGCGTTACAGCATTCGCAGAACGCTGCTCGGCAGCCCGCCGAGACACCCCCCGGCAACCTGGGCGGTATTCATGGGTGCAGCGCGCTTCTCGACTCGGAGCCGGGCGGGGGGGCGTCCGGAGTGATCACGTCGCGTCGCTGACTGCTCACCAGACGTTAGCAGGGCCGCCCGGGACCCTCCAGTCCGACCCCTCGATCAGGTACCGGGAGCTACCCCACGAGCACGAGAAGTGATCTCCGTTCGGCGGCGGACTGTACGCCTTCCGCCGCGGAGCGGGTACACCCCGCGCGGTCCGGCGGTCTCCGCGACGGGCGGCCGGGATCCGCGTCCACAGTCGACGTCACGGGCTCCCCCGATCGACGTCCACTGTGGCCTGACGAGCCAGGACGCAGCTCGGGACTACAGCGCCTTCAGCCCCACCAGCAGCCGGCGCAGGGTGTGCTCGTCCTGCGACCAGGACCGGTCGAGCACCTGGACACGTCCGGCTTCGCGCTCCTCGGGCCGGTCCTCCGGCGGCCGCACCGTCCGCCGCCGCCGCGGCAGGAGCTCCCGCGGTATCACCCGATCGGGCCTCTCCGCGCCGGGGAGGGCCGGCGGATCGCCGCCCGTGTCCCCGGACGGCGGCGGTGCGATCGCGACGGCCGGGGTCACGGCGGTGAACAGCGCCGCCGCCACACCCGACGGGCCCGGATCCGCCGGTCCGGCCGGCTCGGGAGCCGGCTCCCCGGCAGCGCCGCTCGCCGCCGCCACCGCGGCCCCCGGGTCGGACTCCGCGCCGGCCCTCTCGGCGGGCCCGGTGCTCTCTTGGGCGGACATCGCGCCGGACTCCACGGACCCCGCCGCCATCGAGCCCGCGGTCCCGGACTCCGGACCGGGTGCCGCCGAGCCGGACGTCGCGAGCTCCCGGCCGGACGCCGGGGGCTCCGCGGCGGACGTCGAGAGCTCCGGCAGCGGCTCCGGACCCGGCGCCGACCGTGCCGGGCCTGCCTCCTCGCCGGACCCGGCGACCGACTCCGCCGGGCCGGCTGCACCGCCGCCGTCCCCGGGCCCGGTCCCGCCTTCCGACGGGGTGCTCGCGCCGTCGGCGTCCGCCGGCCCGGCGGTGTCGCCTGGCCGCTCGTCGGGTTCCGGGAGGGGCGGGAGGGCGAGCAGGGCCAGCACGGCGCTGTGCCGCCGCGGCAGGTCGACCAGGGTCGCCAGGGCCGGCTCCCGCGAGTGCGCGCTCCCGGCGCCGGTGCCCGTCACGGTGGCGTCGGCGGTGGACCGCTCCGGACGCGCGGCGGGATGGACTTCGGGCACCCCCGCAGGTTCTCCCACCCGGTGCCGACGGGGCCGGTCGAACCGCGGCCGCCACCCGTCCGGGTGGTCACGATGAGCACAACGGCCCTGACCCTAGGGTGAGGGGATCACCGTCCGCGGCCGGTCGGGAAGAGGCCCGGCGGCGCGGCGGTTGCACCCGACGTGGTGGACCTGTCGACAGTGCCGTTGTCCGTGCTCGACCTCGCCCCGATCGGTTCCGGCTCGTCCGCGACCGAGGCCCTGCAGACCAGCACCGCACTGGTCCGCCGGGCCGAGGAGCTGGGCTTCAGCCGCTACTGGGTGGCCGAGCACCACGGCATGCCGGGCATCGCCAGCTCCTCGCCCGCGGTGCTGATCGCGCACCTGGCCGCGGCGACCTCGCGGATCCGGGTCGGCTCCGGTGGGGTGATGCTGCCCAACCACCAGCCGCTGGTCATCGCCGAGCAGTTCGGCACCCTGGAGGCGCTGCACCCCGGCCGGATCGACCTGGGCATCGGCCGCGCCCCGGGCACCGACCCGCGGACCGCGCGGGCCCTGCGCCGGGGCACCGACCCGCTGGGCGCCGACGACTTCCCCGAGCAGCTGACCGAGCTGGCCGCGTACTTCCGCGGGGAGGGGCCGGTGCGGGCCGTGCCCGCCGCCGGGAACGCCCCGGCGATGTGGCTGCTCGGGTCGAGCGGGTACAGCGCGCAGGTGGCCGGGCTGCTCGGGCTGCCGTTCGCGTTCGCCCACCACTTCTCCGCGGAGAACACGCTGCCCGCGCTGGCGCTGTACCGGGAGTCCTTCCGGCCCTCGGCGGTGCTGGAGCAGCCGTACCCGATGGTCGCCGCCTCGGTGCTGGCCGCGCCGACCGACGAGGAGGCCCGCCGGCTGGCGATGCCGGGGGCCCTGCAGTTCCTCCGGCTGCGCCAGGGCGACCCGGGCATGGTGCCGACGCCGGAGGAGGCCGTGGCGCACCCCTACACCGCGCCGGAGCGGCAGTTCATCGAGGACCGGCTGGCCGGGCAGATCATCGGCTCGCCGCGGACCGTCCGCGACGGGGTGCGCGAGCTCGTCGAGCGGACCGGGTGCGCCGAGCTGATGGTCGTCACCAGCACCCACGCCGGCGCCGACCGGCTGCGGTCCTACGAGCTGCTCGCCGAGGCGGTGCCGCCGGCCCCGATCGGGGCGGACGCCCCGGACGCCGCCGCGATCTCCTGACCGCCGGGCGGCGGGCCGGGCCCGTGGTGTGATGGCCCCCATGAGCGCCGCCGCCTTCCGCGCCGCCGTCGAGTCGGGCGATCCCGACGCGGCCGCGGACCTGTTCGCCCCCGACGCCGTGTTCCTCTCCCCCGTCGTGCACGCGCCGTACACCGGTCGGGAGGCGCTGCGCGGGATCCTGCGCGCGGTGACGGTCGTGTTCGAGGACTTCCGCTACACGGCCGAGTACGCCGGCGAGCACGGTCATGTGCTGGAGTTCGCCTGCCGGGTCGGCGACCGGGAGCTGCAGGGCGTCGACATCCTGCGCGGTGACGGACCGTTCACCGAGCTGACCGTGCTGGTCCGGCCGTACTCCGCGGCCACCGCACTACGCGCCCGGATGGCCGAGCTGCTGGCCGGCGGGTCCGCCCCCGGGTGACCACCCGGCTGGCACGCAGGGCCGGGCCGACGCGGATCCGGGGTTGCGGTTGACGCTGCGTCAACTCCTACCGTGGTCGCATGCGCTGGTCGACCGCCGAGGTGGCCCGGATGTCCCGGGTCAGCTCCCGCACACTGCGGCATTACGACCACGTCGGGCTGCTGCCGCCGGCCCTGACCGGGAACGGCGGCATCCGCTACTACGAGCGGCCCCAGCTGCTGCGGCTGCAGCACATCCTGGTGCTGCGCGAGCTCGGCCTCGGGCTCGACGACATCCAGGCCGTGCTGGCCGGGGAGACCGACGAGGTGGCCGCGCTGCGCCGGCACCACCGACGGCTGCTCGGCGAGGCCGACCGGCTGCGCAGGCTGGCCCGGACCGTGGCCGGCACCATCGAGGAACGAGAGAACGGAGGGTCAGCGATGGCCGCCGAGAAGCTGTTCGACGGGTTCCGTGGCGACCCCTACGCCGAGCAGGCCCGCGAGCGCTACGGCGAGGTCGCGGTGGAGTCCCAACGCCGGGCCGCGAGCTGGGACGACGACCGGGCTCGCGGCATCGCCGGGGAGGGCGACGCGATCCACCGGGACGCGGCCGCGCTGATGGTCGCCGGCCGGCCGGTCGACGACCCCGAGGTGCAGGCGGTCATCGCCCGCCACCACGCCTGGGTGTGCCGCTTCTGGACCCCGGGCCGGGACGCCTACATCGGGCTGGGCCGCCTCTACGTCGACGACGAGCGGTTCACCGCCAGCATCGACCGCGCCGGCGCCGGCCTGTCGGCGTACCTGCGCGACGCGATGGCGGTCTACGCCGAGTCCACCCTCTGACCTCGTGCGTGAGTTTCCTGCCCAAGCCATGGAACTCACGCACGACCGGCCGCATCCAGGACGGGGCCGGGGACGAGCAGGTCGGCGCGGTGGCGGGTGCGCTCGACGGCCTCGGCGTTGGGCACGTCGACAGCCTGCACCCAGGCCCGCGCGGCCTCGGGCGGCTTGCCGAACGCCACGTGCCGGGTGACCAGCCGGTCCATCCGCAGGTCCGGGTCGGGGTCGCAGAACCACACCTGGTCCAGCTCGGCCCGGACCTGCGGCCAGCGCCCGTGGTCGAGCAGCAGGTAGTTGCCCTCGGTGAGGACCAGCCCGACCGCCCGCGGCACCGCGATCGCCCCGGCCAGCGGCTGCTCCAGGTCGCGCTCGAAGGCCGGGGCGTAGATCACGTCGTCGGCCGGGTCCGGGAGCCGCAGCCGGCGCAGCAGCGCCAGGTAGCCACCGGCGTCGAAGGTGTCCGGGGCGCCCTTGGCGTCCAGCCGGCCCAGCGCCCGCAACGCCACGTCGGCGAGGTGGAACCCGTCCATCGGGACGTGCCCGACCTCGCCCGCCGGCAGCGCCGCGAGCAGCGCGGCGGCCAGCGTGGACTTGCCGGCGCCGGGGCTGCCGGCGATACCGAGCACGGCCCGCCCGGGCCGCCGCAGCAGCGCGGCGGCCCGGTCGACCAGCTCGGCGAACGAACCGGCCACCGCCGGTGCCTCGATCGTCACCACCGCAGGTGTAGCCGAACCGGGCGGTCCGGGGGAAGCGCGGACCGTTCCGGGTGTCGGTGCGCCGTGGGATCCTCGGGCCGTGCCGGACCCGACACCGCGCGCGGACTACGTCGAGGCCCGCCCGCACCCCGGGCTGGCCGGGCTGGTCCTGCGCTACACCGGCTACCGGGAGTTCAGCCCGCAGCCCCTGCGGCGCCGCCAGCCGCCGAGCGGGTCGTGCACGCTGATCCTGTCGCTCGGCCCGCCGCTGCGGCTCAGCGGTCCGGCCGGGCCGAGCGCGCCGCGGTCGTTCCTGGCCGGCATGCACGACGCCACGGTGTTCACCGAGTTCACCGGGCCGCAGTGGGGCGTGCAGGTCGACCTCACCCCGCTGGGCGCGTTCACCCTGCTCGGGCGGCCGATGTCGGAGCTGGCCAACCTGTGTCCCGCGCTCGACGAGCTGGCCGATCCGGCGCTGGCGGGGCTGCCCGACCGGCTCGCCGCCGACCCGGGCTGGCCGCACCGGTTCGCCCGGCTCGACGCGACCCTGCTGGCCGCGCTGGACGCCACCCGGCTGCGACCGGACCCGGAGGTCGCCTGGGCGTGGCGCCAACTGGTGCGCACCGGCGGCACCGCCGCGGTGGCCCGGCTCGCCGAGGGCACCGGGTGGAGCCGCCGGCACCTGCAGACCCGGTTCCGCCACCAGGTCGGGCTCGCGCCCAAGGCGACCGGGCGGGTGCTGCGCTTCGGCCGCGCCGCCGGGCTGCTCGCCACCGGCGCCGGCTCGATCTCCGACATCGCCGCGACCTGCGGCTACGCCGACCACGCCCACCTGGTCCGGGAGTTCCGGGCGCTGGCCGGCTGCACCCCCGGCGAGTACCGGGCCGAGACCGCCCGACCGGGTTCCGATCCGTTCAAGCCCGCGGCCGGGGACGGGTCCTAGCGTCGCGGCATGAGCATCCACCCGACCCTGCGCTACCCCGACCCGCGGGCCGCCATCACCTTCCTGACCGACGCCCTGGGGTTCGTCGCCGAGCACGTCAGCACCTCCGACGACGGCCGCGTCGAGCACGCCGAGCTGAGCTTCCGCGGGGCCGCCGACGACATCCCCGGCGTGGTCATGCTGGGCCCGCGCCGACCCGGCGGATCCGACCCGTTCGACACCGGCCGCGCCGTGACCTACCTGGTCGTCGACGACCCGGACGAGCGCCACCGGCGCGCGGTGGAGGCGGGTGCGGAGGTCGTGCACGGCCCGGTCGACCAGCCCTACGGCTCGCGCGAGTTCGCGGTGCGCGACCCGGACGGCAACATCTGGTCGCTGGGCACCTACCGGCCGACGGTGAAGCCGTGAGCGCCCCCACCGACCGGGCCACCGACCACGCTGCGGTCCCGGAGGCCTCGCCCACCGACCGGGCCGCCCTGGCCGGGCTGGTGTGGGGGTTCTTCCCGGCGCAGGTGGTGCACACGCTGGTCGCGCTGGGCGTGCCCGACCGGCTGGCCGCCGGGGCGGCGGCCACGCCCGACCTGGCCCGCGCGGTGGCGGCCGACCCCGACGCGCTGGCCCGGCTGCTGCGGGCGGGCGCCGGGCTGGGGCTGCTCGACCGCGACGGGTCCGGTCGCTGGCTGCTCACCGCGACCGGCGGACTGCTGCGCACCGGGGTGCCCGGCGCCATGGGCCGGCTGTCCGCGCTGTTCTGCGCCGACCCGTGCTGGCGGTCGTGGGGTGAGCTGGAGTGGAGCGTGCGCACCGGGCAGGTGGCGTTCGAGAAGGTCACCGGGCGCTCGGCCTTCGAGTACCTGGCCGGCGAGCCCGGGCTCGGCGCGGTCTTCACCGAGGCGATGGCCGAGGGCACCCGGCTGGCCGCGCCGGGCGTCGTCGCCTGCTGCGACCTGGCCGGCGTCGGCACCCTGGCCGATGTGGGCGGCGGCAACGGCACCCTGCTGGCCGCGTTCCTGACCGCGCACCCGGGGCTGCGCGGGGTGCTGTTCGACACCGCCACCGGGGTGGGCGACGCCGACCGGGTGCTCGCCGCGGCCGGTGTCGCCGACCGCACCGAGGTCGTCACCGGGGACATGTTCGCCGCGGCACCACCCGCCGACGCGTACGTGGTCAAGAGCGTCGTGCACGACTGGGACGACGAGCGCGCCACCGCCCTGCTGGCCCGCGTCCGGGAGGCGATGCCCGCGCACGGGCGGGTGTTCGTCGTCGAGCCGGTGCTGGCCGCGGACACCGCCGGCCTGGCCGCGCAGTTCGGGGTCCTGATGAGCGACCTGAACATGCTGGTCTGCGCGGGCGGGCGGGAGCGCACCCGGGAGGAGTTCGCGGCGCTGCTGGCCGCAGCCGGCCTGCGGCTGGTCGGGACCACCCGGCTGCCGCCGCCCACCGGCTACTCGGTGCTGACCGCGGTCCCGGCATGACCGACGACCCGCTGCCCCGGCTGCGCGCGCTGTGCACGGCGCTGCCCGAGGTGACCGAGAAGCTCAGCCACGGCGAGCCCACCTGGTTCGTCCGGAAGGTGTTCGTCACCTACGCCGACCACCACCACGACGACCGCCTGGGGTTCTGGTGCGCGGCGCCGCCGGGGACCCAGGAGGCCCTGGTCGCCGAGCGGCCCGAGCACTTCTTCCGCCCGCCCTACGTCGGGGCCCGCGGGTGGCTGGGGGTGTACCTGGACCGGCCGGACGTGGACTGGGACGAGATCGCCGAGATCGTCACCGACGCCTACCGGGAGATCGCCCCGCGCCGGCTGGTCGCGCAGCTGGACCAGGGGCCGGGCGGCTAGCCGCAGCCCCCGAACCCCGGCAGGTGCTGCGGCGGTTCGGCACGTCGGCCGGGTTCAGCTGACCAGGTGGGCGAAGCTGTCGAGCATGGCGGTGAGGCCGAGATCGAAGTGGTCGTCGTGGCCGGCGTCGCCGGCACCTCGGGCGAGCAGGTTGTAGTCCGGCGAGTCCGGTGGTGGCTTCCTGCTGCGGGGTTCGCCACCGAGTCGGAGGACCGCCAGGCTGAGGGCGTGGCCGATGGTGAACTCGCGCAGGCAACGGAGGACCTGCAGGGCGCGGCCGGGGGTGAAGCCGGCCTGAACCATGAGTTCGACCATGCGGTTCCCGGCGTCGATGGCTGCCGGTGAGCGGACCGGGCGGGTGGCGAAGATGGTGACCGCGTGCGGGTGGGCGAGCAGCGTGTCCCGCATCCGGCGGGTGTACTGCTCGGCCAGGTCGCGCCAGGGGCCGTGCCAGGGCAGGGTGTCGACGTCGAACTCGGTGAAGAGCGATTCGGCGATGCCGTCGAAGAGCGCTTCCTGGTCGGTGAAGTACCGGTAGACGGCCATCGGGTCGACGCCGAGTTCGGCGCCGAGCTTGCGCATCGAGAACTTGTCCCGCCCGATGTCGTCGACGAGGGCCAGGGCCACGACGGCGATGTACTCACGGCTCAGCGTCGGTCTGGTCGGCGCGACCGGTCGCGACCGGCGTGGCCGGTCGTCGTTCCCGGGTTCAGGAGGTCGGTCAGGCAACGGGCGGTTCCTCGGGGTGCTGCTGGTCGGCGGGGTGCCCGCCGGGGCCGCCGCGCAGGGCGTGCCGAGTCTCTCACCTCGGACACGTACTGGCCGGTGGTAGGGGTGTCCCACGCCGTCCCGTGCGAAGGGGACGAATTCGCCCCCGCGGGTGTCTACACCGTAGTTTGTGTCTACACTGTAGTGCACGGCGAAGCTCGATACCGGCGGACATCGGGACGCCGCGACGCTGGCGAGCACGGGAAGGGCGGGAGTCCTCGTGTTCGTCGCGCTGGTCGCGGTCCTGCACGTCCTGGACCCGGGCCGGGATCCGGTCAGCACCACCGTCAGCGAGTACGTCCTGGGGCCGCACGGGTCGCTGCTCAGCTTCGCCGGGCTGGCGTTCGGTCTGGGCACCCTCGCCCTCACCGTGGCGGTCACCGCGATCCTGCCGCCGTCGCGGCGGCCACGCGTCGGCCTCGCCTCGCTCGCCGTCGCCGGGCTCGGCATGGTCGTGGCCGGCGCCTTCCCGACCGATCCCATCGACCCCACCGACCCGCGGTTCGTCACCACCGCCGGCACGATCCACGCCGTCGCGGGCATTCTCTCCTTCACCTGCTTCACCCTCGCCGCACTGCTGCTCACCCGCCCGGTCGCCACGGCAACACAGACGCCGTGGCTGCGTCGACTCGCGGTCGTGCCGCCGGCGGGCTACGTGCTCTTCTGGGCGACCGGCATCCTCGACAACCAGCTCGGCGGCCTGTTCGCCAGCCGCTCCGCCACCGGCCTCGGCGAGCGGCTCATGGTCGTGGCGTTCATCGTCTGGCTGCTCGCCCTCGCCGTCAGCGTCCGCCGCGCCCCGGCCCCGGAGCGGCCGGCATGACGCGTACCAAGCTCCTGCTCCTCGCCGGCCTGGGACCGGGGCTGTACGTCGTCGTGCTGCTGCTCGACGGCCTGACCCGCCCCGGCTACGACCCGCTGCACCACTTCGGCAGCGAACTCGCCAACGGGGACCACGGCTGGTTGATGATCGCCAACTTCGTCACCGCCGGCGGGCTCACGATCTGCTTCGCCTTCGGATTGCGCGACGCGCTCCGGCACGGCCGCGCCGCGGTCGCGGCCCCGGTGCTCGTCGGACTGTTCGGGCTGGGGTTGGTGGTGGCCGGCGCGTTCGTCGCCGACCCGAAACCGGGCTACCCGCCCGGGAGCACCGGCACCGCCGACCCCACCCTGCGCAGTCTCATCCACGACGCGAACCTGTTTCCCACGTGGACGGTCATGACCCTCGCCATGCTCGTGCTCGCCGCCCGCTTCCTGGCCGACAGGCAGTGGGTCTGGATGTGGTACTCGACCGCGAGCGCGGTCCTGGCGATGACCACGCTGCTCGTGGCCGTCGCCCAGTACGACGCCGACACCCAGACCGGCAACTACCACGGCCTGTGGCAACGGATCAGCATCACCGTCGGGTTCGGCTACTTCAGCGTCCTCGGCGCACACCTGTTCCGACACCACAGCAAGCACCCAGCCGGACGGCGGCCCACCCCGGCGAACTGGAGGCAAGCCGGGCACGGCGGGGCCGACGGCTAGGTTCAGGGGGTGCCCTCCACCCCGCCGACGGTCGAGGTGCCCGGCGGCCGGGTCGAGTACCAGGACGTCCCCGGCGATCCGGACCGTCCCCCGCTGCTGTTCCTGCACGAGGGCCTGGGATCGGTCGGGCTGTGGCGCGGGTTCCCGGCCCGGATCGCCGCGGCCACCGGCTGCCGCACCGTCGCCTACTCCCGGCTCGGCCACGGCGCCTCCGACCCACCTCCGGAGCCGCGGACCGCGCGGTTCATGCACGACGAGGCCGCGGTCGTCGTGCCCGCCCTGCGCGCCGCGCTCGGCCTGCAGCGCCCGGTGCTGGTCGGCCACAGCGACGGCGGGTCGATCGCCCTGCTGCACGGGGCCGGCCCGGACCCGGTCGCCGGGCTGGTGGTGCTGGCCCCGCACGTGATCGCGGAGGAGTCCGGGCTGCGGGAGATCGAGCGGGCCCGGGAGGCGTTCGACCACGGCGACCTGCGCACCCGGATGGCCCGCCACCACCGCCACCCGGACGCCGCCTTCCGCGGCTGGAACGACGTCTGGCTCTCCGCGGAGTTCCGCGACTGGGACCTGCGCCCGGAGCTGCCCGGGATCACCTGCCCGGTGCTCGCGGTGCAGGGCACGGCCGACCCGTACGGCTCGCTGGTGCACGTCGAGGCCGTCCGCGACGCGGCCCGGGGCCCGGTCGAGCTGCTGGTGCTCGGCTGCGGGCACGCCCCGCACCTGGAGCGTCCCGAGGAGACCACCGCGGCGGTCGTCCGCTGCGTGAGTGCGTGGACGGCCCCGGCCAACCGCTAGGGTCGCCGACCATGGCCTCCCCGCCCGCCATCGCGCTCGCCCCCGGGGTGTTCCGCATCCCGACCACGGGCTCCTCGATGATCAACTCCTTCGCCCTGGTCGACGACGACGGCTCGGTCACCCTCGTCGACTGCGGGGTCCGCAAGGCGCCGCCGAGGATCGTCGCCGGGTTGGCCGCGATCGGGAAGCACCCGTCGGACGTGCAGCGGATCGTGCTCACCCACGCCCACCCCGACCACGCCGGCGGGGCCGCCGAGATGGCCGGCGCGACCGGTGCGCCGGTGGCCGTGCACGAGGCCGACGCCGACTTCGTCGAGGCCGGGAAGAACCCGCCCCCGGACAGCTCGATCACGGCCGGGCGGCTGATGGCCCGGTTCGGCGGCGGGGAGTTCCCGGCCGTCGCGGTCGGCGAGCGGCTGACCGACGGCCAGGTGGTCCCGGCCGCCGGCGGGCTGCGGGTGGTCGCCACCCCCGGCCACTCCCCCGGCCACATCTCCCTGGTGCACGAGCCGACCGCCACGCTGATCACCGGCGACGCCCTGTTCAACGTGCTCGGCCTGCGCCACTCGCCCAAGCCGCCGTGCTCGGACTTCCGGCTCTGCCGGCGCACCGCGCACGTGCTCGGCGAGCTGGAGTACGACCGGGCCGCCTTCACCCACGGGCCGGAGATCCGCGACGGCGCCCGCGAGGTGCTGCGCTCGTTCCTGTCCCGCAACGCCCACCGCATCCCCGACTAGAGGTCGTGCGCGGAAACAGTGCCGGAACACCGTTTTCCACGCACGACCCCGGTGGGAAGAAACGGAGGGCCGGCGCGGTTCAGCCTGGTAGTTGTCACATCAACTTCCGAGGAGGGCTTCCATGCCCGCGGTGACCGTTCCCGACGTGACCGTCCTGCCCCGCGTCCCCGAGCCGGACGCGGCGGCCGTCGACCGCCCGGTCCGGTCGGTCAGCACCGCGCCGACCGGGTTCGAGGGCGAGGGCTTCCCGGTGCGCCGGGCCTTCGCCGGGATCGGCCTGCGCGACCTGGACCCGTTCCTGATGATGGACCAGATGGGTGAGGTCGAGTACGCGCCCGGCGAGCCCAAGGGCACCCCGTGGCACCCGCACCGCGGGTTCGAGACCGTCACCTACATCATCGACGGCACCTTCGAGCACGCCGACTCGCACGGCGGCGGTGGGGTGATCACCAACGGCGACACCCAGTGGATGACCGCCGGGTCGGGGCTGCTGCACATCGAGCGCCCGCCCGAGCAGCTGGTGGTCAGCGGCGGGCTGTTCCACGGCCTGCAGCTGTGGGTGAACCTGCCGGCCGCGGACAAGTGGGTGGAGCCGAAGTACCAGGACCTGCGGGCCGCCGAGTCGGCCCTGCTGACCTCGGCCGACGGCGGCGCGCTGATCCGGGTGATCGCCGGCGAGCTGGCCGGGCACGCCGGACCGGGCTCGACCCGCACCCCGATGGCGATGATGCACGCCACGCTCGCGCCCGGGGCCCGGCTGCGGCTGCCCTGGCGCCCCGACTTCAACGCCCTGGTCTACGTGTTGTCCGGGCGCGGCTTGGTGGGCGCGGCCGGGCGGCCGGTCCGGACCGGCCAGGCCGCCCTGTTCGGGCCGGGGGACGCGATCACCGTCACCGCCGACCGCACCCAGGAGTCCCGGCTGGACGGGCTGGACGTGGTCGTGCTGGGCGGGCGGCCGATCGGCGAGCCGGTCGCCTGGGCCGGGCCGTTCGTGATGAACACCCGCGCCGAGGTGCTCTCCGCGTTCGAGGACTACCAGGGCGGCCGGCTGGGCGTGGTACCGGCGACCCACGTCCCGCACGGCGGGCAGGGCGGCGAGACGGGAGCGCGGTCATGAGCGAGCAGCGGGTCGTGGACGTGCCGGAGGCGCGGCGGTTCGAGATGCTGGTCGACGGCGAGCGGGCCGGGTTGGCCGCCTACCGGCTGCGCGGCGACCGGATCGTGTTCCTGCACACCGAGATCGACGACGCGTACGAGGGCCGGGGGCTGGGCGGGGTGCTGGTGCGGGCCGCGCTGGACAGCTCCCGCGAGCGCGGCCTGCGGGTGGTGCCGGTCTGCCCGTTCGTCAAGGGCTGGATCGAGCGCCACGCCGACTACGCCGACCTGGTCGACTAGCTCCACGGCCCGACCGGCGACGGGCGGGCACCGGTCCGCGCGGACCGTCGGACCAGGTTCGTAGGCTGGTCGGGTGCTCGCCGTCCACGCCCTCTGGTCCCCCGGTCGCGGGATGGTGCTGTGGGCCGAGGACGGCAGCCGGCCGCCCACCGGCGGTGGGCGCGCGCTGCGCACGGCGCGGCCGCACCCGTTCGCCGCCTCGGCGGCGGCGCTGGGCGGGCTGCACCCGGGGAAGCCGACCACGCTGACCCTGCTGCTGCCCTCCCGCACCGGCGGCCCGCTCCCCTCCCCCGAGCTGGTCCGCAGCACGCCGGCCGCGCCGGGCCGCAGCGCCCCGGCGCTGCGGCCCTGGACGGCGCCCGGCCTGGTCGTCGACCCGGCCGAGCTGGACGACCCCGCCGACGAGGCCCGCTACGGCGCGTCGGTGGCCCACCTGCGGCGGGTGGCCGCGCTGGCCGACGACCTGGCCGCCCGCGGCCGGGTGCTGCCGACCCTGGAGCGGGGGCCGGGCGGGGCGCTGGCCCGCTGGCGGCCGATCGTGCAGGGCCTGGACGCGGTGGCGTTCGACGCGCTGGTCACCGCACTGCCGCCGGTCGGGCGGGCGGAGGCGGCCGGTCCGCGCGACACCGCCGGTGCCGATCCGGCCGCCCTGCTCGCCGACGCGCTGGCCGTGCTCACCGACAGCGCGGTGCGCGACCGGCTGGCCCGCAGCGCCACCCCGGTGTCGCTGCTCCCGCCCCGGCGCGGCCGGGCCCCGCGCACACTGCCGGTCACCGAGGCCTGGCTGGCCGCGCTGCTCACCCCGGACGCCCGAGTCGACGCGACGGGCCGGGAGCTGGACGCACTGGCCGAGGCCGTGGCGGAGTGGGACCGGGTCGGCACGGCGACCGCCGTGCACGGCCGAGCCTGCTTCCGGCTGGCCGAGATCGAGACCCTGCACGACCCGGCCGACCCGGCCGACGACCCGCAGGACCAGACCGGCGACGGCACCCGCTGGGTGCTGGAGTTCCTGCTGCAGTCCACCGAGGACGCCAGCCTGCTGGTGCCCGCCGAGCACGTCTGGGACGGCCGGGCGGCCCGGCTGCTGGCCGACCCGCAGGAGCTGCTGCTGGCCGAGCTGGGCCGGGCCGCGCTGGTGCTGCCGGCGGTGTCCCGGGCGCTGCGCGAGGCCCGCCCGGCCTGGCTGGACCTCGACCTGGACGGCGCCCACGAGTTCCTCACCACCGGGGCGGCGCTGCTGCTGGAGGCGGGGTTCGGGGTGCAGCTGCCGGCCGGCTGGGACGGCGCCCGCCGGGTCGGGCTGAGCCTGAGCACCCGCAGCACCCCGGCCGACCGGGTGCTCACCCGCAGCGGGCTGGGCCGCGAGCAGCTCGCCGAGTTCCGCTGGTCGGTCGCGGTCGGCGAGGACGAGCTGTCCGAGGAGGAGCTGACCGACCTGGTCGCGGCCCAGCCCGCTGCGGGTGAGCACCCGGTCGGCCGGGGTGCTGCGGGTGCTCAGGCTGAGCCCGACC
>JASLAP010000204.1 GCA_030147065.1 Pseudonocardia sp. | reverse complement strand
GGGCGGGGCCGGGCTGCGGGTGGGGGGGGGGCTGGGTCAGCCCGGGGGCGGGGGCGGGGGCTGTGGTGACGCCGGCGGGCGGGGGCTCCGGGGCGGGGTCCGGGGCGGGGCCCGGACCCGGTCCCTGTTCCCGAGCCCGGTCCGGACCCCGCCCCGGACCCCGCCCCGGAGCCCCCGCCGGCCGACGTCACCACCTCCGCCGCCCCCGCCCCCGAGCTGACCCAGCCCCCCGCCGGCCCGCCGCCCGAGCCCGCCCTCGCCACGTCATGACCGACGGCACCACCCGCTCCTCGGACCACCACCGCCTGCGCCGCGGCGGGCGGGCGGCCGGTCCCGACCGCACCACCAGCGGATCGGGTGACCCGGAGGGCGAGTTCCCGACCACTACCCTCGACGCCGTGACCGAGCGGTTCGTCGGGGCCGACGACAGCCGGCCCGGGCCGCCGTCCCGGCCCCGGTTCGAGTTCCGGCCGCCGCCGTCGGCGGTGGAGGTGCCGCGCCCGCCGGTGCTCACGCTGTCCGCGGTGCTCTGGACGGCCGCCGCGGTGGCGCTGCTGGTGGGGGTGCTGCTCCCGGTCGTCGGCGTCGGCGACCTGTGGGGCGACGTCGCCGCGGTGGTGCAGCGGGACTTCCCGAACGAGTCGGCGGCCACCCGGGACCGGGCGGTGGCCGTGGTGTCGGCGGCCCTGGTCGGCAGCGGGGTGCTGCTGGCCCTGCTGACCGGCGGTGCCGCGGCGGCCCTGCGGTCCGGCCGGTCGGGGGCCCGGGTGCTGCTGGCACTGCTGTTCCCGGTGGTCGCGGTGCACGCGCTGCTGGTGCTGTCGGTGGCCCCGGTGGTCAGCGCGGTCCTGCTGGGCGTCGGCGTGGCCCTCGGCCTGGTGGCCGGGGTCCTGATGTTCCTGCCCGACGCCGGGAAGTGGCTGGTGCAGCCGCGCCGCACCGGCCCCTGAGCGCCGAACGGGACGCGGCCGGAGATCCGGCGGCGTCCCGTTCGGGATGGCTCAGCTCAGCCGACCAGGCCCCAGCGGCGCAGGGTGCGGCGGACGCCGCCGCCCTCCGGTCGGAACTCCTCGCAGTGCGCCGCACCGCAGGCCCCGCAGTCGGTGCCCGGGCGGAAGTGCTCGTGGGCGTCCTTCGGGTGGCCGCAGGCGCACGGGTCGACGATCGGCTCGGCCTGCGGCGGGGCGGGCGGCGCGGTCGGCGTGTTCATCCCGGCGACGCCGGGCACCCCGGTCGGTGGGGTGAGCACCGACGAGCCCGACGAGCGCGGGCGCCCACGGCGTCCGGGTCGCTGCTCCGATGTCCATTCCCCCATCTGGGTGCCCTGCCCTTCATCGTTCGGGCCCCCGTCGGGGGCCGGTGGTGAACAGTAGGCGTCCTGCCTGTGTCCAGGAAATCACAGTTACCTGGGAAACGCCCAAGGACGCCTGGTATCCGTCACCGGTTGTCCGATCGAGGAGAGGATACGACAGAAGGCCGCTGATCAGCGACGAGCGGTTGCGCGGATGTGGCTCCGGTCACAGCCGGCAGGTCGACCTCGGCCAGGCAGCCGCGCGGTCCCTCCACCGTGCGCAGGGTGAGCCGGCCGCCCGCCCCGGCGACCAACCTGGCGCTGATGTGCAGCCCGAGCCCGCTGCCCCCGGCCGCCCGGTCGTGCACGCCACGCTCCAGCACCGCCTCCGCCGCGCCCGCCGGCAGCCCCGGCCCGCGGTCGCGCACCTCGACCAGCACCCGGTCGTCGCGGCGGCGGGCGGTGACGGTGATCGGCGTGCCGGGCGCGTGCCGGTCGCAGTTGGCCAGCAGGTTCGTCACCACCTGGGCCAGCACGTCCGGGTCGCCGGCGGCCCGCAGGCCCGGCTCGACGCTCACCTGGAGCGGGCCGGCACCGGGCGGGGGCGCCGAGGAGCGCAGCGCGGCCCGGTGGTCGAGCACCTGCTGCACCGGGTAGCCGGGGCCGTCGGCGACCGGGCCCGGCGGTTCGGTGTCGGTGTCGGTGTCGGTGTCCACCAGGGTGCGCAACCGGCCCAGCTCGGCCAGCACGGCGTGCTTGAGCGGCTCGTGCTGCGCCGCGCCGGGGGCGGCGCTGAGCAGGTGGGTGATCCCGGCCAGCCCGGCGAGCCCGTTGCGCAGCTCGTGGTCGCGCTCGGCGGCCATCTCCCGGGCCCGTTCCAGGTGCAGCGCGGCCGCGGCCAGCTCCTCCTGGTGCTCCCAGTGCTGCGAGCGCACCCTGCGCAGCGCCTGCTGCACCAGCTGGGCCAGCCCGATCAGCACGACGGCCAGGCCGAGCAGCCGCAGGCCGGCGAAGGCCAGGTTCGGCCGGACGGCCGGGGTGGCCACCCGGTAGAGCTGCGCCACGGCGAGGAGCACAAGCCCCAGACCGAGCCGCAGCCGGGCCGGACGGCGGGCCCGGACCCCGGACGCGGCGAACGCGACCGCGGCCGCCGTCCACCCGCCAAGGGCGACGACGGTCGGCACCGGGCCCTCGGCGAACCCCCGCAGCCCGGCGGTGACGGGCAGGTTCAGGACCAGCACGCCGAGCAGGCCCCCGGCCGTTCCGATCACCCAGCCGCCCCACGCCCCCAGCACCGCGGGCGGCCGGATGGCCAGCACCAGCAGCACGACCGCGGTCAGGTAGGTGACCAGCAGGGGTGCGCGCTGGGCGCCGCCGGGCTGGGTGGCCAGCACGGTCGACCAGGGCAGCACCACGGCGCTGTAGAGCACCAGCGCGGCGGCCACCCAGGCCGCCCGCACGTCCTCCAGCAGCCGGGCCGCGACCACGGCGAGCATCGCGGCCCCGGCACCGACCCCGGCCGCGGTGAGGGTCAGCAGGTCGTGGGTGGCCGGGGGCAGCGCCGCGCGCACCGGCCCGGCCGCCAGGGCCACCCCGACCACCGCGCCGAGCCCGGCCAGGACCAGGACGTCGAGCAGCGGCCGGTACGGCAGGGACCGGTTCACCTGGCGTCGCACCTCCGCGTCGGGTCGACATCCGGAGCGGCCGATCCTAGGCGCGACGCGTGATCAATCGCTCACCGAGCGGCACCGCCCGGGTGCCGTCATCGCTCGGTGGCGCTCCGGAGGAGCGCAACGGCTTCGAGCTGTGACGACACCCCGAGCTTGGTGAGCACGGCCCGGATCTGGGTCCGGACAGTGGCCAACGAGACCACGAACCGGTCGGCGACGGCCTGCGCGCGGTGCCCGTCGGCGAGCAGCGCGAGCACCTCCCGCTCGCGCGCGGTGAGCAGCTCCAGCTTGGCCGCGACGGCCCCGCGCTCGGCCCGGCGCTGCCGGAACGCGGCGATCAGCCGGTCGCGGTGCTCGGCCGGCATGACCTCCCGCCCGGCGAGCGCGGCGCGCACCGCGCGCAGCAGGACCGGCATCGGGGCGTGCTTGGGCACCGCGGCCACCGCCCCCTCGTCCAGCGCGGCGCCGACCCGGGTGCGGTCGGCCGTCCCGGACAGCACCACCACCCGCCAGCCGCCCGCGCGCAGCGGATCCACCAGGTCGACGCCGTCCACCGGGCGCCCGGCCGGGTCCCGGCCCAGGTCCAGGTCCAGCAGCACCACGCCGGGGCGGCGCCGGGCGGCGGCGGCCACGATCGCGTCCGGTCCGCCGGCCCCGCGGCCGTGCGCCGCCAGGCCCTCGGCCCGCAGGGCCAGGGTCAGCGAGGTGCCGATCAGCTCGTGGTCGTCGACGATGAGGACGTCACCGGGCGGACCGTGCGGGACGGGGGGCTGGGCACTGGGAGTCATGATCGCTCTGGGGTAGGAGGTCACTACTCCACGCAACGATCGCAGCCCGGGAACGACACGCGGCCACGACCACCCGATCGGGTGATCCCGATCCGGTGGTGACCGGACCGGGCCACTGCGGGCGTCAGCCCGTCCGGTGCCGCCCGCCGGCCTGGTCGGCCAGCATCCGCAGCCCGCTGAGCAGCCCGCCGAGCAGGTCGCTCTCCCGGAACGAGGCCACCATGCTCATCACCGCGAGCTTGGCGCCGCGGTCGGGCAGCCGCACCCGGGCCTCCGGCCCGGTGATCACCTCGACCACCCGCTGCTCCGGGCTGACCGCGACCAGCACCGCCTCCGCCGAGCCCTCCAGCTCGGCGTGCAGCTGCGCGGCCCGCTCGGCCGGGGACGCGCCCAGCTCGCCCAGGTAGACGCTGAACCGCAGGCCGGTCTCCCGGCTGGCCAGGGTGAGCGCCTCGTCCAGCCGGGTCAGCTGCACCGGGTCGAAGGGCTGGTCGGCCCGCGACGGCTCGGTGAACTCCACCGCCGAGGACACCCGGCCGGAGTACGTCACCGCCGAACCCTCGGGCAGGTCACGCTCGTCGGGGACGGCCAGCACGCCGCCCCCGTGGTTCTCACCAGCTGCCACGGGCACCTCCTCGGACACCGGCCACCGGGTGGCCGTCGGCTGCGGGCAGCTGGGCGCCCTCGGGGTTGGCCGTCCACCACAGCGGCTCGTGCGGCCACGGCTGGCCGCTGCGGTAGCGCGGCCGGGAGGCCCGCCGCGGCACCACCACCAGGGCCACGATGAGCAGGTAGATCCCCACCGACGGCACCACGAAGTACAGGATGGTCTCCAGCACGCTCACGAGGGAGAACCTAGTCCATCGGGGTCGTGCGCGAGTTTCATGCCCATAGCCATGAAACTCACGCACGACCCAGGGTGAGCTGGGCGAGGACGGCGCGGTGGTCGGAGCCGGCGAGGTCGAGCACGGCCAGCCGCCGGGTGGACGTGCCGGACGGCACGAGCACGTGGTCGATCTGGATGCCGAACCAGCGCGACAGCCGCGACGGGTAGGTGCCGACCAGCCCCAGCCCGGTGCCGTCGGCGGCGCTGCGGCACCGGCCGAGGGCCGCGCGCAGGCCGGCGTGGTCGAACGTGGTGTTGAAGTCGCCGGCCACGACCGGGGCCGGGTCGGCCGCGCACATCCGCGCCAGCACCTCGACGTCCAGCCGCCAGTTCGGCACCTGCCGGCGCAGCAGCGGGGCGGTGAGGTGCACCGCGTACAGGGTGCGCCGGCCGAGGCGGCCGCCGGTGACCTCCAGGTGCGGCAGCCGCATCCGCCGCACGGCCCGCACGCTGGTCTCGCCGAGGGCGTCGGCGATCAGCACGGTCACCGAGTGGACGTCGCGGGCGCCGGGCCGGGTGGACACCTCGGACCGGTAGCCCAGGTGCGCGACCAGCGGCTCCAGCTTGTCCCGGAAGTCGTGGCCGGCCTCGGGCAGCACCACCACGTCGGGCCGCTCGCGGGCGATCATCGCCGCCAGCTCGGCGGTGTCGGCCCGGCCCTTGAGCACGTTCGCGGTGAGCACCGTCAGGTCGACCCCGTCGGGCGGCGGCGGTTGCGGGGCTCGGCGGCGGGCCCGCCCGGCGACCGCGACGAGCCCGGCGACCCCGACCGCGGCGGCCCCGGCGGCCAGCGGGCGGGTGCGCCGGGC
>JASLAP010000169.1 GCA_030147065.1 Pseudonocardia sp. | reverse complement strand
GCGCTGATCGGCCTGGTCGTGCCGGGGGTGGAGGTCGACGACATCGCCTGCACCGACAAGACGATGCCCGGGTTCGCCCAGCGGTGGGCGGCGGTGCTGCAACCTCGATGAGCGAGCTTGCGAGCGAGTCATCAGCACAGCGCCTTCGCGAAGCGCCGGCCGAGCCCTGCGAGGCCGAGCGATGAGCCCCCGCGAGTACGACGAGTCCGACGTCCGGGTGCGCCCGGGGCGGCGCTTGGTGCGCGGGCGCGACCCGCGCCGCCCCGGGCGCACCCGGACGTCGGACTCGTCGTACTCGCGGGGGCTCATCAGCGCTGCAGCATCGCCGCCCACCGCCGGTCGAACCCGGGCATCGTCTTGTCGGTGCAGGCGATGTCGTCGACCTCCACCCCCGGCACGACCAGGCCGATCAGCGCGCCGGCGGTGGCCATCCGGTGGTCGGCGTAGGCGCGCCAGGTGCCGCCGTGCAGCGGCGCGGGGCGGATCTGCAGCCCGTCGGGGCTCTCGGTGACCGCCCCGCCCAGCCGGTTGATCTCGGCGGCCAGCGCGGCCAGCCGGTCGGTCTCGTGGCCGCGGATGTGGGCCACCCCGGTGATCCGGGACGGGCCGTCGGCCAGCGCGGCGACGGCGGCCACGGTCGGGGTGAGCTCGCTGGCGTCGTGCAGGTCGACCTCGACGCCGGACGGGCGCTCCGGGCCGCGCACGGTGACGCCCGCGGGCCCGCTGGTCACCGTGCAGCCGGCCTGCTCCAGCACCGGCAGGACGTGCGCGCCGGGCTGGGTGGAGCCGGCCGGCCAGCCCGGCACGGTGACCTCGCCGCCGGTGACCGCGGCCGCGGCCAGGAACACCGCCGCGTTGGACAGGTCGGGCTCGACCGCCCAGTCCCGGGCCCGGATCCGGCCCGGCGCCACCCGCCACGAGTTCGGCTCGCCCCCGTTGTCCGCCGCGTCGACCTCCACCCCGGCCTCCCGCAGCATGGCCACGGTCATCTCGATGTGCGGCAGCGAGGGCACCGGCTTGCCGTCGTGGTGCACGGCGACGCCCTTGTCGAAGCGGGCGCCGGACAGCAGCAGCCCGGAGACGAACTGCGAGGACGCCGAGGCGTCGATGGTCACGTCGCCGCCGGGCAGCGTGCCGGACCCGCGCACGGTGAACGGCAGCCGGTCGCCGTCGACCTCGGCGCCGAGCGCGCGCAGGGCGTCGAGCACCGTGGACATCGGCCGCTCCCGGGCCCGCGGGTCGCCGTCGAAGCGCACCGGGCCGTCGGCCAGCGCGGCGGCCGGCGGGACGAACCGCATCACCGTGCCGGCCAGGCCGCAGTCGACCGACCCCCCGCCGTGCGGGCCGTCGTGCGCGGCGAACCGGACCTGCTCGCCGTCCACGTCGACCGGGACGCCCAGCGCCCGCAGCGCGCCGACCATCAGCGCGGTGTCCCGGCTGGCCGGCGCGCCGGACACGGTCGCCGCGCCGCCGGACAGCGCGGCCAGCAGCAGCGCGCGGTTGGTCACCGACTTGGATCCGGGGACGGCGACCCGGGCGTGCACGGGTCCGGGGGCGAGCGGGGCGGGCCAGTGCGGGGCGGCGGTCACGACCCCAATGATCCCGCACGTCCCGGCCCGGTGTCGGGGGGACGTGCCACGATGGACCCATGTGCGGTCGTTACGCCTCCATCAAGGCCCCCGCCGACCTGGCCGACGAGTTCCGCGCGGTGGACGCCACCCAGGGTGCCGCGCGCACCGACTACAACGTCGCGCCGACCAAGCAGATCGTCGCGGTGGTGGAGCGCCACCCGCGCGACGAGGACGGCACCCCCGACCAGGAGCGCACCGAGCGCACCCTGCGCATGCTGCGCTGGGGCCTGGTGCCGTCCTGGTCCAAGGACCCGAAGGCCGGCGCCCGGATGATCAACGCCCGGGCCGAGTCGGCGGCCACCAAGCCGGCGTTCCGCAAGGCGCTCAGCGCCCGGCGCTGCCTGATCCCGGCCGACGGCTGGTTCGAGTGGCAGCGCGGCCCCGAGCACAAGCAGCCCTACTACACCCACTACACCGACGGCAGCTCGCTGGCCTTCGCCGGGCTGTGGGAGTACTGGAAGCCCAAGGACGACCCCGACAACCAGTACCCCGACGGCCTGGTCACCGCGACCGTGCTGACCACGCAGGCGGTCGGCGTGCTGGCCCAGGTGCACGACCGGATGCCGCTGGTGCTGGCGCCCGACGCCTGGGACGCCTGGCTCGACCCGGACACCGGCAAGGACGACGACGAGGTCGCCGGGTTGCTCACCCCGCCGTCGGAGGAGCTGATCTCCCGGCTGGAGCTGCGCCCGGTGTCCCCGGCGGTGAACAGCGTCCGCAACAACGGCCCCGAGCTGCTCGCCCCGCTGGCGCCCGACGAGGTCCGCGAGCCGCTGCAACTCGACCTGCTGGCCGGCCCGAACCCCCAGTGAGCGCACGATCCGGTCCGGCGCCGGAGGAGGTCGACACCCCGCACGGCCCGGCCCGGATCACCGCGCACGCCCCGGACGCGCCGCGGGCGGTGCTGCTGCTCGGGCACGGCGCGGGTGGCGGGATCGCGGCGCCCGACCTGGTGGCGACCACCGACGCCGCGCTCGCCGTCGGCGTCGCGGTCGTCCTCGTCGAGCAGCCCTACCGGGTGGCCGGGCGTCGGGCCCCGGCGCCGGCCGCGCAGCTGGACACGTGCTGGCTGGCCGTCGCGGCCGTCGTCGCGCCCCGGTACACCGGTCCGCTGCTGGTCGGCGGGCGCAGCTCCGGGGCCCGGGTCGCCTGCCGGACGGCCGCCGCGACCGGCGCCGCGGGCGTGCTCTGCCTGGCCTTCCCCGTGCACCCGCCCGGCAGGCCGGACAAGGACCGGCTGCCCGAGCTGGCCCTGCCGACCGTGCCGGTGCTGGTCGTCCAGGGCGCCAACGACCCCTTCGGCCGCCCACCGCCCGCACCCGGCCGCGAGGTCGTCCTGCTGCGCGGCGACCACAGCCTGCGCTCCGACGTCCCCGGCCTGCGCGCCGCCGTCACCACCTGGCTCCACCGTCGTGCGTGAGTTTCATGCCCATAGGCATGAAACTCACGCACGAGGTCAGTGGGGGCGGGCCCAGGTGGCCAGGGCGCGGGAGCGGACGACGAGCGCGGCGGCCGACCAGAGCAGGCCCAGCAGCACGCCGCCGACCACGAAGGCGACGGACGAGACGGGGGGCAGCGCCAGCCGGTCGGCCTGGACGAACGCCACGCCGGCGGCGCCGAGCGTGGCCAGTGCCGCCCCCAGGACGGGGCGCGCCGCTTCGCGCAGCGGGAGCCGGAACGCCACGTCGATCGCGACGGCCAGGCCGAGCAGCAGGAACGGCACCGCCGAGGGCGGGAACCCGATCCCGACCAGGGTCACCCAGACCACGCAGCGGTAGGCGAGGTAGCCGGCGGTGAGCACGGTGGCCGTCCAGCGCAGCCCGACCATCATCCGGGCCAGCACCAGCACGATGCCGGCCGCGGCCAGCAGCCACACCGGGTACACCCAGTCCGGCACCGGCAGCGCGAAGTGCAGCACCGCCGCGCGGTCCACCGGGCGGCCGATCTGGTCGGCGGCGAACTGCAGCAGGATCGGCTCAGCGTCCGGCTCGCCGCGGTCCCACGCGGCGACCGCGAGCACCCCGTACTCCTGCTGGCCGGCCGGGAACCACACCGCCTCCAGCAGGAACGCCCACAGCACGACCAGCCCCGGCACCCGCAGCGGTCCGCGGCCGTAGAGCCACCAGCCGCGCAGCACGCCGAGCACGGTGAGCGTGGTGCCCAGGTACAGCAGCGAGTGCGAGACGGACCAGGCGGTGATGTCCAGCCCGTTGACCGCGTGGTTGATCAGGTCCGTCGGGATGGCCAGCAGGAACACCACGATCCCGGCCTGCATCAGGCGCAGCGCGGGCCGGTCGACGCCGAACCCGGTCCAGGTGTGCGCGGCCACCAGGACGATCACCAGCACGGTACCCGCGGTGTTGATCAGGTGCGGGGGTGCGAGGTCGTCGCGCAGCCAGCGGAAGTGCCACGAGACGTCCCAGCTGGCGCCGACGTACTTCAGGCCCAGCGCCACCAGCCACAGCCCGTAGACCGCGCGGACGGCCTCCGGCGGTAGTCGCCGGGGCGCGCTGCCCCGGACCGACCAGGTCTGCCAGATGCCGCGCGCACGCTCGGAAATCGTCCCCACCACGGGGGAATGATGGCCCGGGGCCTCCAGCAGGCGTGAAGGGGGGCCAACCTTCGAGCGTCCCACACCCGGGTGGAGATCGCCGGACGGCGGCCGGTGACGGTCGGGCGGACGTCCGGTGGCCGTCAGGTGGCGATCGGGGCGTACCGCCCGCCGGTGAGCCGGATCAGGTCGGCCGGGGCCAGTTCGACCTCCAGGCCGCGCCGCCCCGCGCTGCAGAACAGCGTGGGCAGCGCCTCGGCGGAGGCGTCCAGCACGGTCGGCAGCCGCTTGCGCTGGCCCAGCGGGGAGATGCCGCCGGCCACGTAGCCGGTGGCCCGTTGGGCCGCGCCCACCTCGGCCATCCGGGCCCGCCGCCCGCCCAGCGCCGCGGCCAGGGCCTTGAGGTCCAGGGTCGCCGACACCGGGACCACGCCGACCGCCAGCGCGCCGTCGACCTCGGCCACCAGGGTCTTGAACACCCGGGCCGGGTCCAGGCCGAGCAGCTCGGCGGCCTCGGGCCCGTACGCGGCCCCGCTGCCGTGGGCGTAGCTGTGCAACCGGTGC
>JASLAP010000137.1 GCA_030147065.1 Pseudonocardia sp. | reverse complement strand
CTCGATGTCGAGGTAGCAGTTGATGGTGTTCTCCTTGCCCATCACGACCTTGTCGCCGATCCGCAGCGACCCCTCGTGGCAGCGCAGCGAGTTGCCGTCGCCGATGTGCACCCAGCGGCCGATCTCCAGCCGCCCGTAGCCGGGCCGGGCGTGCAGCTCCACCCGCTTGCCCAGGAACACCATGCCGCGCAGGACCACGTGCGGGTTGGCCAGCCGGAACCGCAGCAGCCGCCAGTACCGGACCAGGTACCAGGGGGTGTAGGCGCGGTGGCGGAGCACCCAGCGCAGCGAGTCGAGGGTGAGGAACCGGGCCTGGCGCGGGTCCCGGCGCCGCCGCCCCCAGCGCGCCCACAGCGGCGCACCCCACATGCTGGTCATGCGAGGACCCTAATCCGGGCGGTGTGCTGCGGGATCGCAGCGGGTAGCCGGGGCCATGCGCATCGAGGAGTCCCGCGAGGGCGGCCCGGAACCCGTGAGCGGCTCCGAGGAGGACCGGGTCGTGTCGCGGCGGGTGGACAACCCGACCGCGGCCACCGCCGACGACGAGCGCGCCTACGCCGCCGCCGACCCCGCGCCCGACCCCCAGCCGGAACCGGGCCCGGACTCCACCGACCGGACCGGCGGGCGCGACGGCGGGACCACCACCGACACCACCAGCACCACCCTGCAGGCCGAGGACGACCTGCGCTCCGAGAGCGACGAACCCACCCGCAGCGAGTAGCCGCGTCCGGCGGAGAGGCGCCCGGCGCGCGGGCATTCGGCCCTTGCGCCGCCCGGTGGGCTACGCCATCGTCGTCGCCGTGCCGGGACTGATCATCGACACCGATCCCGGCGTTGACGACGCCGTGGCCATCCTGCTGGCGCTGGCCTCCCCCGAGGTGGACCTGCTGGCCGTGTCCACGGTGTTCGGCAACGTCGCCGTCGCCGACACCACGGCGAACGCCGGACGGGTCCTGGCGCTGGGCGGGCGCGGGTACATCCCGGTCGCGGCGGGGGCGGACCGCCCGCTGGTGCACCCGCAGCGGGAGCTGGCCCGGGGCTGGCACGGCGACGACGGGCTGGGCGGGCGGGCCCGCGCACTGCCCGCCCCGGTCGCGCCGCCGGACCCGCGCGGCGCCCTGGGCACCGTCACCGACGTCCTGCGCGCCGCCCGGGAACCGGTGACGATCGCTGCGATCGGCCCGCTGACCAACATCGCGCTGCTGCTGGCCGTCAACCCCCGGTTGGCCGACCGGATCGCCCGCATCGTGGTGATGGGCGGGGCGCTGGGCGCGGGCAACATCACCGGGTCGGCCGAGTTCAACGTGCACTGCGACCCGGAGGCGGCGCACCGGGTGCTCACCCAGACCGAGGTGCCGGTGACGCTGGTGCCGCTGGACATCACCCTGCGCTGCCCGGCCGGCCCGGCCTGGCTGGCCGAGCTGGCCGCCGCCGGCCCGTGCGGGCACGAGCTCAACGAGGTGATCACCCACTACCGGGCCGCCTACCGGGAGCGCTACGGCGTGGACGCGGTGGCCGTGCACGACGCCGTCGCGGTGCTGGAGGCGATCCGGCCCGGCACCCTGACCACCACCCCGATGCACCTGGACGTCGCCTGCGACCTGGGCCCGGCGCGCGGCGCCACCGTCCCCACGCCGGTCTGCGCCGGCGACCCCCGCGGCACCGTCGCCGTCGCCACCGACGTCGACCGGGACGCCGTCCTCGGCGAGATCCTGACCCGCCTGCGCACCCTGGGCTGACGGGGTCGTGCGTGAGTTTCATGCCCATGGGCATGAAACTCACGCACGAGGGTCAGGCGAGGCCGTTCTCGATGGCGTAGCGGACCAGAGCGGCGCGGCCGGTGAGGCCGAGTTTGCGCAGCATGTTCTGGACGTGGTTCTCCACCGTGCGCTGGGACAGGACCAGGCGGGTGGCGATCTGGCGGGCGGTGAGGCCGTCGACGATCAGGCGCAGCACGTCGGACTCGCGGTCGGTGAGCCGGGCGCCGTTGCGGCCGGCGCCGTCCGGGCTGACCGAGTCCAGCACCAGGTCGGCCAGGCCGGGGCTGAACACCGCCGCCCCGGCCGCGGTGCGCCGCGCCGCCCCGCCCAGCTCGTCCGCGGTGAGCACGACGCTGGTCGCCCCGGCGCTGACGGCGGCCAGCACCGCGGTGTGCGGCTCGGGCGCCGCGACCAGGACCAGCACCGGCAGGTCCGGGTCGGCGTCGGCCACCGCGGCCACCGCGGCCGGTCCGGTCACCCCGTCGACCGCCACCACCACGACCAGGTCGGGACGGCGGGCGGCGACCGCGTGCACGGCCTCGGCCGGATCGGACGCCAGCGCGGTGGGGGTCACGCCGGCGGCGGTGAGCGCCGCCGCGGCACCGGTCGGATCGGACGCGGCGGCGACCAGCAGTGTCCGCGGCGCGCCGCACTCCCCCATGACCCGGATCCTGCCAAGCCACCGGACCGTGGTCACCGCAGTCACCCGTTCAGCGGTGAACAGTCACGCTGGGTCGCCTACTCGTCGGCGAGACCCTGCTCGATGGCGTAGCGCACCAGCTGGACCCGGTTGTGCAGCTGGAGCTTGCGCAGCGTGTTCTGGACGTGGCTCTCCACGGTGCGGTGCGACACCGTCAGCCGCTCACCGATCTGCCGGGCGGTCAGGCCCTTGGCCACCAGCCGCAGCACGTCGGTCTCCCGCTCGGTGAGCACCGGCGCCGGCTCGGTGCCCGGGCCCGGCTCGTCGGCCAGCCGGCGGTACTCGCCCAGCACCAGCCCGGCCAGGCCCGGGGTGAACACCGGGTAGCCCTGCGCGGTGCGCCGCACGGCGTCCAGCAGCTCGTGCACGCTGGCCGACTTGACCAGGTAGCCGGTGGCCCCGGCCTTCACCGCCTCCAGCACGTCGGCGTGCTCGCCGCTGGCCGACAGCACCAGGATCTTGGTGTCCGGCAGCTTGGCCAGGATTCCCTCGGTGGCCTGCACCCCCGACCGGGCGCCCAGGTTGAGGTCCATCAGCACCACCCGCGGCCGCACCGCCAGCGCGATCCGCACCGCGGCGTCGGCGTCCGGGGCGGTGGCGACGACCTGGAGGCCGCGCTCGGTCAGGTCGCGGGCGACCCCCTCGCGCCACATCGGGTGGTCGTCGACCACCATCACGGTGATCTCGGCGTCGGCCTGCTCGGTCATCTGCGCATCCTCGCCCGGGGCACCCGGATGATCCAGTCCGTGCCGCGGCCCGGCCCGGTGTCGCAGGTGATCGTGCCACCCAGGTCCCGCACCCGGCCGCGCATGGACTTCGCCACCCCCAGCCGGCCCTCGGCCTGGGCCGCGTCCAGCCGGCCCATCGGGATCCCCGGGCCCTCGTCGCGCACGCTGATCTCGACCGCGTCGCCGACCTCCTCCAGCAGCACCCAGGCCGGGGCGTCCGGGCCGACGTGCAGGGCGACGTTGGACAGCGCCGCCCCGACCACCCCCACCAGCTCGTCGACGGCCCGGGCCGGCAGCTCCACCCGGTGCGCCGGGGTCGACACGCTGACCCGGGCGGTGCCCAGCATCCGCAGCGCCGCGGCCAGGTCGCGGTGGCCGTGCGCGTCCACCGGGGCCGGGCCGCTGGTCAGCAGGGTGCGCAGGGCGAACTCCTGCTCCCCGGCCAGCCGGCCCAGCTCGCCGGCCTCGCCGCCCAGCTCGGCGCCGCGGCGGCGGACGAACCCGAGCACCTGCAGCACCCCGTCGTGCACCGCGCGGGCCAGCCGGTCGCGTTCGGCCATCGCCGCCTCGGCCCCGATCGCCACCCGCAGCCGCTCCCCGGAGCGGCGCAGGACCGTCGCGGCGTAGCCGAGGGTCAGCCCGGCCAGCAGCATCAGCTGGATGTCGCCCAGCTCGGTCTCCATCCGCGCCTGGAACGCCACCAGCGCCGCGGAGATCACGACCGCGGCCAGGAACCCGCCGCGCAACCCGAACGCGAGCGCGCAGGCCAGGACGCCCCCGGACGTCCAGATCGAACCCATGACGGGCGCGTCCGAGGCCAGTTGCTGCGGGGTCTGCACGATCGGCGTCGTGGCCATCACGCCCACCGTGACCAGCACGTCCGCCACCGCGACCCAGCGCCGGTCGGGCCGGCCGTTGAGGTACCAGTAGCCGGTCAGCGCGGTCCAGGCGACCATCACGGCGAGAACGGCCACCGCGCCGGTCGGCAGGGCGTAGTCGTCCAGCCGCCAGACCACCACGACCGACACGCTGATCAGCGTGAGGGCGCGGTAGACGAGCATGCCGCGCCAGAGCGGTTCGACGGGCCGCTGCATGTCCACCGCGGACGGCATGCCCGGCGCCGGGGCGGGGACGATGGTCGGTGCGCTCACCGGTCCATCATCGCTGGTGGGGGCGGCGGATCAATCGGTAGGACTACGAGACCGGCGGCCGGACCGGCTTCGTCCCGGTGATGAGCGCGTTGTAGAACCACTCGCGGGGCACCACCCGCGACAGCACGGTGCGGTCCACCCAGGACAGCCCGGTCCAGCCGCGGTAGGCGAACATCGCCCACCGGAGGCCGAGCCGCCCCGGCGGCACCGCGGCCTCGAAGGTCCGCACCGGCCAGCCGAGCATGGCCGCGGTGAACTCCTCGGTGACCACCTTCGCGTCCGGGGCACCGGCCACCCAGGCGATCTGCTCCAGCTCGGCCGGGTCGAAGACGTGCACGTCCACCACCGCCTCCAGCGCCGCGGCCCGGGACGACTCGTCCAGCTCGGCCTGCGGGCGCCGCCAGCCCTGCAGCGCCGGCAGCTTGGTGACCGTGGTGGCCGCCTTCCACGTCCAGGCGCCGAGCTTGCGGGCGTAGCGGTCGCCGATCCGGGTCGGCTCGCCGGCGAAGACGAACCGGCCGCCCGGCTTGAGCACCCGCAGCACCTCGCGGAAGGCGGTGTCCAGGTCGGGGATGTGGTGCAGCACGGCGTGCCCGACCACGCAGTCGAAGGTGTCGTCGTCGTAGGGCAGCCGCTCGGCGTCGGCGACCCGGCCGTCGACGTCCAGGCCCAGGTGCTCGGCGTTGCGCAGCGCGGCCTGCACCATCCCCGGCGACAGGTCGGTCACCGAGCCGTGCTTCGCCAGCCCGGCCTGCATCAGGTTGAGCAGGAAGAACCCGGTGCCGCAGCCCAGCTCCAGGACCCGGTCGTAGGGCCAGTCGCGGTCCCCGGCGACCAGCCGGAAGCGGTCCGCGGCGTAGCTGATGCAGCGCTCGTCATAGGAGATCGACCACTTCTCGTCGTAGGAGCCGGCCTCCCAGTCGTGGTAGAGCACGTTGGCCAGCTTGCGGTCGTGCCGTGCCGCCTCCACCTCCTCCGCCGTGGCGTGCGGTCGGGGCGCCGGGTCCGTACTCATGGGTACGCACCCTAGTCACGCCCCGCCGCCCGCCCCGATGTCAGGAAAGCCACTTTCCGGACGGATTCGGTCCGGAAAGTGGCTTTCCTGTCATCCGGGGGTCAGCGGCCGGTGAAGTCGGCCTTGCCGGGGCCGTTGGCGACGAAGGACTCCATGCCGATCGCGCGGTCGTCGGTGGCGAACAGCGCGGCGAAGACCTCGGCCTCCAGGTCCAGCCCGGTCCGCAGGTCGACGTCCAGGCCGCCGTCGATGGCCTTCTTCGCCGCGGCCAGCGCCACCGCCGGGCCGTCCACGAACTGCTCGGCCCACCGCCGCGCCGCCGCGTACACCTCGTCGGGCGCCACGACCTCGTCGACCAGGCCGATGGCCAGCGCCTCCTCCGCACCCACCATCCGGCCGGTGAAGATCAGGTCCTTGGTGCGCGGGGCGCCGATCAGCCGGGCCATCCGCTGGGTGCCGCCGCCGCCGGGGATGATCCCGAGCAGGATCTCGGGCTGGCCGAGCTTGGCGTTGTCGCCGCAGATCCGCCGGTCGCAGCCCAGCGCGACCTCCATGCCGCCGCCCAGCGCGTACCCGGTGATCGCCGCGACGGTCGGCTTCGGCACCTCCGACAGCGCCCCGAAGCAGGCCGAGAGCCGGCGCGCGACCGGGGCCATGTCCGCGTAGGACATGCCGGCCATCTCCTTGACGTCGGCGCCGGCGGCGAACACCTTGTCCCCGCCGAAGACCACCACGGCCCGGACGTCGGCCCGGCGCGCCGCCTCCTCGGCGCCCGCCTTGAGCTCCTCCTGGACCTGGCGGTTGAACGCGTTCATCGGCGGCCGATCGAGCCGGATCGTGCCGACCCCGCCCTCGACCTCGAGCCTCACGAATTCGGTCACGCCGGGACCATAACGCGATCACCGGCCCGCTAGCGCGGGCCGAGGCCGGTCCGCCCGTCGAGCAGCTCGCGGGCGATGTCCAGGTGGCCGGCGTGCCGGGCCAGCTCCTCGATCACGTGCAGCAGCACGTCGCGGACCGTGTCGATCTCCCCGGGCAGCTGCTCGGGCCGGACGGTGACCGGGTCGTCGAGCGCGAACCCGGCCAGCAGGCGGTCCGATCGCCGGATCTCCGCCCGGAAGGCGTCCACGGCCTCGTCCAGGGTCCGCGGCTCCCCCGGCACCGCCGGGGTGTGGTCGAGGTCACCACCGAGGACCAGGCCGAACCAGTGCCGCTCGACCCCGCCGAGGTGCGCGGCCATGCCCAGCGGCGTCCACCCGCTGGGCACCACGCTGCGCCGGGCGTCGGCCTCCGACACGCCGTCCAGGACCGCCAGCGCCGCGCCCCGCTGAGCGGCCAGGAAGTGCAGCAGCGCCGCCCGCTCGTCCTTCGCCATCCCGGTCAGCGCAGCCAGGCGGTGTAGCGGCCGCGCCGGCGCTGGACGCCGAGGGGCAGGCCGAAGGTCGCGGAGAGGTTCTCGTCGGTGAGCACGTCGTCGAGCAGGCCGGAGGCCACCACCCGGCCCTCGCGCAGCAGCAGCCCGTGGGTGTAGCCAACCGGGATCTCCTCGACGTGGTGGGTGACCAGCACCGACGCCGGGGCGTCCGGGTCGGCGGCGAGCACCGCGAGCCGGGCCACCAGGTCCTCGCGCCCGCCCAGGTCCAGCCCGGCCGCCGGCTCGTCGAACAGCAGCAGCTCCGGATCGGTCATCAGCGCGCGGGCGATCAGGGTGCGCTTGCGCTCGCCCTCGGACAGCGTGCCGAACGTGCGCCCGGCCAGCGGGCGGACGCCGAGCGCGTCGAGCAGCGCGTCGGCCCGGTTGGTGTCGAGGGCGTCGTAGCGCTCCCGCCACCGGCCCAGCACCCCGTACCCGGCGCTGACCACGACGTCGCGCACGACCTCCTCGTCGGGCACCCGGATCCCGAGCGCCGCCGAGGTCAGCCCGATCCGGGTGCGCAGCTCGAACACGTTGACCCGGCCGAGCTCCTCACCGAGCACGTGCACCCGCCCCGCGGTGGGGTGCAGCTCGGCGGCGGCGAGCCGCAGCAGGGTGGTCTTACCCGCCCCGTTGGGACCGAGCACGACCCAGCGCTCGTCCAGCTCGACCGACCAGTCGACGTCGCGGACCAGGTCGGTCCGCCCGCGGCGGACGGTCACCCCGTCCATCCGGACGACGAGGTCGTCGTGATCGGCGCGGTCGGTGAGGAAGGGCTCAGGGGGCGAAACGGACGCGGCCACTTCCCTATCCTGGCCGATCGTGCCGGTCTTCCCGTTGGGTGCCCATCCCGATCCCGCAGGCGTGCGCTTCGCCGTCGCGTCCACCAGCGCCGACGCCGTCGAGGTGTGCCTGGTGGACGGACCGGACGGCGACCTGAGCGAGAAACGGGTGGAGCTCACCGAGCGCACGTTCGGGGTGTGGCACGGCCACGTCCCGGGGGTGCGCCCCGGGCAGCGCTACGGGTACCGGGTCCACGGGCCCTACCGCCCGTGGGACGGCGTCCGGGCCAACCCGGCCAAGATCCTGGTCGACCCGTACGCCCGCCGGATCACCGGGCGGGTCACCGACCTGGCCGCGGCCCGCGGCTGGGTGCACGACCCGATGTCGGGCACCCTCAGCGACGTCGACTCGCTCGGCCACGTTCCGCTGTCGGTGGTCACCGAACCGGACGTGCCCTTCGCCGGCACCCGCCCGGACGTGCCCTGGTCGGAGAGCGTGGTGATGGAGCTGCACGTGCGCGGCTACACCATGCGCCACCCCGAGGTCCCGCCCGAGCACCGCGGCACCTACCTGGGGCTGGCGCACCCGGCGGTGGTCGAGCACCTGCGCCGGACCGGGGTCACCGCCGTCGAGCTGCTGCCGGTGGCCGCGATCGCCGAGGAGCCGCCGCTGCTCGAACGCGGCAACCGCAACTACTGGGGCTACGCCACGCTGGGCTTCCTGGCCCCGCACGCCGAGTACGCGAGCGTGCGCGGCCAGGAGTGCGCGGAGTTCGTCACCATGGTCGAGGCGCTGCACGCCGCGGGCATCGAGGTGATCGTGGACTTCGTGCCGAACCACACCGCCGAGGGCGGGGTCGGCGGGACGACGCTGTCCTACCGCGGCCTGGACGCCCCGGCGTACTACTCGCTGGGCGCCGCCGGCCACGACAACGACATCACCGGCACCGGCAACACCCTCGACGCCGGCTCGCCGACGGTGATCCGGCTGATCTGCGACGCCATGCGGCACTGGGTGACCGTGCTCGGCGTCGACGGCTTCCGGATCGACCTGGCCAGCGTGCTGGGCCGCCCCCGGTCGGGCCCGTTCGACCCGAACGCCCCGCTGCTCACCGCGATCGCGCTGGACCCGGTGCTGAGCCGGGTCAAGCTGATCGCCGAGCCGTGGGACGCCACCGGCGAGGGCTACCGGGTGGGCGGCTTCGCGGTGGCCTGGTCGGAGTGGAACGGCCGCTACCGCGACGCCGTGCGCGACTTCTGGCGCGGGCACGGCGGCATCGGCGAGGTCGCCTCCCGGCTGACCGGCAGCTCGGACCTGTACAAGTCCAACGGCCGCCGGCCCTGGGCGTCGGTCAACTTCGTCACCGCGCACGACGGGTTCACCCTGCGCGACCTGGTGTCCTACGAGCGCAAGCACAACGAGGCCAACGGCGAGGACAACCGGGACGGCACCAACGACAACCGCTCGCAGAACTTCGGCGTCGAGGGCGACACCGACTCGCCGGTGATCGCCGACCGCCGGCTGGCCGCGGCCCGGGCGATGCTGGGCACGCTGCTGCTGTCCACCGGCACGCCCATGCTGCTCGGCGGCGACGAGCTGTGGCGCACCCAGCGGGGCAACAACAACGCCTACTGCCTGGACGACGAGACGTCCTGGGTGGACTGGACCCCCGGCCCCGAGCAGGCGTCGATGGCCGCGTTCACCGCCCGGGTGGCCGCGCTGCGGCACAGCTCGCCCGCCCTGCAGCGGGACAGCTTCTACCGCGACGGCGAGGTGCTCTGGTGGCACCCGGACGGCCGCCGGATCCGCGGGCACGACTGGCACGACGGCGGGCTGCACAGCCTGGGCCTGATGCGCGAGGAGTGGTTGCTGCTGCTGCACGCGGGCCCGGAGGCCCGGCCGGCGGTGCTGCCGCCCGGCGGCGGCTACGTCCCGTGCCTGGACAGCACCCGCAGCGACGGCGTCCCCGCGACGTCCCGCCTGCTCGCCGGCGGCTCGACGATCACCCTGCCGCCGCGCTCCCTGCTGCTCCTGCGCTGGCACGAGGGGTCGTGAGCGGGGAAGCAGTGCCATAGCACTTCCTCCCACGCACGACCTACCCTGAGCCCATGCCCCGCTACGACTTCC
The DNA here is from genome assembly GCA_030147065.1 of Pseudonocardia sp. Taxonomy (GTDB): domain Bacteria; phylum Actinomycetota; class Actinomycetes; order Mycobacteriales; family Pseudonocardiaceae; genus Pseudonocardia. The sequence goes on along the minus strand of JASLAP010000137.1, from coordinate 1,711 downwards.
GCTGCCGCGAGTGCGCGCAGACCTTCGAGGTCAGCCGCCCGATGAGCGCCGCGGGCGACCCGGCGCCCTGCCCGTCCGGCCACCGCGACACGGTCAAGCTGCTGAGCACCGTCGCGGTCGGCGGGCGGGCCGGCGCCGGACCCGCCCCGGTCCCGGCCGGCGGCGGGGGCGGCTGCTGCGGCGGGGCCTGCGGCTGCGGCTGACCCCCGCCCCCTCCCCAACCCCAACGTCAGGAAAGCCACTTTCAGGACGGATTCGGTCCTGAAAGTGGCTTTCCTGTCATCCGGCGGGGGCCGCGGGGGTCAGCCGGCGAGGACGACCTTGCCGAGTTCGGCGGAGCTGGCCAGCAGCGGGTGGGCGGGCAGGACGCGGACGGTGTAGCCGGTCAGCCCGGCGTGCGGCAGCTTGACCACGGTCTCGAACCGCTCCCCCACCCCGTCCGCCGCGCCGACGTGCTCCATCGCCGCGGTGACCGCGTCGGCCAGGTCGTCGGTGTCGCCGACCCGCCCGACCACCGCCTCCACCACGACGTCCTGCGGCTCCAGCCCGCCCAGGTCGACCGCGGCCCGCACGGTCATCGGCGCGCCGACCTCGGGGGTGTCGGGCAGGCCGGAGGCGTCCACCCCGATCACCTGCACGTGCGGCCAGGCCTTGTCCAGCCGGCCGCGGTAGGACGCCAGCTCGCGGGCCGGGCCGAAGGAGTCGGCGACGATCCGGCTGGCGGCCCGGGCGGCCGGTGCGTACCAGTCCTCGACGTACTCGTGCACCATCCGGGTGGCCTGCACCTGCGGGCGCAGGGTGGCCAGGGTGTGCCGGACCAGCTCGACCCAGCGGGTCGGGACGCCGTCGTGCCGGTCGTAGAACGCCGGCGCGACCTGGGTGGCCAGCAGCTCGTAGAGCGCGTTGGCCTCCAGGTCGTCGCGCTTGACCGGGTCGGAGATGCCGTCGGCGGTGGGGATGGCCCAGCCGTTGGCGCCGTCGTAGAGCTCGTCCCACCAGCCGTCCCGGATGGACAGGTTGAGCCCGCCGTTGAGCGCGGACTTCATCCCGGACGTGCCACAGGCCTCCAGCGGCCGCAGCGGGTTGTTCAGCCAGACGTCGCAGCCCCAGTACAGGTAGCGGGCCATCGACATGTCGTAATCGGGGAGGAAGACGATGCGGTGGCGCACGGCCGGGTCGTCGGCGAACCGGACGATCTCCTGGATCAGCGCCTTGCCGCCGTCGTCGGCGGGGTGGCTCTTGCCCGCGACGACGAGCTGGACCGGGCGGTGCGGGTCCAGCAGCAGGTCGCGCAGCCGGTCCTTGTCGCGCAGCATCAGCGTCAGCCGCTTGTAGGTCGGCACCCGGCGGGCGAACCCGACGGTGAGGACGTCGGGGTCGAAGACGTGGTCGGTCCAGGAGAGCTCCGGCGTGGACGCGCCGCGCTGCAGCCAGGCCTCGCGCACCCGGCGGCGCACCTCCGACACCAGGCGCGAGCGCAGCGCCCCGCGCAGCTCCCACAGCATCTCGTCGGAGACGGCCTCGCGGGGCGTCTGGCCCGAGACCGGGCCGGCCTCGCCGAGCAGGGCGGTGACCTCGCGGGCCTCCCAGGTCGAGCCGTGCACACCGTTGGTGACCGAACCGATCGGCACCTCGTCGGCGTCGAAACCCGACCACAGCCGGCCGAACATCCCCCGGGAGACCGCGCCGTGCAGCCGGGAGACCCCGTTGG
>JASLAP010000106.1 GCA_030147065.1 Pseudonocardia sp. | reverse complement strand
GGGCGGGGGACGAGGGTCGCTCTCGCGTCGCCGGGCGGGCGAGTCACTTTCGCGTGGTCTGGTGGGGCGAGAGTCGCTCTCGTGGGGCGGGGGCGAGAGTGACTTTCGTGCGGTCGGGTGGGGCGAGGGTCACTTCGTGCGGTCGGGTGGGGCGAGGGTCACTTTCGTGTCGCCGGGTGGGGCGAGAGTCGCTCGTGCGGCCGGGTGGGGCGAGGTTCGCTCTCGTGCGGGTGGGGTGGCGGAGGTCGTCCAGGTGCTGCGGGTGGAGAGTTTGCTCACCTTCTCGCCACCTCCGTGGGGTTCCTGCCCGATATCGGGCAGGAAACTTGGCATGGTGCGGGTCGGAGGGCATGATCCCCGAGTGCCCGCCGGTCCCTACGACGATCTCGTCGCACACCTGGTGCGGAGCACGCCGCTGAGCCCGAGCGAGGCGGCGCGGGTGGTGGCCGAGGTGCTGGGGTACTTCGCCGAACCGATGGCGGACTTCGTCCGGCGCCGGCACGGCGAGCTCCGCCGCCGCGGCCTGCGCAACGAGCAGATCTTCGAGGTGCTGGCCGCGGAACTGGCCATCCGGCGGGTCCCCCCGCCGGAGCTGTCCGCCCGCCAGCTCCGCCGGATCGTCTACGGCTGAGAGGAACACCGGCATGTGCGGAATCGTCGGATACGTGGGCGGGCAGGACGCCGTCCCGATCCTGCTCGAGGGGCTGGGCCGGCTGGAGTACCGCGGCTACGACTCGGCGGGGGTGGCGGTCGCCGGGCGCGGCGGGCTGAAGGTGCGCAAGGTGAGCGGGCGGGTCGCCGACCTGGCCGCCGACCTGCCGGCCCGGTTCAAGGGGGCGCCCGGGATCGGGCACACCCGCTGGGCCACGCACGGCGAGCCGACCCCGGAGAACGCGCACCCGCACACCGACACCAGCGGCCGGATCGCGGTGGTGCACAACGGCATCATCGAGAACGCCGAGGAGCTGCGGGCCAAGCTGACCGCCGACGGCGTCGAGTTCACCTCGCAGACCGACACCGAGACCGTCGCGCACCTGATCGCCGCGGCGTTCGTCGACGGGGCCGAGGACCTCGAGCAGGCGGTCCGGCAGGCGCTGCGCCAGGTCGTCGGGGCCTACGGGCTGGCCGTGCTGGACGCCGAGCACCCGGACCGCATCGTGGTCGCCCGCAACGGCAGCCCGGTGCTGGTCGGGGTGGGCGAGAAGGAGATGTTCGTGGCCTCCGACGTGGCCGCGCTGATCGGGCACACCCGCCAGGTCGTCTACCTCGACGACGGCGAGCTGGCCTCGGTCACCGCCACCGGCTACCGCACCTTCACCCTGGACGCCCGGACCACCGCCAAGAGCCCGTCCACCATTGACTGGGACGTGGTCGGCGCCGAGATCGGCGACCACGCGCACTTCCTGATCAAGGAGATCGGCGAGCAGCCGAAGACCATCGCCCGGGCGCTCAGCGGCCGGATCGACGAGCGGTTCGCCACCGCGCACCTGGGCGGGCTGAACCTGACCGTGCGCGAGGCCCGGGAGATCCGCCGGGTGAAGATCCTCGGCTGCGGCACCGCCTGCTACGCCGGGGAGCTCGGCGCGCAGCTGATCGAGGACCTGGCCCGGGTGCCGGCCACCGCCGAGCCGGCCTCGGAGTTCCGCTACCGCAACCCGGTCGTCGAGCCGGACACCCTCTACGTCGCGGTCAGCCAGTCCGGCGAGACCATCGACACCCTGGCCGCGGTGCAGGAGCTGCAGCGCAAGGGCGGGCGGGTGATCGGCATCGTGAACGTGGTCGGCTCGACCATCGCCCGCCAGGTCGACGGCGGCATCTACCTGCACGCCGGCCCGGAGATGTCGGTGGCCGCGACCAAGTCGTTCACCTCGACGGTCACCGCGTTCGCGCTGCTGGCGCTGCACCTGGGCCGGATCCGGGACCTGTCCCCGGAGCAGGGCCGGCGGATCATCGCCGGGCTGCAGCGGCTGCCCGAGCAGGTCGCCGAGATCCTGGAGCAGGCCGACGCGATCGCCGACATCGCCAAGGAGGTCGCGCAGAGCCACAGCGTGATGTTCGTCGGGCGGCGGCGCGGCTGGCCGGTGGCCCGGGAGGGCGCGCAGAAGCTCAAGGAGGTCTCCTACGTGCACGCCGAGGCCTACCCCTCGGCCGAGCTCAAGCACGGCCCGCTCGCGCTGATCAGCCCGGAGATGCCGACCGTGGCCGTCGTCCCGGACGACGACCTGCTGGACAAGAACACCTCGACGCTGTCGGAGATCAAGGCGCGCAAGGGTCCGGTGGTCGCGCTGGCCCACCGCGAGCTGCCCGTCGAGCTGGCCGACCGCACCCTGGTCGTGCCCAGGAACGAGCCGGAGCTGGACCCGATCCTGATGTCGGTCCCGCTGCAGCTGCTGGCCTACCACGCGGCCGTCGTCCTCGGGCGCGACGTCGACAAGCCGCGCAACCTGGCCAAGAGCGTCACCGTCGAGTAGCCGCCGACACCCCCGGGCCCGGCCACCGCGATCGCGGCGGCCGGGCCCTGTCACGTCCGCGGCCGGCCGGTGACAGCGCTGTGCCCGCGGTGTGCCAGCGCGCACCCGCACGCTCCCCGGTGTCACACCAACCGAGAGGAGCACGCACCATGCACGTGCGCATCGTCACCTTCCGCCTGGCCGGTCTCGCCGCGGCCGACTACCGCGCCGTCGCCGAGCAGGCGGCCCCGGCGTTCCGGGCCTGGCCCGGCCTGATCAGCAAGGTATGGCTGGCCGCGGGCCCGGACGGCCGCCACGGCGGGGTGTACCTGTTCACCGACCGCGCCGCTGCCGACGCCAGCCGGGAGACCGAGGTCTTCCGGTCCCTGGCCGCGAACCCGGCGTTCGCCGACCTGCGCGTCGAGGAGTACGCGGTGCTCGACGCCCCAACCGCGGTCACCGCCGCCCCGGTCGCGGTCTGACGCCCGGCCACCACGAAGACCGAGGAGAAGAACATGGACGAGAACGCAGTGATCGCTTTCGCGCAGCAGGTCGGCGCCGACCAGGCCGTCGTGCTGGGGGCCGCGCTGGCCCACGTGGGCGACCGGCTCGGGCTGTGGGCCGCGCTGGCCGTGGCCGGCCCGGTGACCGGCGCCGAGCTGGCCGCCCGGACCGGGCTGGCCGAGCGCTACCTGCAGGAGTGGCTGCCCGCCATGGCCGCGGCCGGCTACGTCGACCACGCCGACGGCCGGTTCGCGCTGCCGGTGGAGAAGGCGGCCGTGCTGGCCGTCGAGGAGTCGCCCGCCGCCATGGCCGGCGGGTTCGAGTTCGCCGCCGCGCTGTGGGCCGGCACCGGACGCCTGGAGCGGGCGTTCCGCACCGGCGAGGGCATCGACTGGGGTGAGCAGGACCAGCGGCTGGCCGGGGCGGTGGACCGCTGTTTCCGGGTCGCCTACGGCGCATCGCTGGTCACCGAGTGGCTGCCCGCGCTGGACGGGGTGGTCGACCGGCTCACCGACGGCGCCCGCGTGCTGGACGTGGGCTGCGGGTTCGGCAGCGCCACCCTGATGATCGCCGACGCCTTCCCGCGCAGCACCGTGCACGGGATCGACCCGCACGAGCCGTCGATCGTCGCGGCCCGGCGGGCCGCCGACGGCCGGGCGAGCTTCGCGGTGGGACGGGCGACCGACTACGCCGCCGACGGCTGGGACCTGATCTGCTTCTTCGACGCGCTGCACGACATGGGCGACCCGCTCGCCGCCGCCCAGCACGCACGCAAGGCCGTCGCCGACGGCGGCGCCGTGATGTTCGTCGAGCCCGCCGCCGGGGACCGGCTGGAGGACAACCTGCACCCGGTCGGGCTGATGTACTACGCGGCGTCCACGGCGTGCTGCGTGCCGGGCGCGCTCGCCCAGGAAGGCACGGCGCTCGGCGCCCAGGCCGGACCGGCCCGGATCGTCGCGCTGCTGGCCGAGGCCGGGTTCTCCCGGGTCCGGGTGGCCGTCCGGACCGACCAGCACCTGGTCATCGAGGCCCGGCCCTGAGGTCCCCGCCGGTCGCCGTGCCCGGCCCGGGCACGGCGACCGAGGCGGTGCGCGGTTGCCGGAGGTGCCCGGCGATCGCGCGGCGGGCCGCGTCGAGCGCGGTGGCACGGTCCGGTACCGGCCCGTCGGGGACGGGCCGGGCCGGGTCGGGCGGCGCGTCGGGGGCGGCGGCCGCGGCGGCGTCCAGGACCGCCGCCGGCTCCGGGTCGTCCAGGGCGCGCAGCAGGTCGGCCAGGTTGCGCAGGGTGACCCACAGCTGGGTCCAGTTGCCGGTGCGCGTCCAGTAGTCGATCAGGTCCTGGTAGCCCCGCAGGGCGGCGGCGGTGTCCCCGGCCGCGGCCCGGGCGCTCTGCAGCCCGACCGAGGCGATGCCGGCGGCGAACGTGGACCCGGCCGTGCGGGCCAGGTCGAGGGCCCGGGCGTAGAGCGGCTCGGCGGCGGCCGGCCGCCCGGCGGCGTTCTCGATCTCGGCGGCGACGTAGGCGGCGAAGCTGCGCCCGGTCGGCGAGAAGGCCGAGGCGGCCGTGCGGCGGGCCAGGTCGCGGGCGCGGTCGAGGTCACCGGCGTAGGTGGCGCCGAGCGCGGCCGTGCCGTGGTCGACGAACGGGCGGTCGTGCACCTCGGCCGCGGCCTGCCCCTGCGCGACCACCTCGGCGAAGTCGGCGCGGCTCAGCGCGGCCAGGGTGAGCGCGGTGCGGGCGATCCACTCCGCCACCGGGTCGGGGTCGAGCTCCAGGGCCCGGCGGGCCAGCCGCTCGGCCTGCTCGTGCTCGCCGTTGTGGTAGGCCATGTCGGCGGCGGTGGCCAGCACCCCGGCGGCGCACGGGTGGCCGGTCAGCGCCGGGTCCCCGGCCAGCTCGGCGGCCCACGACCGCAGCTCGGGCAGGTCGCGCCAGCCGCCGACCTCCTGCAGCCGCACGATGATCTCGGCCGCGGCGGCCGGGTCCGGGCGGGCACGGGCCAGCCGCCAGGCCGCGCGCAGGTTCCCGAACTCGCGGCGCAGCGCCGCGTCGGCGTCGGGCTCGCGCTCGGTGGCGATGGTGGCGTCGATCCAGCGGGTCAGCCGCACCGCCCAGCGCACCAACCGGTCGGCGGCGGCCGCGTCCTCGCCCTCGGCTGCCAGCCGGTCCAGCCCGAACGCCCGCAGCGTCTCCAGCATCCGGTACCGGGTGTCCCCGCCGGTGAAGTCGACCTCCAGCACGGAGGCGTCGATCAGGCGGGCCAGCGCGGCGGCCGCGTCCCCGCCGTCGCCCAGCTCGGCGGCGACCTGCTCGACGGTGGCCAGGTCGGTGCCGTCGACGAACACCGCCAGGTTGCGGAACAGCCGCCGCTCCCCGGGGGTCAGCAGGGAGTAGGACCAGTCCACGGTGGCCCGCAGGGTGCGGTGCCGGGCGTCGGCGGTGGGCCGGCCCGAACCCAGCAGGTCGAGCGCGCGGTCCAGCCGGGCGCGCAGGTCGGGCAGGGTGAATGCGGACAGCCGCCCGGCCGCCAGCTCGATGGCCAGCGGCATCCCGTCCAGCCGCCGGACGATCTCGGCGACCTCGAGCATCCCGGCCGCGTCCGGGACGAAGTCCGGGCGCACCCGGGCCGCCCGGTCCAGGAACACCGCCACCGCCGGGACCCGCTCCAGGTCGGTGGCCTCGCCGAGCGGCAGTTGCAGCGGGGGCAGCCGCAGCAGCGCCTCCGGGCCCAGCCCGAGCGGCTCGCGGCTGGTGGCCAGCACGGTCAGCCGCGGGCAGCCGGCCAGCAGCGCGGCCACCACGTCCCGGGCGGCGTCGAGCAGGTGCTCGCAGTTGTCCAGCACCAGCAGCGCGGGGGCCGGGGCGAGCAGCGCGACGCAGGCGGCCAGCACGTCGCCGGGTCCGACCCGCAGGTCCAGCGCGGCGGCCAGCGCGTGCGGCACCGCGCCGGGGTCGGTGACCGCGGCCAGCAGCACCGTCGGCACCGGGCGTCCGGCGGCCACCTCGGTCGCCAGCCGGGTCTTGCCGACCCCGCCCGGGCCGACCACAGTGACCAGCCGCTCGGTCTCCAGCCGGGCGCGCAGCTCGGCGAGGTTGGCGTCCCGCCCGATCAGCGGTCCGGCCGGCACCGGACCCGGGGCCGGGGCCGGGCGCGGCGGCGGTGGTCCGGCCCGGCCGTCGGCCACCGCGCGCTCCAGGTCGGCCAGCGCCGCCGACGGGTCCAGCCCGGCCTCCTCGGCCAGCCGCAGCCGGAACTCGCGGGCCGCGGCCAGGGCGTCCGCGGACCGGCCCGCCGCGGCCAGCGCCCGGACCAGCAGCAGCACCGCCGGCTCGCGCAGCGGCTCCGCGGCCACGGCGGCGGCGGCCCGGTCGAGCACACCGTCCAACCGTCCGGTCGTGATCCCGGCCCGCACCAGGTCGTC
>JASLAP010000074.1 GCA_030147065.1 Pseudonocardia sp. | reverse complement strand
CCGAGCCGGACGCGCGCGCTGCCGCTGGTCGGGGCCGGTCCTGCGCCGGTGGGCGTGCCCGTGCGGCTGGTGGAGCGCTACGGCACCGAGGCCGCCGCCGTCGCGCGCTGCGGCCCGATCACCCCGGTCGCCGAGGGCGTGCCGACGACCCCGGCCGAGCTGGTGTGGGCGGTGCGCCACGAGGGCGCCCTCGACGTCGACGACCTGCTCGACCGGCGGACCCGGGTGGGGCTGGTGCCCGCGCACCGCGCCCGCGCCGAGCCGGCGGCCCGGCGGGCGCTGGGCTGACCGCCACCCGGGCCGTCGGCTCAGCTCCGGGCGACCCGCGGCGGGATGTTCATCCGGCGGACGTCGACCAGCAGCAGCGCGGCCAGGCCCAGGATCGGCAGCAGGGTCAGCTGCACCAGCCCCGCCCCGCCCCAGCCCAGTCCGGCCACCAGCCGGGCGAACAGCAGTCCGGACACCGCGGCGGCGACGTAGTAGGTCAGCATGAACAGCCCCGCGCCGCGCCCGACGTGCTCGGGGCGGACCGCCCGCTGCAGCACGGTGGTGCAGTTGGTGAACAGGATGCCGCTGGCGAACACGCCCATCAGGAAGGCCAGCACGTACTGCCCGGCGGCGCCGGTGACGAACTGGTAGGCCAGCAGCGCGGTCAGCGACGACCCGACGAACCCGATCGCTATCAGCATCCGCTGGTCCACCCGGTCGGCGAGCCAGCCCACCGGCAGCGCGGTCATCGCCCCGAACCCGACCAGCGACGCGGCCAGCGCGCCCTGCCCGGCGTCGAAGGCCAGCTGCTCGCGCAGGAACGTCGGGTACAGCCCGAGGAAGCCGTAGAACACCAGCCCGGACACCGCCGAGGTGAGGCCGAAGGCGAGGGTGTTGCGGTTGTACGGGCTGGCCGGGAGGTGGTCGTAGGAGGCGGTGTCGCCGCCGGCCGCGCGGCCGGTCAGCGCCTCGGTCATCGAGCGCGGGACGGCGGCCAGCACGACCAGCGCCATCACCAGGCCGGCCGCGCCGAAGACGTAGAACGGGACCCGCCAGGTGCCGCCCGCGTCGGCCAGGGCCTGGCCGAGCACCGGGCCGAGGAACACCCCCAGGCCGAAGGCGAGTCCGATGAACCCGGCGGCGAGTGCGCGCCGGTGGAAGTAGTACGCGCCGATGATCGCGTAGATGGCGGTGGCCTGGACGCCCTCGCCGATGCCGGACACCACCCGGTAGACCGCCATGTCGCCGAACCCGCCGGCGAACGGGATCGCGATCGTGCCCAGCGAGTAGACCACGATGCTGACCACGACGATCGTCCGCCGGGACATCCGGTCGAGCAGGTAGCCGGCCGGCAATCCGGTGAGCGCGAGCCCCAGGGTGAACCCGGTGGCCAGCAGGCCGGCCTGGTCGAGGGAGAACCCGTACTCCTCGCGGATCTGGGGCAGCAGCGGGTAGAAGACCTGCCGGTCCATCGCGTTGAGCATGTAGGACAGGCAGAGCACCGCCAGCCCGATCGCGGCGGCGGTGGCGGTCGCCCGGGCACCGCCGGTCCCGGTCGATCGGTGGCCCTCGTTGGACACGGTCGGCTGCGCCATCGACGCTCCTGATCTGTGCGTTGTCCGTTGCGCGGACAGTCGTCCGAAACCGGCTGGCGTGAAGGATCACCCCGCCGATCCCATCCGTCAAGCGCAGATCTGCCTGGCGGAAGGGGTGATCGAGTGAAGAGCGAACCCCTGTCCGTCAGGCGGACGGCGTCGGCCCGGGGGTGGAGCGGTGCGGCCCGGTGCGCAGCAGCGCGGACAGCTGGGCGGCCGGAGCCGGCCGGCCCCAGAGGTAGCCCTGCCCGTAGCGGCAGCCCAGGGCGCGCAGCTGCGCGGCCTGCTGCGCGGTCTCCACCCCCTCAGCCACCGGGACCAGGCCGAACGCCTCGACCACGCCCAGGATCGACGCGGCGATCCGGTGCTGGCGGGGGTCGTCCAGGCCGGTGATCAGCGTCCGGTCGATCTTGACCACGTCCACCGACAACCGCCGGACGTAGCTCAGCGACGAGCAGCCGGTGCCGAAGTCGTCGATGGCCACCCCGACGCCGGCCGCCCGCAGCGCGGCCAGGGCCAGCGCGGTCGGCGGGTCCTCGCCGATGGTGCGGGTCTCGGCGATCTCCAGCAGCAGGTCGGCCGCCGGCACCCGGTGCCGGGCCAGGCAGGCCACCACGTCCTCGGCCAGCCCCGGCGACCGGAACCCGACCCCGGAGACGTTGACGTGCACCGCGAAGTCCGCCGCGCCCAGCAGCGTCCGGCGCCAGTGCGCCATCTGGCGCACCGCCACGTCGAGCACCCAGCGGTCCAGCGCGACGATCAGCCCGGTGTCCTCGGCGACGGCGAGGAACTCGCCCGGTTCGAGCACCCCGCGGACCGGGTGGTGCCAGCGCACCAGCGCCTCCACCGCGGCCGTGCGGCCGTTGCCGAGCTCGACGATCGGCTGGTAGTGCACCATGAGCTGGCCGCACGCCATCGCGGTGCGCAGCTCGTCGGCCAGCCGGACCCGCGACAGCGCCATCGCGTGCATGGCCGGCTCGTAGACCTGCACCGACCCGCGCGCCCGGGTCTTCGCCGCGTACATCGCGGTGTCCGCGTCGCGCAGCAGGGTGTCGGCGTCGTCGTAGGTGCCGGCGTCGCCGCCCGCGAAGCGCACCCCGATGCTGGCGCCGACCCAGCAGGAGTGGCCGCCGGCGCGGATCGGGTCGGCCAGGGCCCGCAGCACCCGGTCGGCCACCTCGAGCACCTGTTCGGTGGTGGCGTCCAGGACGACCAGGGCAAACTCGTCGCCGCCCAGGCGGGCCACGGTGTCCCCGTCGCGCACCACCGAGCGCAGCCGGATGGCCACCTCGACCAGCAGCTCGTCGCCGACGGGGTGGCCGAAGCTGTCGTTGACCGCCTTGAACCCGTCCAGGTCCAGCACCAGCACCGCGGGCGGGGCCGCCCCGCGCCCGGCCCGCCGGACCGCCCGTTCCAGGCGGTCGCCGAGCAGGGTCCGGTTGGCCAACCCGGTCAGCGGGTCGTAGAGCGCCAGCCGGCGCAGCTGCTGCTGGGCCAGCTCCAGCTGGCTGGTCCGCTCGGCGACCCGCTCCTCCAGGTCGGCGTTGAGCGCCTGCAGCTCCTCGGCCAGCATGTTGATCCCGACGATCACCGCGTCGATCCGGTCGGCGGCCGGCGACGGGGACAGCCGGGCCTCCAGCCCGCCGGCGGCCAGCTCGACCACCAGCTCGACCACCTGGTCGAGCCGCAGGTCGTGGTCGTCAGGTACCGGGATCGACATGGGCGGTCTCGTGGCGCAGCCAAGCCAGGGCGTCGGCCTCGGAGGTGAAGAACCGGATCGGTCCGGGAACGGCGCTCACGCCCAGCGCGAAGTTGACGATCACCCGGTCCACCGGGGAGCGGCCCAGCAGGGCGACCGCTGAGGCCGAGCAGGGCTGGGTGAACTGCATCCGCGCGTCACGGGTCAGCACCGCGGTCCCGGTCATGTCGACCAGCAGCGGCCGGCGCCGGTCGGCGTTGAGCTCGTCGACCAGCGTCATCGCCCGCGCGGCCAGCGCGCCGTCGATGCGCAGCCCGGTGGCCCAGGAGAGCCGGACGAGGCCGGTCGGATCGACCCGCACCGTCACGGCGTCGTCACCCTCGGTCGGACTGCTCACCCGGGGCAGACTAGCCGAGGACGCCCGCCGTGGCGCCTGCCCCACCGAACGGGTGCGCTGCCGTTCCTCGCGGCCTGACCAGCGACGACAGGTCCGGCGGCGGCCGTCTGCGGGATCCGTCCGCGACCTGTACGGGTGATTGACCGGCCGCCGATGCGGTGCAGCCCGTCTACGCGGACGGGCCCGCCGGACTCGGCCGTCCGGCGGGCCCGCTGCGGCGGTTCGGACTACTTCCTCTTCGCCGTCGCCATCGGGTCGTCGGCGTCGGCCAGCTCGATCTCGGCGGTCGCCTGGACCAGCGCCATCAGCTCCGGGTCCAGGCCCGGGGCGAACTCCTCGGGCCGTTCCACCGCGATGTCCATCGGGAAGCCGGTGGGCATCTGCTCGGTGGTGAGCGAGCCGCCGTCGGTGGTGGCCGGGGCCACCCCGCGGTAGATCTTGCCCGCCTCGGACAGGTTGTCCGCGCTGAAGGTGTACTGCTTGAGGTGCAGCCCCTCGTCGAGCAGCTTCTTGACCTCCGGGAAGCGCTCGGCGTCGGTCTTCGGGATGGGCAGCGTCTTGCCCCAG
>JASLAP010000052.1 GCA_030147065.1 Pseudonocardia sp. | reverse complement strand
CGGTCCTGTTCGCCGCGCTGCTGTGCGCGGTGAACAGGACCGCCAGCGCCGGTGGCAGCAGCGTGGTGCGCAGCCGGTTCACGCGCTGCTCCCGTCCGGGTCGTCCGCGGTCGCGCCGGCCGGGCCGTCGTCCGCTCCGGTCATCGCCGAGCCCAACTCCTCCGGGGTGACCGTGCGCGGGTCGGCGTCGGCCACCAGCCGGCCGCGCAGCATCACCTTGATGGTGTCCGAGAGCCCGATCAGCTCGTCGAGGTCGGCGCTGATCAGCAGCACGGCCAGGCCGCGGGCCCGGGCCCGGCGCAGCTCCTCCCAGATCCCGGCCTGCGCGCCGACGTCCACGCCGCGGGTCGGGTGCGAGGCGATCAGCAGCACCGGATCGCCGGACAGCTCCCGGCCGACCACCAGCTTCTGCTGGTTGCCGCCGGAGAGCGCGGCCGCCGGCACGTCCACGCCCGGGGTGCGCACGTCGAACTCGCGCACGATGCGCTCGGTGTCGCGGCGGGCCGCGGCCGGGTCCAGCAGGCCCAGCGGGCCGCCGCGGGATACCGGGGGCCTGCTCTGGAACCCCAGCATCCGGTTCGCCCACAGCGGCTGGGTGGCCAGCAGGCCGTGCCGCGTGCGGTCCTCGGCGATGTAGCCGATCCCGGCCTCCCGGCGCTCCAGCGTGCTGGCCCGGGTGATGTCCCGACCGGCCAGCTCGACGGTGCCGGCGCCGGCCTGGCGCATCCCCATGATCGTCTCCACCAGCTCGGTCTGGCCGTTGCCCTCCACCCCGGCCACGCCGAGCACCTCGCCCGCGCGCACCACGAGATCGACCCCGGCCAGCAGCGGCCGGGCGCCGGCCTCGCCGGCCAGCTCCAGCCCGGTGACCTCGAGCATCACCCGGTCGGTGACCGTGGACTCCCCGTGCTCGGGGACGGGCAGCTCGCTGCCGACCATCATCTCGGCCAGCTGGCGGCTGGTCACCGTGGCCGGGTCGGCGGTGCCCACCGAGGTCCCGCGGCGGATCACGGTGATCGTGTCGGCGATCGCCCGGACCTCGTCGAGCTTGTGGGAGATGAACAGGAAGGTGAAGCCCTCGGCGCGCATGCTGCGCACCGTGTCGAACAGCTCCTCGACCTCCTGGGGCACCAGCACCGCGGTCGGCTCGTCCAGGATGACAGTGCGGGCACCGCGGTAGAGCACCTTGACGATCTCCACCCGCTGCCGGTCGGCCACCCCGAGCCGCTCCACCAGCACGTCCGGCCCGACGTCCAGGCCGACCGTGTCCGACAGCTCGGCGATCCGCCGGCGCGCCGCGGCCCGGATGCCGTGCATCGCCTCGGCGCCGAGCAGGATGTTCTCCGCCACGGTCAGGTTGTCGGCCAGCATGAAGTGCTGGTGGACCATGCCGATCCCGGCCCGGATGGCGTCGGAGGGCGAGCGGAACCGGACGACCCGGCCGTCGACGGTGACGGTGCCCTCGTCCGGCTGCTGCATCCCGTAGAGGATCTTCATCAGGGTCGACTTGCCGGCGCCGTTCTCCCCGCACAGCGCGTGCACCTCGCCGTGGCGCACCCGCAGGTGGATGTCGTCGTTGGCGACCACGCCCGGGAACCGCTTGGTGATCCCGGTGAGCTCGACGGCGTACTCGGCGGATCGCGCCGAGGTGCCTGCGGCCATCGCGTTGCCCTTTCGCACGCGGATCGGGGGGCCGGGTCGCGCGACCCGGCCCCCCGATCATTGCCTACCGGTCAGGACGAGGGCGTGCTCTCGACCGTGATGTCACCGGCGATGATCGCCGACTTGTAGGCGTCGAGGTCCTCGGTGATGTCGTCGACCTTGCCCCCGGAGGTGGCGTAGCCGACGCCGTCCACGGTGAGGTCGAAGACCTCGGGCAGCGTGCTGGTGTCGCCGGCCGCGACCGCGTTGATGTAGTCGAACACCGCGACGTCCACCCGCTTGAGCATCGAGGTCATGATGACGTCCTGGACGTCGGCGTAGGCCGGGATGTTGTACTGGTCGGAGTCGACCCCGATGGCCAGCTGGTCGGCCGCCTTCACCGCCTGGAACACACCCTGCCCGGACGCGCCGGCGGCGTGGTAGATGATGTCCGCCCCGCCGTCGAGCTGGCCGCCCGCGACGACCTGGCCCTTGGCCGGGTCGTTGAAGCCGGTGAAGTCCCCGGCCGGGCTCAGGTACTGCACGTCGACCTCGATGTCCGGGGCGACGGCCTGGGCGCCCTGCACGTAGCCGGCCTCGAACTTCTGGATCAGCGGCTGCTCGACCCCGCCCACGAAGCCGATCTTGCAGCTCTCCGTCTTGAGCGCGGCGGCCGCGCCGACCAGGAACGAGCCCTCCTCCTCGGCGAAGATCAGCGGCGTGACGTTGGGCAGCTCGACCGTGGAGTCGTCGACGATGGCGAACTGCACCTGCGGCGCCTCGGCGGCCACCGTCTGCAGCGCGGTGGCGTACTTGAAGCCCACCGCGATGATCGGGTTGAAGCCCTCGGAGACGAGCTGGCGCAGCCGGGTCGCGGCGGCGTCCTCGCTCTCGTTCGGCGCGGCTGCCAGCTCGCGGGTGTTGCCCTGGGCCACCCCGAGGTCGCTGATCGCCTTGTCCAGCCCGGCCGCGGCGGCGTCGTTGAACGAACCGTCGCCGCGCCCGCCGATGTCGTAGGCCAGGCCGACCTTGAGCCCGCTGGCGTCGGAGTTCGGCGGCTTGGGGGCCGGCGTGGCGGCGGCGCCACCCGCGGCCGCGGGCGCGGGGTTGCGGGCGCACTGCTCGGCGCCCTGCCCACCCCCGCCGGCCGCCTCGGGGGTCCCGGTGTCGCGGGCACAGCCCACGAGCACCAGTGCACTGGTCAGCACGGCCGCTGCCAGCACGAATCCTCGTCTGATCCGCATGGAAGAAAGCTCCTGTTCCGACCGGCCCGATGGCGACCGGCACGACGACGGGCAACGTAACCGAGGACCGGCCCGGTTCACGTGATCGACCGGGGGGCGTGACCGAATCGTCGGCTCCGTTCAGTGATCGCGATGTTACGACAGGTGGTCGATCCGCTGCGGTGCGCGACCGTGCCGGGCGCTCCGACCGGCGCCGGAACCCTGGTCACCCGCGCTGCGGGACGCCCCCGGACGGGTGACGACCGCTGCGGCGGCGGACGTAGAGTCGGCGCCGTGCGACGGGTCGGGGTGCTCGCCCTGCTGACGGCCGGTGTGATGATCGGCACCGCGACGGCCGCGTTCGCCGGCCCGGGGGCGACCGCGGCACCGGCCCGCCCGCCGGCGGCCGGCGCCGCCCCGGTCTCGGCTGCCGGTCCGACCGACGTCCTGGCTTCCGCACGGGGCCCCTGGCTCGCCGCGGTCGCCGGCCCCGGTGCGGACGCCGGCCCGTCCCCCGTGCCGGCCCCGGTCAGGGGCTCCGCTCCCGACGCAGCGGCCCTGCCCTCCGACGCGACCCTGCCCTCCGACGCGACCCCGCCCTGCCCGGACCAGGTCGTGCCGCCGCCCCCGCCGGCGAGCGCCGAGATCGGCGTCCCCGGGCCACCGCCGCTGCCGGTCCCGGCCGAACCCGTCGGCGGGCCGGACCTGGGCTGTGGCGAGATCGCGGCCACCGCCGCGCCGCTGCCGCCGATCGGGGCGGCGTCGTTCGTGCTCGCCGACCTCGACTCCGGCGCCGTCCTGGCCACCCGCGCCCCGCACGCGCGGCACCGCCCGGCCTCCACGATCAAGGTGCTGACCGCGCTGGTGGCGCTGCGCAGCCTGGACCCCGCGACGGTCGTCGAGGGCGCCCCGGAGGACCTGCGCATCGACGGCAGCAAGGCCGGCCTCGGGCCCGGCGGGCGCTACACCGTCCGCGAGCTGCTGGCCGGGTTGCTGCTCAACTCGGGCAACGACGCCGCCCAGGCCCTGGCCCGCGCGGTCGGCGGCGACGCGGCGATGATCGCCGCGATGTCGGCGCTGGCCCGCGAGACGGGCGCGCTCGACACCCGTCCGGCCAGCCCGTCCGGCCTGGACGCGCCGGGCATGGCGGCCTCGGCCTACGACCTCGCCGTGCTGTACCGGGTGGCGATGCGCGACCCGCTGTTCGCGTCGACTATCGCCCTGCAGTCGGTGCCGTTCCCCGGCTACGACCCGGAGCACCCGGGGTTCGAGCTGTTCAACAGCAGCCGCCTGCTCGGCAACTACCCGGGCTCACTGGGCAGCAAGTCCGGCTTCACCGAGGCCGCGCGGCACACCCTGGTCACCGCGGCCGAGCGGGACGGGCGGCGGCTGGTGGTGGCGCTGATGCGCGGGGAGAGCGCGCCCGAGCCGGTGTGGCGGCAGGCGGCGGCCCTGCTGGACTGGGGCTTCGCCCAGCCGGCCGGGGTGACCCCGGTCGGCGTGCTGGTCGACCGCCCCCCACCCCCGCCCCCACCCGCTCCCCCGACCACCCCTCCGCCCGCCCCGGCCGCTCTCGCTCCCGCTCCCGCGGACGACGGGGGTGCGGGATGGCTCGTCGGGGGTGGGGTGGTGGCTGTGGCCGTGGTCGCGGCCGCGGCGTTCGTCCTGCGCCGCCGCCTCGCCCGCCCCGCGAGCTGACGCAGTCGCGCCCGGGATGGCGCGAACGGCACTCTCGCCCGGTCAGGTCGGACGAGAGCGACTATCGCCCGACCGGCCGCCGCGCCCCAAGCCGTTGCACACCCGAGCGAGAGGCGCATCAGCCAGCCGGATCGGGCGAGAGCGCCGCTCGACCGATCACGCGGTCGCCGACCGGAGTCAGCGGCGCCGGCCCAGCAGCAGCCGTCCGCCCAGCAGCCCGCCCAGCACTCCCGCGCCGACGAGGCCGGCGGCCGTGCCCGTGGTGGGGCCGGAGCGGACCACGACCTCGGAGTGGATCATCGCCGGGCCGGGGACCGGGATCGGCTCCTCCTCCTCGTTCTCCTTCGCGGTGGCCGCCCAGGCCGTCACGAAGAGCACGAACCGGGAGGCGAAGAAGACGAACACCAGCAGGCCCAGGAACGACCCGAAGATCGCGCCGCTGGGCGAGTTGGTGACCGAGGTCAGGTAGATCGTCATGATCTGCTTGAGGATCTCGAAGCCGACCGCGCCGAGCAGTGCCGCCTTGGCCGCGCTGCGCAGCGTGGCGTGCTCGCGGGGCAGCCGGGCGATCACCCACAAGAAGATCAGCCAGTTGGCCGTCAGGCCGAGCGCGATGCCGAGCACCCGCAGCAGGATCTCGGCCCACAGCTGATCACCGAAGCCCCAGATGTTGAGCACGTCGGTGGCGAACCCGGAGGCGAACCCGGTGATCGCGAACGAGCCGACCAGGGCGATGCCCAGCCCGCCCAGCGCCAGCAGGTCGAACAGCAGGCGCTTGACCATCGCCGGCTTCTCCGGCACCTGCGCCCACTGCTCGGACAGCGCCTCGCGCAGGTTCGACATCCAGCCGATCCCGGAGTACAGCGCACCGAGCAGGCCGAAGACCCCGACCGTGCCGCGCTGGTCGATGGCCTGGTCGACGATCGGGTTGATCGTCTCGGCCAGGTTGCCCGGCACGTTCTCGCTGATCGAGGCGCGCAGCTCGTCGAGCAGGGCGGGGTTGAAGAACAGCACGTAGCCGGCCACCGCGAAGGCGATCATGATCAGCGGCACCAGGGACAGCACGCTGAAGAACGTCACCGCCGCGGCGTAGTGGTCGCCGTGGCGTTCGGTGTAGCGGGCGCCGGCCTTCACCAGGTGGTCGAGCCAGTGGTACTTCGCCCGCAACTGCTCGAACTTGGACGGCTTGTCCGCCCCCTCCTCCGCAGCCGGCTTCTTCTCGGTCGTGGCCGGTGCGGACACGCGCGTCACCCCATCACGTCGCAGGCAGGAACCCGATCCTGTCGTGGACGGCGGCCAGCGTCGCGCTGGAGACCTCGCGCGCCCGGGTGGCCCCGTCGGCGAGGATCCGGTCGAGCTGTGCCGGGTCGTCCAGATAGACCCGTACCCGTTCGGCGAGCGGAGTAGTGAACTCCGCGACCACGTCGGCGAGATCCTTCTTCAGGTCGCCGTAGCCGCGGCCGGCGTACTCGCCCTCCAGCTCGGCGATCTTGCGGTCGGTGAGCGCCGCGTAGATCGTCAGCAGGTTGGCGATGCCCGGCTTGGCCTCGGGGTCGTAGCGGATCTCGCGCTCGGTGTCGGTGACCGCGGAGCGGATCTTCTTGGCCGAGGCCTTCGGGTCGTCGAGCAGGTTGACGATCCCGGCCGGCGTCGAGGACGACTTGCTCATCTTGGCCGTCGGGTCCTGCAGGTCGTAGATCTTGGCCGAGCCGGCCGGGATGTAGGGCTCGGGCACGGTCAGCGCGCGGCCGAACCGGGAGTTGAACCGCTGGGCCAGGTCGCGGGTCAGCTCGACGTGCTGGCGCTGGTCCTCGCCCACCGGCACCCGGTCGGCCTGGTAGAGCAGGATGTCGGCGGCCTGCAGGATCGGGTAGGTGAACAGCCCGACGGTGGTCCGGTCCGAGCCCTGCTTGGACGACTTGTCCTTGAACTGGGTCATCCGGCTGGCCTCGCCGAACCCGGTCAGGCAGCCCAGCACCCACTCCAGCTGGGCGTGCTCGGGCACGTGCGACTGGACGAACACCGTGCAGCGCTGCGGGTCCAGGCCCAGCGCGAGCAGCTGCGCGACGGCGTTGCGGGTGCGCGCGGCCAGCGTCTTCGGGTCGTGCTCGACGGTGATCGCGTGCAGGTCCGGCACGAAGTAGAAGGCGTCGTGGTCGTCCTGCATGGCCACCCACTGCCGGATCGCGCCCAGGTAGTTGCCCAGGTGGAACGAGTCCGCGGTCGGCTGGATGCCGGAGAGCACCCGCGGGCGGCGGTCGGTGGCGGCGGTCATGGAATCGATTCTCCCAGCCGCACGGAACCGGATTTCCCGGGGTCGCGCTGGTCAGGACTCCGGGTCGGCGGGCTCCGGCTCGGGCGCGCGGTGCACCTCGACGGTGTTGTTGTCCAGGTCGATCGGCCCGAGCCGCCACGGCTGCCCGTCGCCCGCCTCGGCCGACTCGTCGCGGATCCTCGGCCCCGGGAACATCTCCCCCAGCACGCCCATGCCGCCACGGTACGCCGGACAACCCGCTCTCCGGATCACCGCGCCGCGCCCGAGGTCGCCGGGCCCACACACGAGGTCGACATGATCCAGATCGCCGAGCCGGCCGGACCAGCACGTTGACATGAGCACTGTGGCCCGCGGAGCCGCCAACGATCACCACAACGCTCATCTCGACGTCAGCGGTGGAGGCGAAAGCGGGTGCTGCGCGGAGCGGACCGCGTTGCCGGCGCCCAAGGCGGGCTGTGCATCACGGTCGCTCCGGGTCGTCGGCGGGAGCCCGGTCGCCCGGACGCGCTCGACGGAACCCGGACACTCCGAGGCCTACCCCTGCGGCGCCGACCCCGGCGGCGGCGAGTCCGAGAGCGGGCAGCGGCCCCGTCGCGTCCGCGACGAACCCGCCGAGCGGCGCGCCGATCACGACTGCAGCCCGGTTGACCGAGCGCATGGTCGCGTTCATCCGGCCCTGCAGGCGGTCGGGCGTCACGGTCTGCCGCCCCGCCCCCCGTCAGCGCGCCCACCGGCTCAGCTCACCCGCACGAGAGCGGCACTCTCTTCCGACTCCGTGGGGCGAGAGTGACTCCCGTCCGATCCTGCGGAGCGAGAGTCACTCTCGACCGGTGGGCCGGGCCCGGGCGCCGGTTCAGGCGGGGGTGAGGGGGAGGAGGCGGGGGGCCTGGGGGACCGGGACGACCGGGCGGACGGTGCCGCGGTAGGTGGTGGTGCGCTGGCGCACCGGCCGGCCGGCGGCCTCGGCGATCGTGGTCAGCTCGGCGACCGAGCGGGCCGAGCCGTTCTCCGACCCGGCCATCCGGCTGATCGTCTCCTCCATCAGCGTGCCGCCCATGTCGTCGGCGCCGCCGCGCAGGATCCGGGCGGCCTGGGCGTCGCCGAGCTTCACCCAGGAGCACTGGACGTGGTCGATCCGGCCGTGCAGGGCCAGCCGGGCGAACGCGTGGACGGCGCGGTTGTCGCGCTCGGTGGGGCCCGGGCGGGCGAGGCCGGCCAGGTAGATGGGGGCGTTCTGGTGGACGAACGGCAGCGGGACGAACTCGGTGAGGCCGCCGGTGCGGTCCTGCAGGGCGGCCAGGGTGCGCAGGTGGCCGAGCCAGTGCCGGGGCTCGTCGACGTGGCCGTACATCATCGTCGACGACGACGGGATCCCCAGCTCGTGCGCGGTGGCGACGACCTCCAGCCACTGCGCGGCCGGCAGCTTGCCCTTGGTGAGCACCCAGCGGACCTCGTCGTCGAGGATCTCCGCGGCGGTGCCCGGGATCGAGCCCAGGCCGGCCTCGCGCAGCTCGATGAGCCACTCCCGGATCGACACCCCGGCCTTGGCCGAGGCGCTGACGATCTCCATCGGGGAGAACGCGTGCACGTGCATGTCCGGCACCGCGGCCTTCACCGCGCGCACCAGGTCGGCGTAGAAGGTGACCGGCAGCTGCGGGTCGATGCCGCCCTGCACGCAGATCTCGGTGGCCCCGTCGCCGGCGGCCTCCACGGCCCGAGCGGCGACCTCGTCCAGCGACAGCCGGAAGGCGTCGGCGTCGCGCTCGCGCTGGGCGAAGGCGCAGAACCGGCAGCCGACGTAGCAGACGTTCGAGAAGTTGATGTTGCGGTTGACCACGTAGGTGACCTCGTCGCCGACGACGTCGGCGCGCACCGCGTCGGCCAGCCCGGCCAGCTCCTCCAGGGCCGGGCCGTCGGCCAGGATCAGCGCCATCGCCGCGACGTGGTTCGCGGGGTCGAGCAGCGCGGCCGGGTCGGACGCGGCCAGCGCCAGCCCGGCGCGGACGTCGGAGTCGAGCCGCTCGGGAGCGGCCTGGCGGGTCGCGTCCAGCTCGTCGCGCAGGGCGTCCCAGTCGCCGTAGACCGAGTCGAAGTCGCCGCGGCGGTCGTCGGTGCGGCCCTCGTCGTCGATGGCGGTGTGCAGGTCGGTGCGCCCGGTCGAGGCCAGGCCGCCGTCGGGCTCCTGCCACGGCCGGCCGACCACCTCCGCACCCTGGTCGGCCAGGCCGGTCTCCGGGTCCGCCAGCGCCGCGACGTGCGCGTGCAGGCGGGTGTCGATCCACGGCGAGCCCGCCCGCACGTACTTCGGGTAGGCGGTGAGCCGCTCGCGCAGGGTGAACCCGGCCGCCGCCGACCGGGTGGCCAGCTCGTCGATCGCCGGCCACGGCCGCTCCGGGTTGACGTGGTCGGCGGTGACCGGGGAGACCCCGCCCCAGTCGTCGATGCCGGCCCGCAGCATCAGCGCGAACTCCTCGCCGACCAGGTTCGGCGGGGCCTGCAGGCGCATGCCGGGGCCGAGCACCAGCCGGGCGACGGCGATGGTGGCGGCCAGGTCGAGCAGGTCGGCGTCGGGCTCGTTGCGCATCGCGGTGTCGGGCTTGGCCCGGAAGTTCTGCACGATCGTTTCCTGGACGTGGCCGTGCGCGCGGGCCGCGGCCCGGATCGCGAACAGCGACTCGGCCCGTTCGGTGCGGTTCTCGCCGATCCCGATCAGGATCCCGGTGGTGAACGGGACGCCGACCCGGCCGGCGTCGGTGAGCGTGCGCAGCCGGACCGCGGGCTCCTTGTCCGGGCTGCCGTAGTGCGGCCCGCCCGGTTCGCTCCACAGCCGGGTGGCCGTGGTCTCCAGCATCATCCCCATGCTCGGCGCGACCGGCTTGAGCCTGGTCAGCTCGGACCAGCTGAGCACGCCCGGGTTGAGGTGGGGCAGCAGCCCGGTCTCCTCCAGCACCGCGATCGCGCACGCCCGGACGTAGTCCAGGGTGGAGTCGTAGCCGCGCTCGTCGAGCCACTGGCGGGCCGCGGGCCAGCGGTCCTCGGGCCGGTCGCCCAGGGTGAACAGGGCCTCCTTGCAGCCGGCGGCGGCCCCGGCCCGGGCGATCTCCAGCACCTCGTCGCGCTCCAGGAACGCGGCCGGCAGCCGGTGCGGCACGGTGACGAACGTGCAGTAGTGGCAGCGGTCGCGGCACAGCCGGGTGAGCGGGATGAAGACCTTGCGCGAGTAGGTGACCACCCCCGGCCGGCCCTCGGCGACCAGCCCGGCGTCGCGCACCCGGGAGGCGGTCGCGAGCAGGTCGTCCAGGTGCTCGCCGCGGGCGGCCAGCAGCACGGCGGCCTCGGCGACGTCCAGGGTCGCGCCGTCACGGGCCCGGCGCAGCGCCCGGCGCAGCGCCGAGTCCGAAGGGGCCGATTCCGGCGGCGTGGCGTCCGACGGCGGTACTGCGGGCAGCGGCAGGTCGGCCATGGGTCGAACAGTAGGTCGGGGGACGGGTCCGGTCGACAACCTTGCAATGTGCGTGATCACGCACGCCCCCTGCACCCCCACCCGGAATAAACCGTCCGTCCCCTGGCCGCCCCGCTCGCCTGCTCGGTTGAGCGAGCCGCGCTCTCGCCCGACCCGGATGGCCCGACGCGCACTCGCCCCATGCCTCCAACATCTGACCGGCGCCCGGTGCCCGGGGCTCCCCGGGAGCGCACCCGACCGGAACCGCGCCGGGCTCGTGGGGCGAGAGCCACTCTCGCTCCCTCCGGCCGGACGAACGCCACTCTCGTCCGACAGGGCCGGCCCAGCGGCGCCCTCGCCAACCACGGCGTTCTCGCCATCGGCGGGGCCCGACCGCCGCAGCACCAACAGAGCGAGAGTCGCTTTCACCCCACCACGTTGAACGAGCGCCACTCCCGCCCAGCACGGTCGAACGGGTGCCACTCTCGTCCAGCCGGATCGAACGAGAGCCACACTCGCCCCACCACGTCGAACCAACGCCGCTCTCGTTCAGCCGGATCGGACGAGAGGTGGTCTTGCTCGACCGGGCACACGGCGTGCGGAGCGCCGGCCGGGTCAGGCGGCGCGGCCGGCTTTCAGGGCCGCGGCGGTGTCGACGGCGCGGCGGGCCTGGAAGCGGGCGGCGTTCAGGGCCACCTCGTCGGGCGGGCCGCTGCCGGCCACGTGGGAGGTGCCGTAGGGGTTGCCGGAGGCGAACTGGACGGGGTCGGCGTAGCCGGGGGGCACGATGATGCCGCCCCAGTGGTAGAAGGTGTTGCCCAGCGCCAGCAGGGTGGACTCCTGCCCACCGTGGGCGGTGCTGCTGGCGGTGAAGGCCGAGTACACCTTGCCGGTGAGCGCGCCCGACTGCCACAGGCCTCCGGTGGTGTCGAGGAACGCCCGCAGCTGGCTGGCCGGGTTGCCGAAGCGGGTCGGGGCGCCCAACAGCACGGCGTCGGCCCAGGCCAGGTCGTCGAGGGCGGCTTCCGGGATGTCGGCGGTGTCCTGCAGGTGCCGACCCCAGGCCGGGTTGGCGCTGATCGCCTCGGGCGGGGCCTTCTCGGCGACCCGGCGCAGGCGCACGTGGGCGCCGGCCTTCTCCGCGCCCTCGGCGGCGGCCTGCGCCAGCGCGTGCACGGTGCCGGTCGAGCTGTAGTAGATGATCGCGGCGTTGACTGGTTCCACGAGGTCTCCGTCCTCCGTGCGGGATGGTGGTCTGCAGCAGTACGACGACGCACCCCCGCCGAACGTCAGGCGGCGGGCCGACCTCACATCCCGGAGCGCTGCGTCGTCGTACCGGTGAGGGCGGCGAGCACGGGGGGGCGACACCATGGGCACCCGACCAGAGCCACCGGATCCGGGCCTGGGCGCGGTGGTGGACGAGCGGCGTCAGCTGATCGGTCTGGGGTACCGGCTCCTCGGGTCCCTGGCCGACGCCGAGGACGTCGTGCAGGAGACCTACACCCGGTGGTACGCGCTGTCCCGGGAGCAGCGGGAGGCCATCGGCTCCCCCGGCGGCTGGCTGACCACGGTCGCCACCCGGCTGTGCCTCGACCTGCTCGGCTCGGCGCGGGCCCGACGGGAGCGCTACGTGGGCGAGTGGGTCCCGGAGCCGTTGCCCGGCCGGACGGACTGGATCGACGGGCGGCCGGGCGGCGGCCCCGTCGACCCGGCCGACCGGGTCACCCTCGACGAGTCGGTCACCATGGCCTTCCTGGTCGTGCTGGAGGCGATGACGCCGGCCGAGCGGGTCGCGCTCGTCCTGCACGACGTCTTCGGCTACCCGTTCGCCGAGGTGGCCGAGATCGTCGGGCGGACGCCGGGGGCCTGCCGCCAGCTGGCCTCGTCGGCCCGCCGCCGGATCCGCGCGGCCCGGGCGCCCGCGACACCGACGGCCCGGCGGGCCGCCGTCGTCCGGGACTTCCGGCGGGCGTGGCAGGCCCGGGACATCGAGGCCCTGATCGGCCTGCTCGACCCCGCCGCCACGGCGGTCGCCGACGGCGGCGGCCTGGCCAGCGCCGAGCCGCACCCGGTCGTCGGCGGCGAGCGGATCGCCCGGCTCTTCGCCGACATCGCCGGGCGGGCCACCGGCCTGACGATCCTGGAGCGGACGGTCAACGCCCGGCCCGGGCTGGTGGCCCAGCAGGACGGCGTCACCGTGACGGTCATCGCGTTCGACGTCGTCGGCGACCGGATCACCCGCATCTGGGCGGTGCGCAACCCCGAGAAGCTCCGGCCGTGGAAGGAGCACCGGTCGGCGAGGCGCACCTAGCGGGAGGACGGACCCGGTCGGCGGCCACCACCTGTCAGGACGGTTGGCGCAGCCCCGCGACGAGGAGCGCGACCAGGCGACGGGCGTCGTAGCGGGGGTCGCTGTCGGCGCCGATGCAGAGGTTGCCGACGCCGCGCATGAGCGCGAGGGCCGGCAGGTCGGAGTGGATCTCGCCGGACCGGGTGGCGGCGTCGAGCAGCCGGGTGCACACCGGTACGAGGCGGTCGATGAAGTAGGCGTGCAGGGCGTCGAACTGGGCGCTGTCCGACCGCAGCGCGCCGGCCAGACCGTGCTTGGTCACCAGGAAGTCGACGAACAGGTCGATCCAGCGGACCAGCGCGGCGTACGGGGTGGGCGCGCTGTCGAGGTAGGTCGCACCGGCCTCGGCGCAGGCCTCGACCTGGTGCCGGAAGACGGCGATGACCAGGTCGGCGCGGGTCGGGAAGTGCCGGTAGACCGTGCCCACCCCGACGCCCGCCCGGGCCGCGATGTCGCGCACCGGCGCCTCGACGCCGGCGGTGACGAACACCGCCGCGGCGGCGTCGAGGAGGGCCTTCTCGTTGCGCCGGGCGTCGGAGCGCCTGCGGGGGACCTGCCCTGCCACGTCCGCCACCGTCGCCTCCCTTGCTAAGCGGAACCATGTTCCGTATCGTTAACGGAACAACGTTCCGTCTGACCCATGATGTCAGGCGGACCGGCTTCCCGGAAGGACACCACCATGCAGTACCGCACCCTGGGCCGCACCGGAGTACAGGTCAGCACCCTCGTGCTCGGCGCCATGAACTTCGGCGCGATCGGGCGCACCACCCAGGACGAGGCCACCGCCATCGTCGACGCCGCCCTGGAGGCGGGCATCAACCTGATCGACACCGCGGACATGTACGGCAACGGCCAGTCCGAGGAGATGGTCGGCCGCGCCGTCGCCGGCCGCCGGGACGACATCGTGCTGGCGACCAAGGTCTGGGCACCGATGGGCGAGGACCCCAACCGGCGGGGCGGCTCGCGCCGCTGGCTGGTCACCGAGCTGGACAACAGCCTGCGCCGGCTCGACGTCGACCACGTCGACCTCTACCAGGTCCACCGGTGGGACCCGACCACCAGCGACGAGGAGACGCTGTCGGCGCTGACCGACCTGCAGCAGGCCGGCAAGATCCGCTACTTCGGCTCCTCGACCTTCCCCGCCTACCGCATCGTCGAGGCCCAGTGGACCGCCCGCGAGAACCACCTGCGTCGCTACGTCACCGAGCAGCCCGGCTACTCCATCCTGCAGCGCGCGGTCGAGCGCGACGTCCTCCCGGTGGCCGAGCAGTACGGGCTCGGCGTCCTGGCCTGGAGCCCGCTGGCCGGGGGCTGGCTGTCGGGCGCGGTCCGCGAGGGCCGGGAGGTCACCACGCACCGGTCGGCGGCCATGCCGCAGCGCTTCGACCCGGGCAACCCGGCCAACCGGGCGAAGGTGGACGCCGTCGAGCGGCTCGCCGAGGTCGCCGACCAGGCCGGCCTGACCATGATCCAGCTCGCGCTCGGCTTCGTCACCGCGCATCCCGGCGTCACCAGCGCGATCATCGGCCCGCGCACGCCCGACCACCTGACCGCGCAGCTCGCGGCCGCGGACACGGTGCTGCCCGCCGACGTGCTCGACGCGATCGACGCCATCGTCGCCCCCGGGGTCGACCTGGCCCCGCAGGAGCGGCACGACACCCCGCCGGCGCTGCTCGACCCGGCCCTGCGGAGGCGCTGATGTCGACCGCACCCCGCCCCAGCTTCGGGATCATGACCGCCCCGATGCAGGTCGACTACTCCGACGTCCGGCGGGTCTGGCTCGACGCCGACACGATCCCGGAGATCGAGCACGCGTGGCTGTTCGACCACCTCATGCCGATCGGCGGCGACCCCGGCGGCCCGGTCCACGAGGGCTGGACGCTGCTCTCGGCCCTCGCCGCGCAGACCCGGCGGCTGCGCCTCGGCCTGCTGGTGACCAGCAACCGGTTCCGACCGCCCGCGCTGCTGGCCAAGATCGCCACGACCGTCGACGTCGTCTCCGGCGGGCGGCTCGACTTCGGCATCGGCGCCGGCTCCCGACCCAGCGTGCCGATGGCCCGGCGCGAGTACGACGCCCACGGTCTGCCGTACCACGACGCCGCGCACGCCGTGGCGGCTCTCGCCGAGGCGTGCACGGTGATCCGGCGGCTGTGGACCGAGACCGAACCGTTCGACTTCCACGGCGAGCACGTCCGGCTCACCGGGGCGTTCGGCAACCCCAAGCCCGTCCAGCGCCCGCATCCGCCGATCATGATCGGCGGGCGCGCGTCGGCGACGCTGCGCGTGGTCGCCGAGCACGCCGACCTGTGGAACATCCCCGGCGGCGGCGACATCGACGACCTCACGGGCCGCAGCGCGTTGCTGGACCGCTACTGCGCCGAGATCGGTCGCGACCCCGCCTCGATCACCCGCTCGATCCACCTGCCGGTCTCCTACGACCGGCCCGGCACCACCCGGGACGCGATCGGCGAGGCGATCGACGCCGGCTTCGGGCACATCGTCCTGGGACTGCCGGCGCCCTACCCCGCCGACGTCGCGCGCTGGGTCGCCGACGAGCTGATCACCCCGTCGGGCCGACGAGACCGCCCGGAACGGTCAGGAATCGAGAAGCACCGGTCAGCGCGCCGCACCTAACGTCCCCGGCATGGCACCGAACCGAGGAGACCGGAGGTCGGGATGACGCAGAACCAGCAGACGGGAAGTCGCGGCGGGCGCCGGAACGGGGGGCCCGGGGCGGTGTCGCGCTGGCTGCAGCGCACGGCCAACGCCCGCACGAACCGCAGGATCCGCCGGGGCCGCAGCCGGCTCATGGGCATGGACATGCTGATCCTGCGCACGGTGGGACGCCGGAGCGGGCAGCCGCGGGAGACGCCGCTGGCCTGGTTCGCCGACGGCGAGGACGCCTGGCTGATCGTCGCCTCGGGCGGCGGGGACCAGCACCCCGACTGGTACGCCAACCTGGTGGCGCACCCGGACCGGACGTCGGTCGAGCTGCCCGACCGCGGCGCCGTGCCGGTGACCCCGCACCGGCTCGACGGCGCCGAGCGCGAGCGGGCGTGGCGGCGGATCACCGCCGCCCAGCCCCGGCTGGCGAAGTACCAGGCCAAGTCCGCCCGGGAGTACCCGGTCGTCAGGTTGACCGCGGACGTCCGGGAACCGGGACGCCGCCGTCAGGTCCAGTAGAGGATGCGGCACGACGGCAGGCGCTCCGCGATCCGCGCCTCGAACCAGGAGCGCAGCTCGGCCATCGTCCCCGCGGGGTAGACGTACTTCACCGCGCCGAACTTGCCGTGCTTGCGGGTGCGCGCCTCCTCGTCCATCTCCAGCGCGGTGCGCGGGTACCAGCCCAGCAGCACCTCCTTGCTGCCCGGCGTGAACCGGTGGGTGATCAGCTCCGCGGTCAGGTCCAGGTCCGGCACGCCGTCGACGGCGGCGGCGACCTCGTCCAGCAGCTCGCCGTAGCGGGCGGGCCAGTCCGGCACCGTCATGATCGGCGCGATGGTGAGCCCGACCGGGTAGCCGTCCAGGGCCAGCGTGCGCAGCGCCGCGAGCCGGTCGGGCAGGCGGCTGGTGCCGCCCTCGAACCGGTCGGCCACCGGCCGGCAGTTGACGCTGAACCGCACCCGGGTGCGCCCGGCGTGCGGCAACCCGACGAACGACCCCACGTCGGCGAACTTCGTCGTCCAGCGCAGCTGCACCGGCGCGTCCCAGCCGCCGAAGTGCTCCACCGCGCGGCGCCAGCTCCCGGTCAGGTGCTCCAGGGCGAGCGGGTCGGTGTAGCAGGACGCCTCGAAGGTGGTGCCCTCGTCGCGGCGCGCCGCGCGCCGGCTCGTGATCGTCCCGCGGCCCTGGTACGCGGCCAGGTTGTCGAGGATCTCGTCCAGGTCGGCGTAGACCCGCGTCACCGGCGGGCCGGACAGCGACCCGGCCAGGTAGCAGTACTGGCAGTGCGCCGGGCAGCCCTCGGCCAGGTCGAAGCGCCAGTCGGCGCTGGGCGCGATCGGCTGCAGCTTCCGCCGCGCGGGCGGGCTCACCACGATCGCCAGGGTGGACTTCGCCCGCGCGTAGGTCTCCCGCTCGGTCTCGCCGCGGACGCCGCTCAGCCGGTTGCCGCGCAGCCGCTCCACCTCCAGGCCGAGGCCCTCGACGAGCGCCATGATGCGGAGCCCGTGCGGGTGGTCGTAGGCGGCCGGGGTGGCGACCACCCGCTTCGGCGTCCAGCGCCGGCCCGGCCGGGCGGGCGGCGCCACCGCGGCCAGGTCGTGCGTGCGGACGGCCTCGCCGCTCGCGCTGTGCGGCGCCGCCGGTGTGTCCGGCGCCAGCGGCACCCCGAGGTCGATCATTGCCGACGGGTACCCCCACCTGCGCGGATATCACCCCGCCGCGGGGGCGCCGGCTCAGGTCGTGCGGCGCATCACCAGGCGCGGCAGCTTGCTGGCCAGCGCGTCGGTGGTCCCGGCCACCTCGAACCCGGCCTTCTCAAACATGGCCCGGGTGCCGACGAACGCCATCGTCGTGTCGATCCGGCCGGCCGTCGCGTCCACCGGGTAGCTCTCGACGGCGGGAGCGCCGCGCGCCGCGGCGTACCCGACCGCGCCCTCGATGAGCGGTGTCGTGTGGCCGCGCTTGCGGTGGCCGCCGCGGATGACGACGCAGATGATGCTCCACACCGGCAGGTCGTCGAGCGGCCGGATCAGCTTCGACCGGGTCAGCCGGGTGTTCTCCGCGCGCGGGCCGATGCTGCACCAGCCGACCGGCTCGCCGTCGGCGTAGCCGATCACGCCGGGCGGGTTCGGCCGGCCGCACAGCGCCCGGAACGCCGCCTCCCGGCTCCCCCCGCCCAGCTCCTCGATCTCCGGGGCGGCCAGCCGGTGCGACAGGCACCAGCAGTGGGTCGCCCGGCGGTTGGGGTTCGCCACGGCGACGAAGTCGTCGACCCGGTCCGGGGTGACGGGATGGATCTCGAACGCCATCGCCGGATGGAACCGGGACCGGATGGATCGGTCAACCGGATCACCGCCTCGTACCGACGTGCTCGCGCAGCGTGCGTAGTGCCGTCGCACCACTGGGCTGCGCGACGCCCCGGACGGCCGATGTCACTCACGTCGCGGCAGGGTGACCAGGAAGGCGCAGCCACCGCCCGCCGCCGGAGCTGCCGTGGCCTCCCCACCGTGCGCCGCGACCACCGCGGCCACGATCGCCAGGCCCAGCCCGGCACCGCCGTGCCCGTCGCGCCGCTCGGCGGTGCCGCGGGCCTGGTAGAAGCGCTCGAAGACGCGCTGCCGGTCGGTCTCGCCCAACCCGGGACCGCTGTCGGACACCTCCAGTTCGACGGTGTCGGGTCGCCCGCGCAGCCGCACCCGCGCCGGTGCCCCCGGCGGGGTGTGGGCCCGGATGTTGCTGAACAGGTTGGCCACGACCTGTTCCAGGCGCGGCCCGTCGCCGGGGACGACGGTGTCGCCCTCGACGTCGAGCGCGATCGGCCGCTCCGGGTCGACGGCCCGGGCGTCCTCGACGGCGCGGGCCACCACCTCCGCGAGGTCGACGGGGGTCCGCTCGTCCGGGCGGCCCTCGTCGAGCCTGGCCAGCAGCAGCAGTTCGTCGACCAGGGTGCCCATCCGGGTCGCCTCCGCCTCGATGCGGTGCATGGCGTCGGCGAGGTCAGCGGGCCGGTGGGCGGCGCCGCGGCGGAACAGCTCCGCGTAGCCGCGGATGGTGGCGACGGGTGTGCGCAGTTCGTGCGAGGCGTCGGCGACGAACCGGCGCAGCCGCTCCTCGGACCGGGTGCGCTCGGTGAACGCCCGGTCGAGCTGGCCCAGCATCGCGTTGAGCGCGCGACCCAGCCGGCCGACCTCGGTGCGCCCCGAGGTGTCCTCGACCCGTCGGGTGAGGTCACCGGCCCCGATCGCGGTGGCCGTGACGGCGATGTCGGTCAGCGGCCGCAGGCCCCTGCGCACCAGCTGCCCCGAGAGCAGGGCCAGCACGAGCAGCGCCGCGAGGCTGGTACCGACGACGACGTTGCGGACCCGCTCGGTCAGCTCGGCGGACGCGGTGTCGCGCTGGGCCACCAGCAGGACATCGCTCGACGCCGTGCTCACCCGGGCGGAGCGCAGCCGCCACGGCTCGCCGCCGGCGCCCTCGACGGCGACGAACCGGACCCCGAGCGGGCCGTCGGGACCGGGCTGCAGCGCGGCGGGCAACGGCTCGGGCAGGACCGGCCCGGAACCGATGCCGACGGTCTCGACCACCCGGCCGTCGGACCGCCGCAGCTGGAAGAACGCCGGCACGTCACCGTGCCCGGCCAGCTCCCGCCACAGCGGGGTGGCCGGGCCGACCACCGTGGCGAGGTCCGGGGCCGCGCTCGCGGCACTGCCGGTGGTCGTCGCGGCTGCCACCTGGTCGGCGGCGATCGTCAGCAGGCCGTCGGCCTGCTGTGCCCGCCAGTCCTGCACGGCGCCGAAGGTCGCGCCGCCGGTGATCACGAAGGCGAGCAGCAGCAGCCCGACGACGGTCGCGACCAGCCGGCCGCGGATCGACCACCGCCGGGTGCTCACCCCGGCTCCTCGACCCGCACGACGTACCCGACGCGGGCGACGGTGTGGATCAGCCGCGGGCCGCGCGCGTCGAGCTTGCGCCGCAGGTAGGACACGTAGGTCGCGACGACCCCGTCGTTCCCGCCGAAGTCGTACTCCCACACGTGGTCGAGGATCTGCTTCTTCGACAGCACCCGGCCCGCGTTCGCCACGAGCAGGCGCAGTAGCGCGAACTCGGTGGGCGTGAGCTCCACCCGGGTCCCTCCGCGCCGTACCTCGTGCGCGGCGGTGTCGATCTCCAGGTCGGCGAAGGACAGCACGGCGCCGGCCCGTTCGGTGCCGGCCCGGCGGAGCAGTGCGTGCACGCGCGCGATCACCTCTTCCAGGCTGAACGGCTTGGTGACGTAGTCGTCACCGCCGGTGCGCAGCCCGCGGACCTTGTCGGCGGTGGCGTCCCGCGCGGTCAGGAACAGCACCGGGACGCGGCTGCCGCGGGCCCGCAGCCGCGCGCACGCCTCCAGCCCGGAGAAGTCGGGCAGCATGACGTCGAGCACGACGAGGTGGGGGCCGAAGGACTCGACCGACGCCACGGCTGCGGCCCCGGTACCGGCGACGGCGGTCTCGAAACCCTCGTAGCGCAGCGCGGTCGCCACGAGGTCGGCGAGATAACGCTCGTCGTCCACGACCAGGATCCGGGTGGCACTGGCGCTCATGGTCGTCCAGTCTTCCCTGCGCGGCGGTACCACCGGTGCGACTCACACCGAACTCCCATGACTTCGGCACCGCCGCTGGAGGACGCGCCGCTGGACTGGCCGCATGGAACGCCTCTCGCGCACCGTCCTCGCCCGGCCCCGGTGGGTGATCTCGCTGGTCCTGCTGCTGTTCGTGGCCGGCGCCGCCTCGATCGCCCTGCTGATCCCACAGCTGTCCGAACGCAACGAGTACCCCGCACTGGCGAGCTACCAGGCCAACCAGCTCATCCGCGACACCGTCGGCACGGGCGGCTACGAGCGGCCGAGCGTCCCGGTCGTGACGTTCCCGGCGGGCACGACCGTCGACGACCCGGCGACAGTCGGCGCACTGCGCGCCGCGTTCGCCGCGGCGGCGACGGCGACCTCGGCGCGGGCGGTGTCCTACGCCGACGCGCCACAACCGGCGCTGCGCTCCGCCGACGGGAGGGTCACCGCGGGACTGCTGTTCGGCCTCCCCGTCGAGCAGGGCGGGCTCCCCGGCAGCGCCCTCGGCGAGGGTGCGGGCCTGGAAGCGGTCGCGGCCGACGCGATGCGCCCGTTCCTGCCGCCGGGCTCGACCGTCGTCGTCACCGGGCTGGACGCGCTCGCGACCGGCGCCGACGCGGGCGGGCTGAACGTCCCGGTCAAGCTGGCCGTCACCGTCGTGGCGGCGCTGTTCGTGCTGATCTGGGTCCTCCGTTCCCGGCTCGCGGTGCTCCCGCTCGCGATGGCGCTGGTTGCGATCCCGGTCTCGTTCCTCGGGCTGCTGATCGTGAGTCCGCTGGTGACCGTGCACGAGACGACCGTGATCATGCTGCCGCTGCTGGGCGTCGGGATCGCGGTCGACTACGCCCTGATCGTGGTGAGCCGGTGGCGGGAGGAACGCGCCCGGGCGGTCGCCGGGGAACCGGCCGAGGAGGCCGTGCACCGGGCCATGGCGACCGCCGGGCACGCCGTGGTGTTCAGCGCGGCCGCCGTCGCGATCGGTCTGGTCACCATGATCGTGCTGCCGATCCCGCTGCTGCGCAGCCTCGGCGTCGGCGGCGCCCTGGTGACCGCCGCCAGCGCGGTGATCACCCTGACGCTGCTGCCGCTGGTACTGGCCCGCCACGCCCGACGCCTCGACCGCGCTGGGGGTGCCCGGCAGCAGCGGGAGGAGTCGGCGGACAGGTTCTGGACGGCGTGGGCCCGTACCGTCGTCCGCCACCGCGTGGTGGCCGCGACGCTGGCCGGTGGCGCACTGCTCACCCTCTCGGTGGTCGCGCTCGACCTCAACCTGAACACGCCGGTCACCGCGGACCTGGCCGACACCGGTCCCGGCCGCGACGGGCTCACCACCCTGCAGACGGCCGGGATCCCGACCGGGCTGCTGACCTCGTTCGACGTCGCGGTCGCACCCGGTACCGCCCCCGACGAGGTGGCGGCGGCGCTGGCCGACGTGGCCGGGGTCGCCGGCGTCGTGGCGCCGGACCAGCCCGCCTGGCGCACGCCGACCGGCTCGGCGGTGACGGTCGTCCCGGCCGCGGAGGGCGGCAGCGCCGAGGGTCGCGCCACGATCGAGGCGGTGCGGGCCGCCACGCCGGAGGGCACCCTGGTCGGCGGCAACATCACCCAGCAGGTCGACTACCTGCGGGCGACCTATTCCTGGTTCCCCCTGCTGCTCGCGCTCGTCGCCCTGGTGACGCTGGTCGTGCTGGCCCGCGCGTTCCGCTCGCTGCTGCTGGCGGTGAAGGCGATCGTGCTCAACCTGCTGTCGCTGGGTGCGGTGCTCGGTGCGATGGTGCTGCTGTGGCAGTGGGGCTGGGGCACCGAGGCGCTGCTGGGCGTCCGCCCCGACGGCGCGGTGGGCACCTTCGTCCCCATCACGATCTTCGCGTTCCTCTACGGCCTGAACATGGACTACGAGGTGTTCATCCTGGCCCGCATCCGGGAGGCCAGGGACCGGGGTGCGAGCACCCACGAGGCCGTCGTCGCCGGGATCGGGCGGACCGGCCGGCTGGTCACCTCCGCGGCATTGATCATGTTCTTCTCGTTCGCCGCGATGGCCTCGGGCGGTGAGCTGGACGTCGCGGTCTTCGCGTCCGGGATCGCCCTGGGGGTGTTGATCGACGCCACCCTCGTCCGGGCGGTGCTGGTGCCGGCCACCGTCGCGATGATGGGCGGCTGGAACTGGTGGCTGCCGGTGCGGGCGGCCCGCCTGCTGCGGGTCGAGCCCTCCCCGGCCCGGTCCGACGAGTGGGCGACGCAGCCGTTGCCGCGCGCCCGCGTGACTACCCCAGGCCGTGGTCGCGGGCCAGGATGATCGCCTGCACCCGGTCGGTGACCTGCAGCTCGGTGAGGATGATGCTGACGTAGTTGCGGACCCGTTTTCGGGCTGTAGCCCAGCGTGCGGGCGATGGCGTCGTTGTTCAGCCCGCGCGCCATCTGCTGCAGCACCCGGTGCGAGCCACGGCGCCACGGCTCGCCAGGTCGAGCGGGACATCGCGGTCGATCACCACCACCGACGCCTGGTCGACCACGGTGTACTCGCTGAAGCCGCCGACCATGCAGAACGCGCCGACGTCGGCCCCGGCGGCGTCGTGCCGGCGGTAGGTGCCGTCGAGCTGGGGGCCCCGGGTGATCCGCGGACCCTCGGCGCACAGCTGCTGGCGGTCGGCCGCGCACCAGCGGCACCGGCCGCAGCCGGGCAGGAACGTCAGCACCACGTGGTCGTCGGGGGCGATCCCGGCCACCGCCGGCCCGATCGACTCGACCACCCCGGCGGCCTCGTGCCCCAGCACCATCGGCCGCATCGCGACGGCCCGCTCGCCCCGCACCACGTGCAGGTCCGTGCGGCAGAGCCCGACGGCGGCCACCCGCACCAGCACCTCGGTCGGGCCGGGCGGGTCGAGCGTGATCGTCTCGATCGACAGCGGGGCGCCGACCTCCCGGAAGACGGCCGCACGGGAGCGCATGCGGATCATGATGGCAGCCGACCGCGGCAGTGCCCGTCCGGCACCGCCGGACCCACCGCCACCTCAGTCGGTCAAACAGGGACGAGCAGAGGCTGGGTGATGAGGCCGTCCTCGACCTGTGCCGACGCCCGGCTCGGCCCGGTGCAACCCGACCCCTTGTCCAGGGGGCGCTCCGCCGAGCACGCCGGGCGAGCACGCCGCTCGGGTCGGCGGCCGATGAGTGCGGGCCCGGCCGTCGGTCCTACCTGCACCCCGACACCGAGGAGTCCTCATGAGCACCCCCGACAGCACAGGCCCGGTCAAGGCCGCCATCACCGTCTCCTTGGACGGCTACATCACCGGCCCCGACGACCGCGAGGGCCAGGGGCTCGGTGTCGGCGGGGAGCGGCTCCACTACTGGGTGATGGGCGGCCCGTGGACCTACGCCACCGACCGCGAGCCCGGAGCCGGCATGACCGACGCGGACCGCGCCTACTACGACGCGCTGCTGGAGGGCACGACCGGTGGCATCTGCGGCCGGGGCATGTACGACAGCTCGGGCGCCTGGGGCGGGAGGAACCCGTTCGGCGGCACCATGATCGTCCTGACCCACCGCACGGCGGACCAGCCCGACCCGGACTCCGGCTTCCGCATGGTCGAGGGCTTCGACGAGGCACTGGCGGCCGCCCGGAAGGAGGCCGGTGACGGTGGGGTCGCCATCGGCGGCGGAGCCGACACCATCCGGCAGGCCCTCGCCGCCGGCGTCGTCGACGAGCTCGGGATCACCACCGCTCCGGTCGTCCTCGGCCGTGGGAAGCGGCTCTTCGAGGGCTTCGACCGCGACCTCGACCTGGACATCCTCTCGGTGCACCACTCGCCCTACGCCGTCCACGTCAGGTATGCCGTCCGGCGCTGATCCGCGGCGCGGACGGCGTCGCCACTCGGCTCGGAGTCCGACGTGGCCGGATCACCGAAGCCGCAGCCCCTCCGGTCGCCCAGCCGGCCTCGCGCGGGCCGGCTCCGCCGGTAGGGTGATCGCCAGGGCAGCCGATCCGCTGTCACCGAGCCCCTGCTCCGCCGACACCCCATCGAAGGAGTTCGTTGGTGTCTGCCGATTCCGGTCCCGAGCCGGCGGAACCCGGTGCCGACCACGCGAAGCACGAGCGGGCCGCACGGGTGTACGAGAAGACCCGGAGCCTGGCCAACGGCAACGCGCTCGCCCAAGGGGCGAGCGGCATCTTCGGCGGCGGGGTCAACCTCCTGGTCGACGCGGCCGCCATCCCCTTCTACGTCGACCTGTGGAACGAGATCCGCCGCATCTACGGCCGCGGTGAGATCACCCTCGACGCCGCCCAGGAGTACCTCAGGCCGAACGTGACGTTCCTCGTGCAGGACCTGGTCTGGGACAAGGCGATCGGATCGATCCCCATCATCGGGATCCCGTTCAACATCGCCTTCGGCAAGGCGCTGACCTGGCGGCTGGGCGCCTGGTTCGGGATGCTGGCGGCACTCGGCGCCGACGGCAGCAGCGACACCGAACTCACGCAGTCGACGCTGGCGCTGGTCAAGCTGGTCTTTCCGGCGGATGGCGGCGTGTTCACCTGGAACGCTCCCGATGAGGAGGTCTTCGTGGCCTTCATCTCCTCGGTCGACGGGTTGTCCGAAGCCGACGCGCGCAACCGCACCGAGGCCGCCCTCCGGGCGCTGCGCGGCGAGTGAGGAACGGGCCGGCGCCGATCACGCGCCGGCCGCGCGGGCGGTGTCGCCGGATCCCGCGACAGCGCGGGCGCGCGCGATGTCCGGGCCGCGGTAGAGGTCTTCGGGGATGCCCGCCAGGGCGGACGGGCCGGCCTGCGGCCCGAGGCCGTAGAACCGCTGGAAGCTCATGATCAGTGGCCGCCAGCGGTCCGGGTCGATCCGGTCGGGCTCGCCGGCGGCCCGGACCGAGTCGTGCACCTGCACCCGCAGCACGCGGGTCTCGATCACCCGCACGCCCCCGCCCTGTCGCGGGTCGTCGGCGGCCAGGGCGTGGTCGGCGGCGATGACGACCTCCAGTGCCACCGGGCACTCGGCCACGAGCGGCGGGCCCACCGTCGCGGCGGGCACGGGGGTGAGCCCGGCCGCGCCGAACTTGTCCGGCTCGTGGCGGTAGCCGCGGCGCTGCTTGTGGGGCGGCACCGGGTCGGTGCCCGTCGTGCGAGCCAGCCGGTCCACCGCCCCGACCAGCCCGTCCGTGGGCAGGTTGAGCACGCACTCGCCGGTGCGCAGCAGGTTGCGGGTCGTCGCCGAGCTGGCGTCGAGACCCAGCACCGCTCGCCAGCCGAGCCAGAACACCGACGACATCGGCGCGAGGTTCGGTGTCCCGTCCGGGTTGAGCGTCGAGATCAACGCGACCGGCGTGCCGAAGTACAGGATGCCCGGCTCGACGCTGCGGTGCTGCGGCGTCCGGGTGCCGCTCGTCATGGAGTGCATGTCCCCACGATCGTGCGGCGCCCGGCACCCGTCTGGCGGAAATCGGCCGCGGCGACACCGGCACGCCACCGCGGACAGGGCGCTACCTCGCCCCCGGATCCCGGGGTCGCGGCGCCAGGCTCCGCAGCGGGACGGGCGCGCCGGGCAGCGGAGCTGGCGGGTGCGCGCGCAGCCCGTCGAGCACGAGGGCGACGGTCCGCTCGGTGGTGCGCTCGGCGATCGCCTTCAGCGGTCCCGGTAGCGGCCGCAGGACGAGCGCGAGCAGCAGGGCCAGGTCACCGGCGCCGACGTCGGCGCGCACCGTGCCCTCCCGCTGCGCCCGGTCGACCACCTCGTCGAGGAGGTCGAGCAGTTCCCCGCGCCGCCGCCGGTGCCCGGGGTCGGAGTCCAGCGCCGCCCAGGTGTCGGTGAACCACATCGACAGCAGGATCGCCAGCCGCAGGTCGGCCGCCGACTGCTGGGCGAGCCGGGTCAGCGCACGCCAGCCGTCGGGCTCGGCGGCGGCGGTCCGGGCGGTGGCCATCACGCGCTCGAAGCCGTCCAGGGCGACCGCCCGGACCAGCGCCTCGCGGTCCGGGAACCGCCGGTAGAGGGTCCCCACGCCGACGCCCGCCCGCCGCGCGATCTCCTCCATCGGAGCGTCCGGACCGCGCTCGGCGAACAGCGCGCAGGCCGCGTCGACGATCTGCTCGCGGTTGCGCCGCGCGTCCGCCCGCAGGCCGGCACCGTCCGCCCGCGGTGTCATCCGGTCACTGTACCGCGGAACTGGACGATCATCTTCCACTTCGCTAGCGTAAGCGGAGGAAAACCTTCCGCTAAGGGGGCGTTCAGATGATCATTCGTCCACTGCTCGACCGCCTCGGGATCGACGCGCGACCCCGACCCGACGTCGCGACACTCCGCCGGCTGCACGTCGCCTGGCGCACCCGGGTGCCGTACGAGAACCTCGACATCCAGCTCGGCCGGCCCGTCCCGCTCGACCCGGAGGCGCTGCTGGACAAGTTCGGTCGGCGGCGCCGCGGCGGGTTCTGCTACGAGATGAACGGGGCGCTCGCCGAGGTGCTGCGGTGGGCCGGCTTCGCGGTGGACGTCGTCGAGGGCGGGGTGCGCGCCGACCGCAACGACAGCGCCTGGGGCAACCACGTCGCGCTGCTCGTCCCGGCCGAGGACGGGACGTGGCTGGCCGACGCGGGGATCGGCGACGCCTTCCTCGAACCGCTGCCGCTGCGCGAAGGCGTCCACCGGCAGGGACAGCGGCACTACCGGCTCGAGCGGCTGGACGCCGCCACCTGGCGGATGCACCACGACCCCGGCGGCACCGTCGCCTCCTACGACTTCCGGACCTCGCCGCGGGACCTCGCCGAGTTCACCGACCGGTGCCGGGAGCTGGCCACCGCACCCGACTCGCCGTTCGTGCGGGTGCTCGTCGCCCAGCACCACCGGGACGGTCACGAGCACGCCCTGCGCAGCCGCCAGGTCACCACGTCCGGCCCGCGGGGCGCCCACGAGCGGACGGTCGGCAGCGCCGACGAGTTCGCCCGCACGCTGGCCGGGACCTTCGGGATCCCGCTCGCCGACCTCGGGCCGGACGGGGTCGCGACGCTGTGGACGAAGGCCGGCGAGCAGCTCGAGGCGTGGCGGGCGCTGCAGGCCCGCGCCCACTGACGGCGTGACGGGGTGCACGCACGGCCGGAGCCCTCCGCTCATTCACCTGCGACCGGGGCCAGGGAGATGTCCCGGAAACCGGCGTAGCGGCCGCCCCTGCGCAGCAGCTCGTCGTGGCTGCCGTCCTCCACGATCCGGCCACCGTCCAGGAAGACGAGGCGATCGGCGCGGCGGACGGTCCGCATCCGGTGCGCCACCATCACCACCGTCCGGCCCGCCATCAGGCGCTCGATGCCCTCGTGGACCGCCGCCTCGTTCACCGGGTCCAGTGCGGAGGTCACCTCGTCCAGCAGCACGACGGGCGCGTTCTTCAGCAGCGCCCGCGCGATCGAGACGCGCTGGCGCTCACCACCGGACAACCGCGCACCGCCCTCGCCGACCTCGGTCGCCCATCCGCCGGGCAGTCGCTCGACCACCTCGTCCAACCGCGCCGCGGTCGCTGCCGCCCGCACCTCGGCGGCACCGGCGTCGGGGCGGCCGAGGCGCACGTTCTCCTCGATGGTGCCGGCGAAGAGGTGGACGTCCTGGAAGACGATGGCGATCTGCGCCATCAGCACGTCGGTGTCGATCGCGCGCACGTCCACACCCCCCACCCGGACCGCGCCCGCGTCCACGTCGTAGAACCGCGCGAGCAGCTGCAGCAACGTGGTCTTGCCCGCACCGGAGGGTCCGACCACGGCGAGTCGCTGTCCCGCCGGTACGCGCAGCGAGACGTCGTCGATCACCATGCGGCCGCCGGACCGGAAGGTGACGGACTCGAACTCCAGGTCGTGGCCCCCGGGCTGGACCGGGACGTGGGGTTCCGGCAGCGGCTCGGTGCGCAGCACCGCGTCGAGCCGCACCAGCTCCGCCCGCGCGCCGCGGATCCGGCCACCGATGTCGGCCAGCGACAGCAGCGGATCCGCGCAGCGGGCGGCCAGCACCAGGATCGCCAGGACGTCGGCCGCACCGATGGTCCCGCCGAGCGCGAGGTAAGCGCCCAGGACCAGCAACCCGGTGAACGACGCCTGCACCACGAGCGTCAGGCCCAGTACGCCGGGCAGTGCGGACAGCGCCTGACGGCGGGACGCGCGCCCGACGTCCCGCAGCGAGTCGTCGAGCAGGCCGAAGCGTTCGGCGGTCCGGCCGCCGGCCCGCAGCACCGGCTGGGCCTGGAGGTACTCGATGACGCGCCCGGCGGCCTCCTGGTCGCGTTCGTGGCGTTGCGCATCGCCCGCGGCCGTCGAGCGGGCCGTCCACACCTGGACCGCCGCCACGACCGGCACGGCGACCAGCGCGGCCAGCCCCATCCGCCAGTCGACGGCCAGCACCACGACCACGATCGTCAGCGGGGTCGCGGCGGCGGAGACGAGCGGGGCCAGCAGATGCGCGATCACGCTCATGGCCTGCAGGACACCCCGGCTGGCCAGCACCGACACCTCCCCGACGCGGCCGGCGGTGTACCAGCCGAGGGGCAGCCGGGCCAGGTGGTCGCCGAGACGGTGGTAGACCCCGCGCAACAGCGTGGTTCCCACGCGGAAACCGGACAGGTCGCTGCAGTAGCGCAGCAGCGCG
Source organism: Pseudonocardia sp. (assembly GCA_030147065.1). GTDB lineage: Bacteria > Actinomycetota > Actinomycetes > Mycobacteriales > Pseudonocardiaceae > Pseudonocardia. The sequence goes on along the minus strand of JASLAP010000052.1, from coordinate 17,712 downwards.
TAGGCCGCGACCGCGGCTCCGAACGCGATCAGCCAGGACCAGGCGTCCCCGGGCTTGCCGCCGAGCAGTGCGCGCAGCACGGGAACCAGCAGGGCGTAGGACAGGCCTTCGGCCATCGCGGTCGCGGTCATCAGGGCCACGGTGCGGCGCACCGGCCGGGCGTACTCGTGTCCCAGTACGCGCAGCAGCATGCGGATCATCGGGATTCGCCCCCTCGCCGTACGCCACCACGGGTGTCGGTCCCGTCGGCGACCACCGACCGGTGGGATCGCCAGAACGCGGCGAACCTGCCGTCCCGGGCCAGCAGCTCGGCGGGCCGGCCGCGCTCGACGATCACCCCGTCGTCGAGCACCACGACGGTGTCGGCGTCGGCAACCGTCTCCAGGCGGTGGGCGATGACCAGGATCGTCCGGTCGCCACCCAGCGTCGCCAGGGCCCGGCGCACGGCCCGTTCGGTCTGCGGGTCGGCGAACGAGGTCGCCTCGTCGAGAACCAGGACGGGGGTGGCGGCGAGCAGCGCGCGGGCGAGCGAGATCCGCTGCGCCTCGCCGCCGGACAGTCCGGCGTCCGCACCGAGCACCGTGTCGTAGCCGCGCGGCAGTTCGAGGATCCGATCGTGGATGTTCGCCAGCCGGGCGGCGCGGACCACGTCGTCGGGGTCGGCGTGCGGCACCGCCAGCGCGATGTTGTCCGCCACCGACGCGCGCAGCAGTCGGACGTCCTGGAAGACGAAGGAGACCATCCGGTGGAGCTCGCGGCTGCCGATCTCGCGCAGGTCGACGCCACCCAGCACGACCGAGCCGCCGGTGGGGTCGAAGAACCGCGGCAGCAGCTGGACCAGCGTGGACTTCCCGCTGCCCGAGGGCCCGACGACCGCGGTGACCGTGCCCGGCTCGAGCACCAGGTCGATCCCGCGCAGGACCTCGCGATCGGGCTCGTAGCCGAACCGGACGTCCCGCAGTTCCACCCGGTGGCCCCGGGGCGCCAGGGGATGCACGGGCTCCGGCAACGGCGGCTCGTCGAGCACCTCGCGGATCCGGCCGAGGGCGCGGCGGGCGGCCTGCAGATCGTCGAAGCCGTGGCCCAGCGCCGCCACCGGGGCGGTCAGGCCCAGTCCGAGCAGCAGGAAGGGCAGCAGGTCGGCCGGGGCCAGGCCACCGGTCGTGATCAGGGCCGCACCGCCGGTCAGCACGACCAGCAGCACGAACGGCGGTGACAGCGCCAGTTGCATCCCGGCCGCGATCGGCGAGATGCCGCGCACCCACCGGAGGAAGACGGCGACGAAACCGTCCGCGGCCGCGCGGAACTCACCGTGGGCGCGCCCGGACCCGCCGAACGCCTTGACCACGGCGATGCCCTGCACGAACTCGACGACGGAGCTCGCGATCCGTCCCATGGCCGCGTCGAACTCCGCCTGCTCGCGCAGCCGGGTCGGGGTCATCATCAGCGGGACCAGCGCGACGGCCAGCACCACCGGTACCAGCGTGATCAGCGTGAGCCGCCAGTCGACGGCGAGCAGGTAGACCAACGACACCAGCGGCACCACGAACGCGGAGACGAGTTCGCCGGGGGCGTGGGCGATGAACGGGTGCAGGGCACTCACGTCCTCCCCCACCACCTTCGCCAGCGCGCCGGTCCGGCGCCGGGAGAACCAGCCGATCGGCAGGCGCCCCAGCCGGGCGGCCAGTTCCCGGCGTACCGACAGTTGCACCCGACCGTCGAGGACGTGCCCGAGCCCGGACGACGCGGCCGTGAACAGCAGTCGGACGAACAGGCCGGCCGCACCCGCGATCACCGCGGCCCGGACGTGACCCTGGTCGATCGGGCCGGGCGCGAGCAGAGCACGACCCAGTTCGACGACCGCCAGCAGCGGCACCAGACCGGCGACGGCCCCGACGACCTGCAGGATCACCACGGTGGCGAAGCTCCCCAGGTACGGGCGCAGCAGCCCGGCCGAGCCCCGTTCCGCGGCGTCGGTGTCCGGTGGGGGCGTGGTCCTTCCCCTCGCCCCGGCGAGGTCGGTGGGCGGCACCGCTCCCCGGGTGCTGCCGGCAGGCGCAGCGGTCACGACCTCCTCACCCGGCCAGGGCACGGCGCAGGGCGGCGCCGAGCTCGGCGATCTGCCGCTGGGACACCTCGGCGGACAGGATCGCCTGCGACCCGTGGAAGGTGCCGGGCCACTGGTGCAGTTCGACCGACGCGCCCGCCTGCAGCAGGCGCAGCGCGTAGGTGATGCCCTCGTCGCGGTTCGGATCGAACTCGGCGGTGGCGATGTGGGCGGGCGGCAGGCCGGACAGGTCGTCGGCCCGCGCCGGGGCGGCGTACGGCGTGGCGGGGGTGGAGCCCAGGTAGTGCCGCCAGTACGCGGTGAGCTTGTCCCGGGTCAGCCAGGGCGTGTCGGTGAAGTGCCGGGCCGACCAGGTCTCCTGCCGGTCGTCGAGCCCGGGCTCGTTGAGCAGTTGGAAGCGGATCGGCGGCCCGTGCTGATCCCGCGCCCGCAACGCCACGCCGGCTGCGAGCCCACCACCGGCGCTGTGCCCGCCCACCGCGATCCGGTCCGGGTCGATGCCGAGCCCGTCCGCGTGCTCGGCCGTCCAGGCCAGCGCGGCGTACGCGTCGTCCAGGGCGGCCGGGAACGGGTGCTCGGGGGCCAGCCGGAAACCCACCGAGATCACCACCGCTCCGGAGCCGACGGCGAGCCGGGCGGCCGCCGGGTGCTCGGTGTCCAGGTCACCCATGACCCCTCCGCCGCCGTGCAGCCAGACGACGGCGCCCTGTGCCTGGTGCGGGCGGTAGATCCGCACCGGCACGTCCGGGGCGGCGGGCACGGCGCGGTCCTCGACATCCAGGTCCCCGGCGTCGGGCGCCGACCTGCCGGCGGCCAGCCCGGCGTAGATCGCCCGCGCGGAGACCGGGTCGGTCGGATCGAGGTCCGGGATGTGCGGGACGAAGGCTTCCAGTACGGGATCCATGCCGACCAGCCTCGTGGTCGTCGCCCCGCAGATCACCCGCCAACCGCCGGGCGTTCCGCCCCGGTCGCGCACCGTCCGGCGCCTACCCTCGCTGTCGTGGAGGCACTGGCCGAGCGGCTGTCGCAACTGGACCCGCACGTCGAGGGCGCGCTGCGGGTCGTCATGTTCTACGACGTCCTGATGCGCCGGCGGGTGGACCTCCCGGCGCTCGCCCGCGCCTCGGCCGGCCTGGCCGAGTGCGTCGCCGGGATCCGGCTGCACGGCACGGGGCGAGCGGTCCGCGCCGCACCCGACGGCCGGGAAGCGCCCACCGCGTCAGCACCGGCGTCCAGCACGACGCCGATCACCCTCGACGAGGAGGAGATCGGCACGGTGTGGCTGGAACGGCCCGGCGCACCGGGCCCGCTCGACGACGTGCTGCTGGACCGGCTCGCCATCGCGGCCGCGGGAGTGATCGAGAGGTACGGCCCGGCTCGCACCACCATGGCCGACCCCGCCCTGGTCGAACTGGTGATCAGCGCCGACGGCGACGAGGCCGCCCGCGCCCGGGCGCTGCGGCTCCTCGGCTTCGCCGCCGACCTGCCGATCCGCGTCGTCGCCCTGCGGTCGGGGCGGCCGCTCGACCAGGTCGCCGGCCTGGTCTGCCCGGCCCGCCCGGTGAAGGCGGCGCCGCTGGCCGACGTCGGCGTCATCCTGGCCACCACCGTCGACCCGGCCGGGTTCCCGGGCGGCGTGCGCGCGGGCATCGGTGCCGCCGGACGGCCCGAACGGTCCTGGCGGGACGCCCGCACCGCCCTCCGCTTCACCACCGCCCGCCGGCCGGTCGTCCACCACGACGACCTGGGGGCGCTGGCGCTGCTCGCCCGGGTGCCCCAGGACGCCGTACGGGACAACGCCGACGTGGCCGCGATCGCCCGAGCGGCCGGCAACCCGGAGGACCTGGAGACCCTGGACGCCTACTGCGCCACCGGCTCCCAGCGCCGGGCCGCCGACCTCCTCCACCTGCACCACAGCAGCGTCGCCCGTCGGCTGGACCAGATCGGCAGGACCCTGGGCATCGACCTCAGCGAGCCCACCGGACTGCTGCGGGCCCGGCTCGCCCTCACCGCGTGGCGGTTGCTCGACGACTGAGGAAGGAGTCATCCGGGCCGCATCACGCGACGTCGGCGAACTGCTCGATCTGACACCCATCCCCCTTCGACGTGCACCGCCTCTTCCGACAGAAGTTGAACCTCTGTACCGTGCCGGCCATGACGAACGTGCGCCCGGCCCCGTCCCCGACGCAGCGGCTGGCCGATCTCGGGCTCGTGCTGCCCGCGCCCCTGCCGGCCTTCGGTGAGTACGTGCCGGCAGTGCTGTCCGGCGACCTGTTGCAGGTCGGCGGGCACTTCGGGATCCGCGAGGACGGCTCGGCGTGGACCGGAAGGGTCGGCGAGCAGGTCGACGTCGAGCAGGCGCGGGCAGCCGCGAGGTCAGCGGCGCTGCACCTGCTCGCCACCGTGCACGACGCGCTCGGGACACTCGACTCCGTCGCGCAGGTGCTGCGGGTACACGGCGTCGTCAACGCCGTCCCCGGCTTCGCCGGGCACACCCGCGTCATCGACGCGGCCTCGACCCTGATCGTGGACGTCCTCGGCGAAGCCGGCCGCCACGCCCGGCTGGCAGTGGGAGCCTCGTCCCTGCCCGGCGATCTGGTCCTGGAGATCGAGGCGACGCTGCGGGTCGTCCCGCCGGCGTGAGCGAGCTCGAGAGCCCACCACCCAGCACCGCAGCGGCGCTCGCGCCGTCGACGAGCCCTGGCGAGGAGGGGGCCGGCAGCGGCTTCGCCTTCGGCGGCCGGCTGGCCCTCGACCTCACCTGGACGGTCCGGTACCGCGGCGTGCACCCCACCGAGCTGCTCACCTCGCCGGCGGCGCTGGCGGACTGGCTGCACCAGGCTGTGCTGCACCGGGCACCGCAGTGCTCCGACGAACTGCTGCGGGCGGCGAAGGACCTGCGCGAGGCGGTCTACCGGTCGGCCCTGGCCGCGTCGGGTGGAGCGCGACCGGCGACCCCGGACATCGACCAGATCAACGCCTGGGCCGCCCGTCCCGCGCCGTACCCGCAGCTCGGCGCGGACGGCGCGAGCGTCGCCTACCGGGCGGACGACGACGGGCCGGCGGGCCTCGCGGCGGTCGCCCGGGACGCCGTCGAACTGCTGGGGGCGGCGGACGGCCGGCTGCGGGTCTGTGAAGGCCCGCAGTGCGCGCTGCTGTTCCACGACGCGTCCCGCCCGGGCCTGCGCCGCTGGTGCGCGACGGCACGCTGCGGCAACCGGACGAACACCAAGGCCTACCGCGATCGCCTGCGGCAAGGCCGTTGAGACGTCCGAGCGGGCCAACCAGCCAACGCCACGTGCGGCCGGGACTCGACCCGAACGGTGAGATCCGCGTCCAGCGCCCGGGTGATCCGCCCGACCACCGGCACGTCGGCAGGTGCCCCGCGATTCAGGCCCTCGCGCGGGTGAAGGTGACGTGTGTCACTCCACTGGGTGAGGAGGTGGCCTCGACCCGGTAGTCCTTCTCGAGGCCCTCCAGCCCGTCCCAGAGGCGGACTCCCCGACCGAGCAGGATCGGGACCACCGCGGTGTGCAGGTGGTCGACGAGCCCGGCGGCGAGGAAGTCGCGCACGACGGTGGGGCCGCCGCCGATGCGCACGTCCTTGCCGTCTGCCGCCTTGCGCGCCGTCTCGAGGGCCTCGGCGGGCGATGCGTCGATGAAGTGGAACGTCGTGCCGCCCGCCATCTCGATCGACGGGCGCGGGTGGTGGGTGAGGACGAAGACCGGCGTGTGGAACGGCGGGTTGGGACCCCACGCGCCCTTCCACTCCGGGTCCTCGCGCCATCCGGGGTGGCCCCACTTCCCGGCACCCATGATCTCGGCGCCGATCCCCGGATCGTGCCGCTGGACGAAGGCGTCGTCGACGCCGCCGCTGCCGCCGGCCTGCCACCAACCGGTGGCGAACATCCATTGGTGCAGCCTGTCCCCGGCGTGACCGAAATGCGCCTCGGCGCTCTGGCCCTCACCGGTGCCGAAACCGTCGAGCGAGATGCCGAAATTGTGGACGCGGGCGAGCGACATGGTTGATGCTCCTTCGGTGATCGGTGTGCTGGTTCCCTCTTGCGGCCCCGATCGAGATCAGTCGTAGTAGCGGCGGGCGCTGGAGCCGAGGCGGGTGACGTCCGTGCCGTAGGTGTGGATGGAGATCGCCAGTTCGTCGACGTGGTGAGGCAGTGTCGTGGTCACGGCATCGAGCGTGGGACCGATCGACTCATACGTCCAATGCCGATGTTCATGCGTCGTCATAGATAGGGTCGATGCATGCTGGACGTCACCAGGCTGCGTGTCATCGACGCGCTCGCGCGGCTCGGATCGGTCACCGCGGCCGCGAAGGAGTTGCACTACACGCAGCCGACGGTCAGCCACCACCTCGCCAGGCTCGAGGCCGAGACCGGTGCGCAGCTTTTGCAACGCGCCGGCCGCGGGGTCCGGCTCACCCCTGCCGGGCAACTGCTGGCTGCCCGGGCGGCCGAGATCCTCGGGCGGATCGACGCCGCCGACGCCGAACTGTCCGCACACGTGGGGCTGAGCGCCGGGCGGGTGCGCTTGGCCAGCTTCTCGTCCGTGATCGGCTCGCTCATCCCGCGGGCGGTGGCAGCCCTGACCGACAGGCATCCCGGTCTGCAGATCGGCCTCACCGACACGCAGCCCCCCGAGGCGTTGGAACTGCTGCGTACCGGAAAGGTCGACGTCGCGATCATCTTCCGCTACGGCGACACCGAACCCGAACCGGACGGCGTCCGCCTGAACCACCTGCTCGACGATCCGCTGTACGTGCTGTCCACCCGTCCCGAAGGCCCGCTCGCCACCCTGCGCGACGCCACCTGGATCGCCGGCTGCGACCGGTGCCGCCGCCACCTCCTGTCGGTGTGCGCCGAGGAAGGCTTCGAACCCCGGATCGGCTACACCTCCGACGACATGGTCGTGATGCAGGCGCTGGTCGCCGCCGGGCTGGGCGTGACGACCAGCCCCGGGTCGGCCCTGCGCGCCCACCGCGCAGAGGGCGTCGTGGCGAGCGAATTGCCCGGGTCGCACCAACGCATCTACGCAGCGACCTACGGCGAGCCACCCGACCCACCCGCCACCACCGCGCTCCTGGCAGCCCTCGCCGAGGCCGCCGCGTCAGTGGCCGACGCCCGCCAAGACCCTCACCACCCCCGGACCCGCGGCCAGAAGGCGCTGACCGCGAGCGATCCGGTGTCGACGACGTGGTAACCGTCGTGCTGGGCCGCAGTGGCGCACGCGTGGTTGGGCAGGATCCGCACCCGTGTCCCGACCGGGAGGTGCGGCGGCGGGTCCGCGCTGCCCGGTCGCATGGTGAGGATCCCGTGCTCCTGGCTGGCGTCGGTCATGAGCAGGTCCGGCACCAGCACGCCGTCGAGGTCCGTCACGAGTCCGTAGCCCTGGTCGACCTCCTGGCGTGCGGTGCCGCGGTCCCGCGAGGTGGCCATCCACCCCCCGTCGGTGACGACCCACCCCTTGTCGGGCCGGTGCCCGATGACGGTGACGACGACGGACAACGCGAGGTCCTCGAGGGAGCACACCCCGATCCCCGCCATGACGAGGTCGAAGAAGACGTAGTTCCCGGCGCGCACCTCGCTCACGCCGGTGAGGTCGGTCGCGAAGTGCGCCGTCGGGGTGGACCCGACGCTGACCACCGGCGCGGCGTGTCCGGCCCCCCGTAGCAGCTGGGCGACCTGCACGGCGGCAAGCCGCTCGTTCTCGGCGGCCGCGCGCAGCGCGTCGTCGCCGTCGGCGAAGTACGACTCCCCCGCATGGGTCAGGACGCCACGGACCTCACCGCCGTCGGCGAGGGCGGCGGCGATGTCCAGCGCTACCGGCTCGCCGGGCAGGATCCCTCCGCGGTGACCGTCGCAGTCGACCTCGATGAGCGCGGGGATCGGTGCGCCGACCTCCCGCGAGGCCGCCGAGACCGCGACCGCCTGCTCGACGCTGTCCAGCAGGACGACGAGATCGGTGCCCGACGACCTCAGCGCCGCGACCCCGGCGAGCTTGTCCGGGGCGATCCCCACCGCGTACAGGATGTCCCGGTACCCGGCGGCGGCGAACGCCTCCGCCTCGGCCAGGGTCGACACCGTCACCGGTCCCGGCGCCCGGCCGAACAGCAGCGACGCCACGTCCAGGGACTTGGCGGTCTTCATGTGCGGGCGGAGCGCGACACCCAACGCCTCGACCCGCGACCGGAGTCGCGCGACGTTCGTCTGCGACCGGTTCTCGTCCAGCGCCAGGAACGGCGTCCGGAGGGAGTGCAGCGATGCGCCGGTCACCGCGCCGCTCCGGCGTCGGCAGCCTCGTCCGCTCCGACCGCGGCGTCGCCCGCCGCGCCGTCCCGGCGCGCCTCGGCCAGATCGGCGTACAACCCGGATCTCGAGATCCCCAACCGGCGAGCGACCTGCGGGGCGGCACCACGCACGGCGAACACACCGCGCGCCTCCAGCGCACGCAGCAGGACGATCCGCTCGTCCCGCGACATCGCTTCGACGGACCGGCCGAGCGCGAGCTCCTCGGCCCGGACGACGGCGTCGACGACCTCGTCGAAGTCGTCGGTGAACGTGGTGGATGGCAGCGCGGCCGCCGGAGCGCCACCCAGGGCCGCCAGGAGGTCCGCCGCCTGCCGGACCGTCGTCACGTCGAGGTTGACGCACAGCGCCCCGAACACGCGGCCCTCGTCATCGCGCAGCGGCATCGTCGAGGACCTCGCGACCCGTCCGTCCCGGGTGCGGGTCACGTAGTTGAGGTCGTTGACCGCGTGCTCCCCCTGCGCCAGCACCCGCAGGCCGATCTCGCTCAGGGAACCACCGACCCGACGTCCGGTGACCCTGCCGGCCACCGCGACCACGGACTTCTCGCCCTGCCGGTAGTCGTGCAGCACGACCTCGCACCACGGCCCGAACGTCGCCGCCAGGCCGTCCACGACGGGACGCAGGCTCGCCAGGACGGCGTCCGCACACGAATCCGCCACCGGACCTCCTCTGGACTGGAAGTCCAACGTATGTACAGGCCGTCCAACGGTCAAGCGGATGCCCGTACTGGTCAGCTCGCCGGAGCGGCGTCCGTCACGCCGGCCCACCAGCGCAGGAGGTCCTGTTCGGTGGCGGCAGCGGCGTCGTCGGAGCGGCCGCAGGTGGTGAGGACGACGCGCCCCTCGCCGCCGGGGACGTCGGTCATGATCGTGAGCAAGCCGTCGCCCCAGCCGCGGACGCGCAGGCCGAGCTGGTGCGGGGTGCGGAACCACACCGTGCCGCCGAGTTCCTCGGTGCCGAGCAGGCGGCCGTGCCACGCGCCGCCCGGGTCGGCGTCGGTCACCAGCCCCGACCGCGGCGAGCCGCTGCGCATCACGGTGTGCCGGGTGCCGGCCGCGGCTGCCGGGTCGAGGTCGAGCACGAGGCGCAGCTGGTGCAGGAAGGTCACCCAGCCCTCCTCGATCACCCGCTGGAACGGGTCCCGCGGCGCACCGTCCGCGGCGGGCACCCGGGTGACGTGCAGCGTCGAGCCGGCCGGGTGCCCGTCGATCACGAACCGGTGCGTGCCGGCCATCACCAGCTCGCGCCCGGACCGCTCGACGGTCACCGCATCGGCGAACACCTCGCGCAGCTCGGCGTCGAAGCCGTCGTGGTGCCAGCCGAACCAGCGCCGGATCAGCTCCGGTTCGCGCAGGTGGGCCCACGCCGCCTCGGGCGGGGCGGGGAGGACGAGGTGCATCTCGAACGTATCGGTCACGCCCCCGAGGATCCCGCCGACAATAATTTTCGTCAACAGGCTCTCCCGGCAGCTGACGTCGGGTTGCGTGGGTGACCACCGCAACCGGATCGATCGCTACCCGAGCCGTACTCGCCGGCGAAGAACAACGGGCTCGCACGGGGGAACGCCACCCCGAGGCCATGCCGTGGAGCCGCGTTCCCCGCGAGATGTCGCCTGCCCTGGTTATCCTGCCGGCATGACCGCCACCGCCGACTCCGCTCCGGTGCCGGGTCGGCCGCCGTTCGCCAACGCGTCCCCAGCGCAGGTGCGTGCCGCGCTGCTCCCCGAGGACGCAGCGGAGTTCGACCGGCAGTGGCAGGACGTCATGGCCCGCGCCACCCGCGAACTCGACCTCACCGAGGTCCACCGCGTCCTGGACACCTGGCGCCGGGTGGCCTGGGTGGCCACGGCAACCGGACACGATCGCTACCGAGCCGTGCTCGCCAGCGCCGAGGAACGGCTCCGCACTGGTGAACGCCACCCCCGGGCCATGCCCTGGAACCAGCTCAGGGCGGAGCTCGGGCTGCCGGAGTGACCTACTCGATCGATGTCGACCCGCTGGCCGAGCAGCAGATCTCAGCACTCCCGCAACCAGGTCTGACCGCACTGGCCGACGCACTCGGCGTCCTCGAACTGGTGCCGTGGAACGGGCGACCGCTCAACGACACCAACCCCGACGGACCGGTCCGCCAACTCCCCTTCGGTGACCTCGGGATGATCACCTACTTGATCCTCGACGACCAGCAGCGCGTCGACCTGCTGATCGTCACCTGGGCCGGCTGACGGACCACCGGCAGCCGATCACGCCACGTCCGCCGGCTCCCCCTCGGTGACCTTCACGCGCGGCGTAGGTCAAAGGGACGACGGCGTGCGGGAACCGCTCGATCTGACACCCCTTCGTGAACGACCTCGGGCGAGGATCAGGCCACGTGCGGGCGCGGGTCAACCCGCACAGTGAGGTCCGCGTCCAACGCCCGGGCGATCCGCCCCAGCAACGGCAACGTCGGCACCGTGCCCCCGGCCTCGAACCGCGCCACCGCCGACTGGGTCATCCCTGCTGCGGCTGCCAACTCCGCCTGGCTCCACCCCCGAGCCACCCGAAGCTCGCGCACGCCGGCCCCCAACTCGAACGCCAACCGAGCAGCGTCGTACGCCTCCGCCGCGCCCGGCTCGACCATCCGCCGGTCCCGCAGCTCCGACCACGACTCGCCGCCGGAACCTGCCGTCTCAGTCATCGCCGTCCTCCACCAGGTGCTCCTCGGCCAGGCAGCGAGCCAACGCCCGCCGCGCCCGCTCGACCTCACCGACCTCCCGCATCCGCGTCTTCGCGAACACCGTGAGCAGCACGATCCGCCGACCCGGGGCGATCCAGTACGTCACCCGCACCGCCCGCCCCTCGAGGTGGAACCGCAGCTCACGCAACTTGCCGTCCAACTGACGCGCATACGGCTCCCCGAGCAGGGGACCACGATCCGCGATCAGGTCGACGTAGAACGCCGCCGTCGCGAACTGCGAGGTCGGCAACGACTCCAACCAATCACGAACCTCGGGCTCCAATTCGACAGTGCCCAGGGCATAGCAAGGATGCTATGGATCAGCCGATCGGACCTGACAAGTACCCGTTGTGACGACGCCGCTACGCGACGTCCGCCAGCTCCCCGCCGGTGACCTCCACCAGCTCAGCGCACGTGCTCGGGAACACCGCGTGAGGGATGCCCCCGGCCGCCCACACCTCGTCGTAGGCACCCAGGTCCCGATCGACCAGCGTGCGCAGCGGCACCGGGTGCCCGACCGGAGCCACCCCACCGATCACCTGCCCGGTCGCCGCCAGGACGAACTCCGGAGACGCCCGCGCCACCTTCGCCACCCCGAGCAGCTCGGCCACCCGGCCGGTGTCCACCCGGTGCGCGCCGGAGGTCAGCACGAGCAGCGGGGTCTCCGTCCCGTCGGTGGCGACCCCGCGGAAGACCAGCGAGTTGGCGATCTGGCCGACCTGCACGCCGAGCGCCTCGGCCGCCGCGGCCGCGGTGGTCACCGCGTCGGGCAGCACCCGCAGGCGGGCGATCCGGTCCGGGTCGGCGCCGCCGCGGTGCAGCGCCGCCACGACGAGTTCGACGTTGGGGTGCGTGGTGGTCATCGGCCGATCCCACCACGCCCCGGACGTCACCGGTCGAACGCCTCGGCGAGCCGGGTGCCCTCCAGCTGGCGGCCGTCCGGCAGGCTGAGCACGCAGTACATCGACCGCTCGGAGAAGTTGGCGGTGCTGCTGCCCTCGCTGCGGTTGTCCTGCTCGAACGCCTGCTCCGAGGGCATCACCAGGCTCAGCACCAGCTGGTCGCGGTCGGCGCCGACCACGGCGGTGTCGAAGTACAGCCGGCAGAACGCGAGACCGGCGTCCTGCAGGGCGGCGCCGGCGTAGTCCAGCTCGACGCTGGACTCGTAGGCCTGGACCCGGCCGAACACCTGGCTGTCGTGGGTGTCGTCGCAGCTGCGCGAGGCGCCGCTGTCCACGGTCCGGCCCGGTCCGGGCACGCCCAGGTAGCAGTAGCCGTAGGTGACGTCGAAGTCCGGCATGTCGCCGCCGGGGCCGTAGGTCAGCGTGGTGAGCTGCCGCTCGCCCAGCCCGGCGAGCGCGTTCGCCGCGGCGGCGCCGGCGACCAACCCGATGACCAGCGCCACGACCACCCACGGCCACACCGCCCGGCGCCGCGGCGGCGGGGCCGGGGCCGGGGCGCGGACGGCGGAGTGCAGCGGCGTCGTCGGCGGGCCGACGTCCAGCGGGGAGTGCGGGCCGGGCGGGGTCATCGACGTGGCGGCCGTCGTGCCGAGCAGCGCGGCGGCCTGCGGCCCGGTCAGCCGCAGGTCGGGGTTGCGCTGCAGCAGCCCGGCGATGACCGAGCCGAGCGGGCCGCGGGCCCGGGTCGGCGGGATGTCGGCCTGCAGCACCGCGGCGATCGTCGCGGCGGTGGTGTCGCGGGTGAACGGACCGCGGCCCTCCACCGCGTAGTAGAGCGTGGCGCCGAGCCCCCAGAGGTCCGACGCGGCCGAGGCGTCGGCGCCGTCGAGCTGCTCCGGGGAGAGGTATCCCGGCGATCCGACGATGAGCCCGGTGCTGGTCAGCCGAGTGTCGTCGGTGGCCTGGGCGATGCCGAAGTCGGTGAGCTTGACCCGACCGTCCGGGGCCAGCATGACGTTGCCCGGCTTGACGTCGCGGTGCGCGATGCCGGCGTCGTGCGCGGTGCCCAGCGCCGAGAGCAGCTGCCGGGCCACCAGGATCGCGGCGCGCTCGTCGAGCGGGCCCTGGGTGGCGACCACGTCGGCCATCGTGCGGGCCTCGATCAGCTCCATCACGATGTGGTCGACGCCGTTGTCGGTGACGACGTCGTAGACGGTGACGATGCCCGGGTCGCTGAGCCGCCCGGCGCTGCGCGCCTCGCGCAGCAGCCGCTCGCGGAACTGGTTGCGCTCCTCGGCGGGCAGCCCGTCGGCCAGGTGCAGCTCCTTGACCGCCACCTGGCGGCCGATCACCCGGTCCTCGGCCCGCCACACCACGCCCATGCCGCCGCGGCCGAGCTCGCCGAGGACGACGTAGCGCCCGCCGATGACCCGGGTCGGCGCGACCGGGCGGCTCACCGCGGACCACCCGAGCCGGGGGCCACCGGGACCGCCGGCCGACCGTGGAACTGACGGTTCACCCGTTCAGGGTCTCCTAGTTGCAGGTGGTACCCGGCACCGGGGCCAGGAACTGGTTCGACGCCCAGCGCGCGCCCTCCAGCTGCCGGAACCCGTCGGTGACGATGGCCGTGGCGTCGACCTGCGCGCCCAGGGGCAGCGCGTCGAGCAGTTCGGCGTTCTGGCTGGGCCCGGCGCGGACGTTGAGCTCCTCGGTGATCACCTCGACCACGCAGCCGGTCGAACCGTCCGAGGCGGACGGGACCAGGTCGGCCCCGCCGCGGTCGATCAGCACGAGCACGGTCAGCACCACGCCCGCGATGACCACGAACGTCCAACTCTTGAACGTCGCGGAGGTCAGCGACTTCAGCGGCGGGACGAAGGTTCTGGCCATCGGTGGCGGCTCCCGGAGCGTGGGGGTTCTGCGTGCACGGTAGCCGGTCGGGCGCCCCTGGCGCGCCCCTCCGGACGGGGTGTGGTCGGCCTCGCGGCGCGCCGCGGGTCCGGCACCGGATAGCGTGTCGGACCGGGGAGCCGACCGCTCCGCCGTCCCACAGCACCGAGGCAGCCGGAGCGACGATGAAGGTCATCTACACCTACACCGACGAGGCCCCCGCGCTGGCCACGCACTCCCTCCTGCCGATCGTCGAGGCGTTCGCGGGCAAGGCCGGGGTCGACGTCGAGACCCGCGACATCTCCCTGGCCGGGCGCATCCTGGCCGCGTTCGACCTGGCCCCCGACGCGCTCGGCGAGCTCGGCGCGCTGGCGAAGACCCCGCAGGCCAACATCATCAAGCTGCCCAACATCAGCGCCTCGATCCCGCAGCTCAAGGCGGCGATCAAGGAGCTGCAGGACGCCGGGCACGCGGTCCCGGACTACCCGGAGGACCCGCAGACCGACGACGAGAAGGCCGCCCGCGCCGCCTACGACTCGGTCAAGGGCAGCGCGGTCAACCCGGTGCTGCGCGAGGGCAACTCCGACCGGCGCGCCCCGGCGTCGGTGAAGAACTTCGCCAAGAAGCACCCGCACTCGATGGGTGCCTGGTCCAAGGACTCCGCCTCGCACGTGGCGACCATGGACGAGGGCGATTTCCGGCACTCCGAGACCTCGGTGACCCTGGCCGAGGCCGACACGCTGCGCATCGAGCACGTCGCCGCGGACGGCACGGTGACCGTGCTCAAGGAGTCGCTGCCGGTGCAGCCCGGCGAGATCGTCGACGGCGCGGTGATGCGCAAGGACGCGCTGCGGTCGTTCCTGGCCGAGCAGGTGGCCGACGCCAAGGCCCGGGGCGTGCTGTTCTCGGTGCACCTCAAGGCCACCATGATGAAGGTGTCCGACCCGATCCTGTTCGGGCACGCGGTGCAGACCTACTTCGCCGACGTCTTCGCGCAGTACGGCGACGACCTGCGGTCCGTCGGCGCCGACCCGGACGACGGCCTGGCCAGCGTGCTCACCGCGCTCGGCGAGCTGCCCGCCGACAAGCGCGAGGCGATCGAGCAGGCCATCACCGCGACCTACGAGACCGGGCCCGGCCTGGCCATGGTCGACTCCGACCGCGGCATCACCAACCTGCACGTGCCCAGCGACGTGATCATCGACGCGTCGATGCCGGCGGCGATTCGCTCGTCCGGGCAGATGTGGAACGCCGCCGGCGAGCTGCAGGACGCCAAGTTCGTCATCCCGGACTCCTCCTACGCCCCGCTCTACGCCGAGACCGTCGACTTCTGCCGCGAGCACGGCGCGTTCGACCCGACCACCATGGGCACCACGCCCAACGTCGGGCTGATGGCGCAGAAGGCCGAGGAGTACGGCAGCCACGACAAGACCTTCGAGATCGCCGCCGCGGGCACCGTCCGGGTGGTCGACGGGTCCGGGGCCACGCTGCTGGAGCACGAGGTCGGCGAGGGCGACGTGTGGCGGGCCTGCCAGACCAAGGACGCCCCGATCCGCAACTGGGTGGAGCTGGCGGTGTCGCGGGCCCGGGCCACCGGTGCGCCGGCGGTGTTCTGGCTGGACGAGACCCGCGGCCACGACGCCGAGGTGCTCAAGAAGGTCCGCGCCCAGCTCGACGAGCTGGACACCGACGGGCTGACCATCGAGATCCTGCCGGTCGCCGAGGCCACCCGGTACACCCTGGAGCGGGCCAAGGCCGGCGAGGACACCATCTCGGTCACCGGCAACGTGCTGCGCGACTACCTCACCGACCTGTTCCCGATCATGGAGCTGGGCACCAGCGCCAAGATGCTGTCGATCGTCCCGCTGATGAACGGCGGCGGGCTGTTCGAGACCGGGGCCGGCGGGTCGGCACCCAAGCACGTCCAGCAGCTGGTCAAGGAGAACCACCTGCGCTGGGACTCGCTCGGGGAGTTCCTGGCCCTGGCGGTGTCGCTGGAGTTCCTGGCCGACGCCGACGGCAACACCCGGGCCGGGCTGCTCGGCAAGGCCCTGGACGAGGCCACCGGCACCCTGCTGGAGACCGGCAAGTCACCGTCGCGCCGCGCCGGTGAGCTGGACAACCGCGGCAGCCACTTCTACCTGGCCCTGTACTGGGCGCAGGCGCTGGCCCGGCAGACCGAGGACGCCGAGCTGGCGGCCATGTTCACGTCGCTGGCCGAGCGGCTGGCCGCGGACGAGGAGACGATCGTCGGCGAGCTGAACGGCGTCCAGGGCCAGCCCGTCGACCTCGGCGGCTACTACCACGTGGACAAGGCCAAGGCCGACTCCGTGATGCGCCCGAGCGCCACCTTCACCGCCGCCCTCTCCTCCCTCTGACCCACCACCCCCTCCACCTTTCGTCTACCCCGCGCCCCGCCACGCCCGTGGCAGGAAAGCCACTTTCCGGACGGATTCGGTCCTGAAAGTGGCTTTCCTGCCGTCCGGGCGGGGGGCGATCAGCCCGGAAATCGGTTGCGGGGGGCCCTAGCGTGGACAGACGTGCTGTCGGCCTACCTGCTGCTGGTCCGCGCCGGCTTCCGGCGACACAGCACCTACCTCACCGCCAGCCTCGCCGGGCTGTTCACCAACACCGTGTTCGGGCTGCTCAGGGTGGCCGTGCTGCTGGCCGTGGTGGCCCAGACCGGGCAGGCCGCCGGCTACGACGCCGCGGCCACGTCCACGTTCGTCTGGGTCGGGCAGGGCCTGCTCGCCGTCGTGCTGCTGTGGGGTGAGGGCGAGCTGGCCGACCGGGTGCGCACCGGCGACATCGCGATCGACCTGGCCCGGCCGTGGAACCTGCAGGCCGCGCTGCTGGCCGGGGAGATCGGGCGGGCCGGGCACGCGGTGCTGTTCCGGTTCGCCCCGCCGGTGGTGTTCGGCGCGCTGGTGCTGCCGTTCCGCTGGCCCGAGCACCCGGCGACGGTGCCGCTGTTCGCCGGGTCGGTGCTGCTCGCCGTGGTGATCAGCGCCCAGCTGCGGTTCCTGCTCGACCTCACCGCGTTCTGGCTGCTCGACGCGCGCGGCGTGCGCGCGGTCTACAACAGCATCGGCGGCGCGCTGTCCGGGCTGACCGTCCCGCTGGCCTTCTTCCCGGAGGCCGTGCGCGGGCTGCTCTACGCCACCCCGTTCCCGGCGCTGATCCAGACCCCGATCGACGTGTTCACCGAGCGCGGCCCGCTGCCGGCCCTGCTGGCGCACCAGCTGACCTGGGCGGCGGCGCTGCTCGGGCTCGGGCACCTGGTGCTCGCCCGGGCCACCCGCAAGCTGGTGGTGCAGGGTGGCTGAGCGGGTCTACCGGCGGATCGTCGCGTCCCGGGTGCGCAGCCAGCTGGCGTACCCCACGTCGTTCGCGCTGGACTGCCTGGCCCAGGCGATCGGGCAGGCGCTGGAGCTCGTGGTGATCCTCGTGGTCTTCGGCCGGGTGCAGTCGCTCGGCGGGTTCGGGCGCGACGAGGTGCTGCTGGTCTACGGGCTGGCCGGGATCGCGTTCGGGCTCGCCGACCTCGCCGTCGGTCAGCTCGACGACCTGCCCCGCTGGATCCGCACCGGCGAGTTCGACGTGCTGCTGGCCCGCCCGCTCGGGGCGCTGGCCCAGCTGGTGACCAGCGACCTGCAGCTGCGCCGGCTGGGCCGGGTCGTCGTCGGGCTGGTGGTGCTGGTCGTCGTCATCAACGGCGCCGGCGTGCCCCCGACCCCGCTCAACCTGGCGCTGCTCGTGGTCACGCCACTGGTCGGAGCGGTGATCATCAGCGCGATCTGGGTGGCCACCTGCG
>JASLAP010000046.1 GCA_030147065.1 Pseudonocardia sp. | reverse complement strand
TCGGCGGCGCTGGGCCGGGTCACCGCGGACAAGCGGGTGCGGCTGGTCCGCGGCGACCGCGAGGCGTTCGGCCTGCACGGCCGCTCGGCCGAGCAGCGGGTCGCCCTGGACCTGCTGCTCGACCCGGACATCGGGATCGTCTCGCTCGGTGGCCGGGCCGGCACCGGCAAGTCGGCGCTGGCGCTGTGCGCGGGCCTGGAGGCCGTGCTGGAGCGCCAGCAGCACCGCAAGGTCGTGGTCTTCCGGCCGCTGTACGCGGTGGGCGGGCAGGAGCTGGGCTACCTGCCCGGCAGCGAGGCCGAGAAGATGGGGCCCTGGGCGCAGGCCGTCTTCGACACCCTCGGTGCGCTGGTCAGCGAGGACGTGATGGACGAGGTGGTGGCCCGCGGGATGCTCGAGGTGCTCCCGCTGACCCACATCCGCGGCCGCTCGCTGCACGACACCTTCGTCATCGTCGACGAGGCGCAGTCGCTGGAGCGCAACGTGCTGCTCACGGTGCTGTCCCGGCTGGGCACGGCGTCGCGGGTGGTGCTCACCCACGACGTCGCGCAGCGGGACAACCTGCGGGTCGGCCGGCACGACGGGGTGGCCGCGGTGATCGAGAAGCTGAAGGGGCACCCGCTGTTCGCCCACGTCACGCTCACCCGGAGCGAACGCAGCCCGATCGCCGCCCTGGTCACCGAGATGCTGGAGGGTCCCGCCGCCTGAGCCACCCCCGTCGGGAACGACGTCGTCATGATCGGGCCGCCCCGTTGATCACAGCGACGTCGTTCCCGTCGGGTCAGGGCTTGCGGCCGACGGCCCCGTAGGCGTCGACGTCCGCGGTCCCGCCGCCGACGTCGGGGCGCCAGCGGGGGCAGGTCACGACGCCGGGCTCGACCAGCTCGAGACCGGCGAAGTAGCCGCCGATCTGCTCCGGGCTGCGCAGGTGGTAGGTCACCGCACCGCGCTCGTTGTGCTGCTGCTGGGCCGCGTTGAGCTCGGCGTTGGTGTCGGTGCCGTCGCAGATCAGCAGGTGGCTGCCGGGGGCGAGGGGGGCGACCAGCCGGCCCACGATCGCGCGCGCCTCGTCGTAGTCGCGGACGTGGCCGAGGATGCCGCTGAGGATGACCGCGACGGGACGGTCGAAGTCCAGCGTCCGGGCCGCGGCGGCGAGGATCGTGTCGATGTCCTGCAGGTCGGCGTGCAGGTAGTCGGTGGCCCCCTGCGGGGTGGAGGTGAGCAGCGCGCGGGCGTGCGCCAGCACGAGCGGGTCGTTGTCGACGTAGACGACGCGGGCCTCGGGCGCCAGCTCCTGGGCGACCTCGTGGGTGTTGGACGCGGTGGGCAGCCCGGTCCCCACGTCGAGGAACTGGCGCATCCCGGCCTCGGCGGTGAGGTACCGGATGCCGCGGCGGAGGAACCCGCGGAACGCGCGGGCGTTCTCGGCGATGGCGGGGAAGGCCTGGCGGAACTGGTCCCCGGCGATGCGGTCGACCTCGTAGTTGTCCTTGCCGCCCAACCAGTAGTTCCAGATCCGCGCGGAGTGCGGCACGGTCACGTCGACCACCTCACCGGACGGGGCGGTCGGAACGGACGAGTCGTCTGCCATGGCGCGGTTCCTTTCCCGATCGGTCGCCGCAACCCTACTGCCGGGTGACCACGGCCCCGGGCGGGTGTCCTCGGCGGTCCGGTCGGTCACCCGCCCAGCTCGGTGCGCACCGAGTACAGCTCCGGGAAGAACGTCTGGTCCAGGGCGCGGGCCAGGAACCCGACGCCCGACGAGCCGCCGGTGCCGCGCTTGATGCCGATGGTCCGCTGCACCGTGCGCAGGTGCCGGAAGCGCCAGACCTGGAAGTTGTCCTCCAGGTCGACCAGGTCCTCGCAGGCCTCGTAGACGGCCCAGTGGTGCTGCGCGTCCTCGTACACCGCGCGGAACACCTCGACGACGCCGTGGTGCGGCTCGTGGGTGCGGGTGACGTCGCGGTCGAGCACCTCCCGCGGCACGGGGTGGCCCTGCCGGGCCAGGTGCCGCAGGAACTCGTCGTAGAGGCTGGGCGCGGCGAGCAGGTCGGCCAGCTCCCGGTGCCGGGCCTCGTCGTGGGCGAACACCTGCAGCATCGCGGCGTTCTTGTTGCCCAGCGCGAACTCCACCGCCCGGTACTGGTGGCTCTGGAACCCCGACGAGCTGGCCAGCGCCCCGCGGAACTCCAGGTACTCCGACGGGGTCAGGGTGGCCAGCACCGACCACTGCTCGATCAGCGTGCGCTGCACGTGCTTGACCCGGGCCAGGTTCTTCAGCGCCAGCCGCAGGTCGTCCTCGGCGAGGTGGTGCATCGCCGCGCGCAGCTCGTGCAGCACCAGCTTGAGCCACAGCTCGGTGGTCTGGTGCTGGACGATGAACAGCAGCTCGTCGTGGTGCGCGGGCCGGCTGACCGGGTGCTGGGCGGCGAGCAGCTCGTCGAGGTGCAGGTAGTCGGCGTAGGACATGGCCGCGGAGAAGTCCCGGACGACCTCCGGCTCCACCGGCCGCTCGTTCGCGCTCATCGTGCCGCCTCCCGGGCCAGGGCCAACATCCCGTCGAGCACTTCGGCGAAACCGGTGCTCAGCGGGGCCAGGCCGAGCCGGATGCCGTCCGGGGCGCGGAAGTCCGGGATCACCCCGCCCGCCCAGAGCCGGTCGTTGACCGCCCGGAAGTCGGCCCGGCGCAGGGTGACGTGCCCGCCGCGCTCGGCGTCGGCCCGCGGGGTGGCCACCGTGACCCCGGCCCCGGCGAGCAGGTCGTCGGCGAGGTCCAGGGCGAACCGGGTGAGCAGCACCGACTTGGCCCGCACCGCGGCCATCCCGACCCGCTCGACGAGGTCCAGCCCGCACCGCACGGGCACCATCGCCACGATTGGCGGGGTGCCGCTGAGCAGCGCGCGGACCCCGGTGGCCGGGGTGTAGCCGGGGCCCATCGTGAACGGTTCGGCGTGTCCCATCCAGCCCTGCACCGGCTGGCGCAGCACCCCGTGGTGGCGGGCGGCGAGGTAGCCGAACGCCGGGGCGCCCGGCCCGCCGCACAGGTACTTGTAGGTGCAGCCCACGGCCAGGTCGACGCCCCAGCCGTCGAGGTCGAGCTCGACCGACCCGGCGGAGTGGCTGAGGTCCCACAGCACCAGCCCGCC
>JASLAP010000034.1 GCA_030147065.1 Pseudonocardia sp. | reverse complement strand
GGATCGCCTACCTGCGCACGCCGACCCGGGAGGTCCGCGACCGGCTCGTCGTCCACTACACCGGGCTGGTCACCGCCGTCGCCCACCGGGTGGCCGGCGGGTTGCCCTCCCACGTCGAGCACGCCGACCTCGTGCAGTCCGGCGCCTTCGGCCTGATGGACGCGGTCGAGCGGTTCGACCCCGAGCGCTGCCCCCGGTTCGAGAGCTACGCCGCCCAGCGGATCCGCGGGGCCATCCTCGACGAGCTGCGCGCCCAGGACTGGGTCCCGCGCACCGTGCGGGGGCGGGTCCGCGAGCTGGAACGGGCCCAGGAGCGGCTGGAGGCCCGGCTGCTGCGCGCCGCCACCGACCGCGAGCTGGCCGGCGAGCTGGGGGTGCCGGTGCGCGAGCTGCGCGGGCTCGCCCGCCAGGTGCAGGTGGTCAGCGTGGAGGCGCTGGGCGAGGGCAGCGGCGGGGCCGCCGACCTGTTCGCCGACCACGACGCCCCCGATCCGATGGCGACGGTGCAGGCCCGGGAGACGCTGCGGCAGCTGGCGATGGTGGTGGGCCAGCTCGGCGAGCGCGACCGCACCGTCATCCGGCTCTACTACCTGGAGAACCGGACCCTGGCCGAGATCGGGCGCACGCTGGGGGTGACCGAATCGCGGGTGTGTCAACTGCACACCCGGCTGGTCGGCCGGCTCCGCGGGCGGCTGGAGGAGCTCGCGGTCGGATGACCGGCGCGCCCGCCGAACGGCCGACGGGGCGGTCGGCCGGGCGGACCACGCCGTGGCGGCCCTCCGCGCTGCGGCGTCGATCCGGGACGGTTCCCGGCGCAGCCTCGCGACGACGGCCGGAGGCAGCCGGCGGGCCGTGACGGCCGCGTTCACGGTGCACCCGGCCGGAGCGGCGCCAGGGGCAGCAGGCGCACGTGCGGGGGGCGCAGCAGCACCAGTGGGTCGAGGTACTCCACGGGACCG
This sequence comes from Pseudonocardia sp., assembly GCA_030147065.1. Classification (GTDB taxonomy): domain Bacteria; phylum Actinomycetota; class Actinomycetes; order Mycobacteriales; family Pseudonocardiaceae; genus Pseudonocardia. Next base: position 2,659 of record JASLAP010000034.1, on the reverse strand, counting down.
CGTCGCACGCCCCAGTGCAGGCAGGCGGGGACCGGACAGCCGGGGTGACCACCGTCGAGCAGGGCGATCACCTGGCCGGTGGCCACCGCGTGGCCGGTGGCGACCAGCGGGCGAACCGGGCCGTAGGTCGTGCGCAACCCGTCGTCGTGCTGCACCGAGACCACGCCGAGCCCGGCCACCGGCCCGGCGAACACCACGGTCCCGGCCCGGGCGGCCAGCACCGGGCTGCCGGGACCCGCACCGAGGTCGACGCCGCGGTGGCCGGGGCCGTACCGGTGCGCGGGGGCACGGAACGGGGTGTGCACGGCGGGAGCCGGGTGCAGCGGCCACGCGTAGCGGGCGCCCGGTGCGGGCCCGGGTGACGGCGGGACGGAGCCGGGAACCGGGAGCGGGGCGGGATCGGGTGCTGGTGGCGTGGGCGGGGCTCGACGCCAGTGCGGGGCCGGCGGCGACGGTCGCTCGGACCCGGGCACCTCGGACCCGGACTGTCCGGACTCGGGCTGCCCGGACTCGGGCTGCCTGGAGCTCGGCTGCTCGACTCCCGACCGGTCCGGCCCCGGTTGTGCCGACCCCGGCCGCTGGGCTCCCGGTTGCTCGGCCCCCGGCCGGTCGAGTCCCGCTTGCCCGGCTCCCGCTTGCCCGGCTCCCGGTTGCCCGGCTCCCGCTTGCCCGGCTCCCGGTTGCCCGGCTCCCGGTTGCCCGGACCCCGGTGGCGACGGCGGCGCCGGTGGAGGGGCCGGTGCCCGTCGGGGTGCGAAGGACGCCGTGGCCGGCCGGCCCGCAACCGACCCGGAACGGGGTGGTGGCACGGCGGTGGGCCCGGTCGCCGCCGCGATGGGCTCCGGTGCGGCTCGGAGGGTGTGCCGGTCGCCCGTGTCCGTTCGCCCGGTCGGAGGTGCAACAGCCAGGGCCGGTGCCTCGTCCGGCCCCCGCGCCGCGGCCGGAGTCGCACCCGGGGGAGGGGCCGCGGTGGGAGCCCGCGCCTCGGCGAGGGCCGCGGCCCCGCTCAGGGTGAGCAGCACCGCGGCTGCGGCCAGCGCGGGCCGGGCCCGTCGTCGGGTAGGCGGGGTCGGACACGGCCGGTCACCGGGGCGATCCGACGCGCCTCCTCCGGACCCGCCGCCACCGCTCCCGATCGGTGCCGGGGTGCGCGACCGGTCGCCATCGGCGGGTGTGGGCGCGGTGGGTCCGGGACATCGGCCCAGCAGGGCACGCGTCGCTCGTCCCGGCCCCGCTCGACGGCCCCGGAGCCGCGCCGCCCGCGCTCCGAGGAGCACGGCGGGACCGTCGTCCGGGCGGCGGTCGTCGCGGCCCGGATCGCTCGTGCGGTCGTGCTGGTCCATGCGGCCAGCCTGCGCCGGATGCAGTCGGGACGGGTGCGGAACCGGCGAGCTGTGGATGCACCACCGGCCATGTGGACAACTGCGGGCAGCCGGATGAGCTGCGGTCCCGCCACGGCGTAGACTCGCCCTGCGGCTCGGATCTCCCGAGTCGACTTCGCGTGCTCGCCACCCGTGTCCACCGGTCGCCCGGTACGGACGCGGTATCGGCGGACGGGCGGTCCCGGGCCCGGTGCCCGGGTCCGGCTGCCGTGCGAGCACCAGGGCGGTGTCGCCGACCGGCGCCCGCAGAACCGCATGCGTGACCGCCCGCCGGCCACGCCCGACCGAGAGGTGAGCACCGGCCGTGGCCGTCGTCACCATGAAGCAGTTGCTGGACTCAGGTGTGCACTTCGGGCACCAGACCCGGCGCTGGAACCCGAAGATGAAGCGCTACATCCTCACCGAGCGCAACGGCATCTACATCATCGACCTGCAGCAGACCCTGTCCTACATCGACCGGGCCTACGAGTTCGTCCGGGAGACCGTGGCGCACGGCGGGACGATCATGTTCGTCGGGACCAAGAAGCAGGCGCAGGAGGCCATCGCCGACGAGGCGGGCCGGGTGAACATGCCGTACGTCAACCAGCGCTGGCTGGGCGGCATGCTGACCAACTTCCAGACCGTGCACAAGCGGCTGCAGCGCATGAAGGAGCTGGAGTCGATGGAGCAGACGGGGGGCTTCGAGGGTCGCACCAAGAAGGAGATCCTCATGCTCACGCGCGAGAAGACCAAGCTCGAGAAGACCCTCGGCGGCATCCGGGACATGACCAAGGTCCCGAGCGCGGTGTGGATCGTGGACACCAAGAAGGAGCACATCGCCGTCGGCGAGGCCCGCAAGCTGGGCATCCCGGTCGTCTCCATCCTGGACACCAACTGCGACCCCGACGAGGTCGACTTCCCGATCCCGGGCAACGACGACGCCATCCGCTCGGCCGCGCTGCTCACCAAGGTGATCGCCCGGGCCGCCGCGGACGGGCTGATGGCCCGCTCCTCGCGCGGTCGCGGTGAGGGCGAGGACAAGCCGGAGGCCGGCGCGACCGCCGAGGAGCCGCTGCCGGAGTGGGAGCAGAACCTGCTCACCAACGGCACCGGTTCGGACGGCGCGAGCCTGACCGCCACCGGCGCGGCGAACGAGGGGCCCAACCCGGCCGCCGAGCCCGCCCCCGCCACCACCAGCCACGGCACCCCGCAGACCGCGAGCTGAGCCCTCGGGGCGGGGCCCCCCCCCCGGGCCCCCCCCCCCCCCCCCCCGGCCCCCACCCCCCCCCCCCCCGCCC